>JAISPR010000132.1 GCA_031274765.1 Nitrososphaerota archaeon | reverse complement strand
GACTGCGCAAAAACTCGATAAAATTCACCAAGACCACTACATACAGCAATAAATGAGGCGATATGCGCTATCTGCAGCGTTTAGTGCCATTGTTTTTTGACTTTTTGCGCAGTCTGAATCTTAAACTACCTGGTATAACTGGGAAAATATCTACACTCTTAAATCTTGCATCATAATTGGTTTAACCTGCATCAGTGTGGCTGGTTTGTGTAATTATTTGCGCGGCTAACATCTAAAACTTTGTCTTGCATTTTGATTTAACGAGCGGTATAATTCTTTTTTTGAGTTGTGACTTATTAGTTTTGGACAGTTAAAGCTTCTTGTGGGTTGTTTGGTGCTTTGTGGTATTTATTTGTCGGCGTTGGTTGTCGTTTTGTGTCTTTGTGCACTTGTCGTTTTGTGTCTTTGGAGGTTTTTTGTGTTTTATGAATATGGTCAATCTTATTTTATTTTGATATAAAAAGTTAATATGTATTGAAAATTTAAATTGAATACACGTTGGTAGTTTTTTGAGAATCGAATTGTTTAGATTTGATTGGCTGTTATTGCGCTTAGGTCCCAGTCTTTGGGAAAGATGAGTTTGGCACGTTCTTGGAATGGAGTTAGATGATAAGTGCTATTGGGGATGAATTTTTTATTTTGGTCTACGGTTCCCCAGTGTTTATATTTGTATTTCTTTTTGCCTGTTTTTGAATCGATGTAGGGGGGTTGGGTACTGGCATAGGTGTGATTGTGGGTAGTGTGGGGTTTTATGGTGTATTGTGCGTTTGGATTTATCGGTCTTGCCACAATTATTTTCTCCTTTTTACTCACACTATTTACAGTATAATATACTATATGTGAATTTTGGTCCAAACACCTCTACGCCGCTTTAAACATCACTTGCTTACTATTGGCAACCTCCAAACCTACATTTTCCAAAAAACACCTGCTAAAAACACTGCAACTCTGTTGCTTAGTTTTCTGAAATGGGATTTTTGGAAGGACCTATTTATTCGCTCTGGCCCACCACAAATTATTTTTTAATAATTCAGCTTCTTACCCAAAAACAAACAACCCTCCACAACCACCCCCAGACTGTCCAAAAACTAACAAAAATCCCAGAAAACCAAGAAAACAACTGTTTTCTCCGTCCGTTTCCGCCAAAACACAAAATTAGTTTTTAGACAGTCCCTCCCTACACATAACCCTTCCACAACCCCCCTAAACAAACTGCCAAGCCACAACCTTCCACTACACCCTAACACCACATAACACTTGATCACCCAAAACAATACCGAACCATCAACAATTAATCAGAGCCATCAACATAGAATTAAGTCTCAATTACTTTAACACTCTTTAAAACTCGCACATTTCCATTACCCGACATAACATAACCCACTTCCATATGTTTAACCCCATATCTGAACAGTTCACTTTGCAAATCATCCGCATTCTCCTTAGCAACAGCTATCAATATCCCCCCCGCTGTTTCTTTTGATTCTCCACTCAAAAGCGGATACCCAAAAACCTCTGACAAAATAGGCGTTCCCTGAATAACCCAAAGCTTATCAATAACAATATCAACCCCACTTAAACGCGCCATATTCATCGCATGCCCTTTGAGCCCAAAACCCGTAATATCTGTAGCCGCATGAACCGAAATTTTCTGCATAACTTCAGCAACAGATTTATTTGGAGTAATCATATTAGCTATCGCTTGATTAACTATCTCTTCAACGAACTCACTGGATATATTTTTTAAAAAATCTCTGCCCACATTATCTTTACATAAACGATAAGCAGCCATAGCCGGAGCAATCCCTAACGGTTTAGTAAGAAACAAACGATCGCCCGGTTTAGCCCCCTTAGTATAGATGAGCTGTTTAGGATCTCCAATACCTGTGGCCCCACCACCAATAAGAGGCCACGGGTTTTGGACCGTATGCCCACCTATAACTGGAGCGCCTATTTCACAACAAAAATCATTAAACCCCCTGAGCATACCACTGGCAAGTTCCATTGGCATATCCTCAGGATAAGCCATGATAACTAGTATGCTAACAATTTTGCTTACTGCCAATGTATATATGTCACTTGTTACATTGCTCGCCGCAATTCTACCCTGTAATTCAGGTTCATTAACCATCGGAGTAAAAAAATCCAGTGTGTTTAAAATTGCAAGATCTGGTGCAATTTGAATTACACTACTGTTTTCTCCCAATCCCGCTAAAACCTCAGTACCCAAATTACTTGATAACCCTGCTTGAGCAAGAAGCTCCACTAGTTGATGCTGGGGCAGTTTACAACTACACCCGTGAACAGAAACCGCTTGGGTCAAACGATAGGTCAACTTTTCTCCAGCACAATAATAAACTGAAAGAATAAAAACCTTAATCATAGTTCAAACATTTTACCAAAATTAACGCTTAGACCAATTAACCAATCTTGTACCATTTATCATCCAGCGGCAATATTTTCCAACGCTTGGGATCTGTTATTGGTTTGACGTTATTTTCGAATTAATTCTTAGTGTTAAATGCGCAACTGGGTGTTGTGTTATTTGTTTATCCCTGCCTGATTTTGTTTGGGTTTTTGGGTAACTGTGCAGTTACAAAAAATGTGATATAATTTTATTTTTAAAATTAAAACTCAACTATACAAAATTATTGTAAACGTGAATTTTGCTGTTTGTATATTTTAATTATGTTTTTGTTTTTCATCCTCAAAAATAATGCCCTGGTGTTTAATGTTAAATCAACCCCCTGTTTGTGATTGAATAGATACTAAACATTATGTTGTGCTATAAAATTTATACATTCAAGTTGCATAAAACTCATAAAATTAACCAAACCCTACATACAGCAATAGGTGAAGGAGTGCCGCAATCTATAATGTTTAGCAGTGTTGTTTTAACTTTTTGTACAGTCTGCATTTTGCTATGAACTGTACAAAAATAATGCATAATTATTTTTGCTGAAAATACATGCAATTCCCGACCATTATTACAAATTATTTTTATACAGTTCCTATGTTTGTGGTTGGTTCTCTGTTTGTTTGTCTTGGGCTAATTCACCAAGGGATGACCAAGGCTTCACCAAGCGGCATACCTAAGCGTTCTGTGAGTTCTGAGGCGGTGATGTTTTTTTGGGTTAGTAGAATGGTATCGCGGGTGTAGGTTTTATGGGTGGGGTACATGATTGATGCGTGAACTGTTTCTACGAGTAGTTGCCAAAGTTGTTCTTTAGTATAATTTTCTGGATTCATATTTGACACCGACATTGTTAATTGCCTACCCTGATGGATACAGAAAGATAAATCAGTTTTCTTGTAGTTAACGAATTTATATATCGCGGCCTGCCCTTTTTTATTTTCTGAGATTTTACTATTTTTCAGACCGTCTGGGATTTTTGAGTGGTTGTGGTTTATTTTGTGGTTATTTTGGTCTTGGGTGTTTTTTAGGCGCCCTTTTATTTTTTGTGGTTTGTGATTTGACTATATTTGTTAGTTAGATTGTGGAGTAATTTTTTGACATTTGTTTAAGCGCTGGTTGTTTTGATGATGTGGGTGTGATGAAGTAATGAATAATATGCTAAGCCCAAAAAGTGAAATAATTTCCGGAAAAGACAATGTCGTCCATGGCGAAAAACCTTTAACAGTGGCATGCTATTCACTTCCGAGCAAGCATGAGCCAAAAGCTAGATATAGTTATGTATTTTAATACGATTTACATCATGACATAGCCTATAATTCAATACTTGCATGCTTAATGCGGCAAACAATAGCCTTTATTGGGCTGCACGTTGCGGTGGTTGTGAAATAGCGGTCTTGGATATCAACGAAAAAATCCTCTCTGTAGTCAAAGCGGTCAACAAAGATATTGAAGCAATACCTGATAATAACATCGATATCCCCTGCTTCAACAGATCAATCCGCCGTTCAGAACAAGAACAAACGGCTAAACTCTTAAGACGAAAATCCAAAATTATAGCTGCCTTTGGTTTGTATGTTCACAAAAATTCAATTCCCGGATTAACTAACGTGTATAACAGAGAACAAATCTTAACTGCCGCATGCGTGGGTTGTAAACCCAATGATAACCCCATAGACTGTCCGAAAACTAGCAAAAATCCCAAGAAAACAAGAAAAGAACTGTTTTTCTCCGCCCGTTTCCGCCAAAAACACAAAAAAATCTAGTTTTTAGACAGTCTCCCCCTACCGTCAAACCGCAAACGCAACCAACGCTAAAAGAGGGACCCCTAAGACTCCCAAGTTTCTATGACACAGTAAAAACATTAACCCAACCAATACCTGTGGACTATTATTTGCCCGGCTGTCCACCGCCAATCAAATCGATAAATAACGCCAAGTTGCTGTGACATGTACTGGTTCTGGTGGTGCAACGCCTAACCAACCAGAAGCGGGAGATAGCACTGTAGCTGCAATAGCATTGATGTTTCATCCCGCAGAAAAAGAGCAAATAACTAATACCGATATTGAGTGCCTAATTAACCAAGTAAACGATCCCTGGGACACTTTTTATATGTATAGTTTGTTAACTTTAATTCTAAAACACAAAATCATCCAAAATAAGGGGCGGAAAAAATAGTGGAAACTAAACTAAGTATACTTGAAGTATTAGAAATGAGCCTTAAAGGAAGTCAATACCAAATTCAAAGAGAAAAATGCGGTACAGCAACCATTCAAGTAGAGGCTGATAAACAAAGATGCGATTAGAGCTATGCTTGGTGCAGACAAGAAGTCCTATCTTACTGCAATCACTGGCATAGACCTCGGCGTTAACATTGGGGTTCTTTATCATATTTGTCTCTCTGAGGAATTTATCACCGTTAGAGTGGAAGTTCCAAAAGAGAATGCAAAAATTGAAACTATAACCGATTTAATACCTGGTGCTGCTTTTCATGAGAGAGAAGTAACTGACTTACTTGGTGTACATGTTGAAGGCCACCCTAGCCCTGGCAGGCTTTTGCTCTCAGAGAATTGGCCTGAGAACGTTTTTCCGCTAAGAAAAGACGTGAAAGCAAATGAGGTTAAACTGGTGCCCGCTTCTCAGTCAGAGCTAAACACCATGCCCAAAGATCGGCAACTGGTTAAGATTATTGTTGGGCCTCAGCATCCAGCCTTATGTGAATCAGAAAAATTTTCCATTATTGCCCAGGGTGAGACAGTGACTGATATTCAGCCTCGTATAGGTTATGTGCACAGAGGCATCGAAAAAGCTGCTGAATCTCGAACCTATCTCCAAGGCATCTATTTGGTTGAACGAATATGTGGTATCTGTAACTCATGCCATGCTTATGGTTTTGTCGGAGCCGCCGAAAAGTTGCTAAAAGCTGAGGTTCCAGAGCGGGCTAAATATCTCCGAGTCATAACACTTGAACTCAACAGACTGCACAGTCACTTACTATGTTTAGGTCATACAGCGCTAGAAATTGGGTATGAGACTATTTTTCAGTACTTCTGGAGAGATCGCGAGCCAATTATGGATATGATCGAATTAACAGGGGGTAACCGGGTTTTATCCTCATTAATGGCAATTGGTGGAGTGAGACGGGACATCCATGATTATGACATTCCTAAAATTAAGGTTGTGATGTCTGATTTAAGAAAGAGGTTACCTTTCTACAGGCAAATCTATGCAAATGAGCCTTCACTGAAATTACGTATGAAAGGTATTGGTACACTCACAAGAGAAGATGCGTTAAAGCAATGCGTTGTTGGACCTGTTGCAAGGGCTTCGGGATGTGATATTGATATACGTAAAGATGCGCCCTACGAAATATATGATGAGATTCCATTTAAAGAAATTGTTTACACTGAAGGCGATGCGTGGGCAAGAATGAATGTGCGCATGGATGAA
>JAISPR010000114.1 GCA_031274765.1 Nitrososphaerota archaeon | reverse complement strand
GGTATGTCGGGAATGAGATAGCTTGCTGTTTGCACAATTAAGAGTAGTTGTTGGTGTTGGCTTGTCTTGTTGTTTCGATGATTACCCACGTTTATGAACGGCAGTAACTTTTCTACACCACCGTTCGCCGTTGCAATGGGGAGAGCTTGTTGGTGTTGATGGCGCTGGAAAAGTATAGGCACCTCTGCTGTAAGAAACCATCCCTCTTTTGTTATGTGATAGGCTCTGTTTTGTTTATCTGCGGTGTCCACCCATATAGATCCGTCTCCACTTGGATCCCAAGCCACCCTATTAGACAACCTGATTTTTTCTTTACGGGTCGCATCATAATTCAAAACCGCAATAGCCTGCCTAACCGCATCCCTATAAGGAATACACCCTGTTGAAGTGTAGCAGAGATGCATCAAATAATCCTCAAACCGACCATCAACCAAACGAGTAAGCTCATAACCCAGACCAGCCTCAACATCTTGAGAAACACGTTTTGTCTGCTGCACTGCAAGAGGCACTTGGGCGTAGCCTATGCCGTGCTGATCCTGAAACAGCTTAACGCCGTTGCTTAATGCTAAATTGTAGAGTTGAACACTCATCTGAGATTTATCAGATTTTTCTTTCTTCAACAGCTTTCTGTTACCATCGGTTGTTATGTCTTTGGAGAGTTTTTCCTGTACTTCAAGAGGTATTTCCTGTCCAGTAGCCTGTTGATAGACTTGCAGTAGTCCAGTCCAACCTTTCAAATCAGGCTTGTTTACTCTGTTTGCGTACTGGTAATGCACATTTTTTAGAAAAACAGACGCATCTGCGTTACTTGTATTTGCAGCACAACATAGCCTTCCAACAAGCTTAAGAGCAGACTCCTTAGCAACATTTTGCTTTATGAACCAACCACAAAAAGCTGTGGTTAAGTTATGTCTGTTGCCTTGTGTCCAAACAGATGCAAACACCTCTACTATTTGCTGTATTTTATCCTCAGACAGCACAATTTGTTGCTGTTGCAGACGTTGCGTGGGTTGCAGATTTTCTTGGGTAACCTTCAGGTTTTGAGTACAGGAAACATCGCTACCAAAAGATAGACCATGTTTTAGGCATAAGTCTTGAAAAAACTGGTTAAAGTCCTCAACTATGGCTATTTCGCTATGTTCAAGTTTGTAGCCAAATGAGGGTGCCATGATGCAGAGTTGTTTTTCGGTTAATACTTCCACCTTACAGATGTTGTGAATGGATTTTACAGTCGCTACAGGTCTGTTGCTTTTGAACAAAACATGACAGCCACCGTTAACAGTGTGTTCAATTCTTGTTGTTGGGAGGTCTGCTAATAGTTGTTTGCCTTTCTCCACAGCCACATCATGTTGCGCAAGCTTTACTTCATACTGCTTAACCGCTTTCTCATACTGCAAAGCATCCCCATGATAAACTTGTTCATCATAAACTGGTTTTACAAGACTGCATTTAGGATCAAAATCAACAACAGACAAGTAGTAACCGTCATTATCTTGGTAGCCTAAAATTATAGCAAAACCATTACAACCACTCCAATTTAAGTTTTGGAATTCTTCTTTAGTCTGCTTCTGCCTTATCCATCTGCCCCAATTAGCAAACCCACAATCCTTACTATAACAACCCGTTTGCAGATCTGCAACCTCATGTATGTGCACGGGAATTATGGATGCGCCATCTTCAAACCAGACTTCAGCAGCAACCCTCAACAAGGCAAAATCAGGGTTGTTGTTTATCAACTGCCTCGCCACTGCCTACGTTCTCATACTTGTAAATATGAGCTGTTAAGCACCGTTTCTCAACCAAATCACGCAAAACCTGCCGACTCACCTGACCAACCAAAACCCGCCTACTCTGCTGAATATGATGAATCTTTACCGTCTTACCACTACTAGACAACACCACTTCACCCACAACCAAAAAATTAGCAGTCACCACCTACACCGCACCTATTTTTTCTGATCTAACACTTGTAAGGGATACTGTTGGCAACATGTTATTGTGCGTTGATAGGTGCATTGAATGCTGCATGTTTGATGGGCTTAAAGGGTGTATAAAGTGTAGCTTAAAAGGCAGCATAAACGCTAGTAAATAAGTGGTCTTTTTATACAAGTTAAGCGTACTTATTGTTTGCAACGCTCCTTGGGGGTGTTTGTGAAAAGTTGGTGTCTATCTTGGCGGATGGGGCACCAACTTTAGCTTTACTTACCGATTTCTGTTTTATAATATGTTTCAAATAGTTTAACATAAAGCAATTATTGACACAATCGCCTATATGAACATGTGGGAATGAATCCCTTCCAGGGCACCACACACTGATTAAACTAAAATCCTGTTTTTGGTCACATTTTACTTTACCTAAATTGTCTAATTATAGTAAAAACATAAGAATATAGCAACTGAACGTTTGTAGCCCTACAGGTTAACATGTTTAGTAGGGCTTATTGACGCTAAAACAGATTTTTGGTGCAAATCTGTTTTTTCTGTTGCTTTGTCGGTGGTTATAAACGTCAAAATTACGATGATTTTTGGACTATAAAAAGTAAAAAGGTTATATCATAAAAAATTCTTCAATTAATTCCCCTTGCTTATCGGTTAAATCTGTTGGATACCCCACCGATTCGTCACCATAAAATACCACAGCATCATCGGCGATCCTTCTATGTTTCTGTACATGTTTTTAAATTATTTACTGTAAAGGGACTTACCCGCGGCATTCTGGCAATTTCAGCCAATGAAACAGAGCCGCAATTCGCAATTTTAAGCACTTCTGCTTTGGTGGTCTTGGTCTTGCGGGTTGGGTTGTTGCTGAAATCGCGAATCAATAGAACATTGACGGCACAGAATATTCACTAAATCATTTAAGCGGAGTTATTGTCCAATATCAACAGAGCCAGCTCATATTTCTTTCGCAGTCTCTTCTGAAGTTTACTACTCAACTTTTCTAGCCGTAACGGATCTATATTATTTTGAACATCTGCTCGCTTGACTATTGTGGCTATGGGATTCTGAGACACTTGAATCAAGTATTTTTTGTACGTTTGCGTTTTACATCTCGTAAGGGTTTTTACTGATTCAACTATTCTCTCAGAAAAACCCATGTTTCTCAGATTATCTTCTGTGATGCTAGAGTCTTCAAGAACATCGTGTAATAGGGCTACGATTTTTTCGTCGGTTGTTTCCATCTTTTTATAGACGGAAAGAACATGCTCAAAATAGGGGGTTCCCGCCTTATCAACTTTCCCGCAATGTGCGATGTACGCACAGATTAATGCAAGTATTATTTGCGGTTCTTCAATTTCCATATGAAGCGACATTGCAGACAGAAGTAACTCAAGTTGTCGAGCATCAAAGAAGTGGGAATTCATCAATTTCACGACCAATTGTCTGCCAAATATGTTTTGCAACAATTTTTCCCGTCTGTTTTGGAGAAGTTACATCTGTTGAGAGTAGTACATTGTTGTTGAATCCAGATTTATGGCACTGATAACAATCAAGAAGGGTAGTTTTGAAATTCTCTAAATAGTCATTATTCATTACACGTCCTGGTGCCTGTATTAGAGTTCCTGAGTATTCTCTCATTAGACTTATGTTCGGTTCAACTACAAAAACAAATAAACCATCAATATGTTTTAGATTTTGTTTAAGCAATAAAAAACGGGTTAAGACTTCTGCTTCATCATCACTTATTTCACCCTGCTTACGTGAAATTTCCGTAAAAACAGTTCGGTCAAACAGTCCTCTATCCAAAAAGTGCAGGCTGGCTTTGCAATCAGCAACGGAATACATGGCTACATATGATACGGCGCGTGCAGCTAATATTAAATTTAGCTCCCGAGCGTTTGATTTATCAATGGCAACATGACTATCATACCCACGAAAATTTTTGACAGGATACCCGCTCCTTCTGAAGAAATGTTTAACACTTTCAATAACAGTAGTTTTACCAGACTTTGGCATACCAGAAAATTCAAAGAAATAACTTCTGTCTAGTTTATGCATTTTTGATTATCTGCTCGCTTTCTGTAATGTATTGCGTATCTTTATTGAGAGCATTCAAAAGAAAACTGACGTGGCCTAAGACAACATTTTTAATCCTTTCGTTTTTCGCTTCCACTGCAACCTTCTTCAGATACTCCGCCGCGCGGTCATTAGTCTTAGCAGAATCACAATCTAAAATTAAAATACTGGCCCAATCGGCTAAAACTTTCCATACAGGTTTAACTTTAATGATATCATAATCACCATCTGCATGTTGCCCAATTGCTTTCCGTATAGACCTTTTTGCCGCTTCTATCGAGGAATCCGCTACATATAGAAGCGCTAAAAAGAAATGTGTATTCGGATGTTCCCGTATTCCAGAAGCCTGTATGTGCACGTTTAATGCTTCTGGGATTCTATTTTGGTCTCGAAGCAATAGCCCCAAATAATTTACTATTTCTATATTCTCAGGTTCTATAGCAACAGCTTTTTCTGCATGTTCTATAGCGACACTTGGATTGGTGTATCTGCACCAAGCTGCAAGGCCTCTATATGCCGCGGCACACGCAGTATCTATTTTAAGAGCATCCTCAAAATATTTGACACTTGCGTTTGTTTCGCCCACATTCGTATAAGCACGGCCAATAAAACAAAGAGCATCAGTGTTCTCCGGAAAATAATCCAAAGATTTTTTTAGATACATAATTGCTACATGATAATCACCGTTACGAAATGAATCAGAACCTATCGCAAAGTAGCTGTTCGCTTGCATAACTAGTTGAGCCTCCTTCTCGAAACGCCCAACAATGTCTGTTATTCGGTTATCAGTAGATCGGCATAAGTCGTCCATATCGGCGGTTGTTTTAACATACTTTTCACGTGAACTCTTCAGTTCATCATGAACTTCTCGAATATCCCGAATTTCACGATACCCAATGAATGCAATAATAGCAAAAAAGACCGTTAGAACAGTCATAATAAAACTGCACATCGCAACAAACAAAGAGGCCTCATCCAAGGCTATATCTCCCAGTGCCAGCACTATATTATTGCCAACGATTATATTAGTTGGGTCGAAAGAGTTGGTTACTGTTGGTAGCTGTTCTAATGTATTTACTGGTACGCCCATTGCAAAGGAAGTCAGCGGAAACAGCATTAGACAAAACAAAATAAAGAGTAAACTAAAAAAAACGTTTTTGACGATTTTCACGTTACACCACTCTCTCCTACAATAATTCTTAGGAAGAATTTGCTTATAATGCATATAATCCTTTCTGAACGTCCATTGGCTTGTTCTATCCAATAAATGGGTTACACTTTCTATATAGTTATAGAGTTGGAGTTTGTTGGATCGCGATATTGAGAAATTAAAAAAGTGGATAATTAAACAAAAACTTGAAGGACAACAGGTTAGATCAATTTGTGTTCAAGCAAGAATCAGTCGAAAAATGCTCTATTACTGGTGGAACCGCTATCAAACAAGTGGATGGGAAGGCCTTAAAGAAAAACCTAAAGGACGACCCTGTGGAGCAAAATTTGAAAAATCACTGACAGAGAAAATTATAAAATTGTGCAAACGCTACGAATGGGGACCAAACAAAATAGAAGGACATCTTCATCATAAACATATAGACGTTAATCATCGTCAAGTCTATAACACAATTTGCCAAGCAGGCCTAAACAACCCCATAACAAAACCAAGAAAGACTTGGGGAACAAAACGTTTTGAAAGAGAACACAACAACAGTTTATGGCAAGCAGACTTTAAACTTTGTGATGATGATCTTTGGATGATCAGTTATCAAGATGATCATTCACGCTTCATTACAGGGTCAATTAAGATTTGGAGTCCTACGGGTGAAAACGCTATACGTTTGCTTGATAGGGCAGTTGGCAGATATGGCACTCCCATACAAATCCTTACAGACCAAGGTACACAGTTTAAACCTGCACGTGGTGATGGAATTTCGGCTTTTAGACGACACTGCATTGACTTGGGTATTGAACATATCACTGCTAGTGTTCGCAGACCCACAACATGTGGCAAGATCGAAGCATTCCACAAAGCATACCAAACAGAATCACACCTCTTCAAAGAACACTGGAGCTTCATAAGATACTACAACTATACAAGACCACACGAAGGAATAAAATATTTAACACCAGCAGACATATACCTAAAACAAAAAGTGTAACCCTATTTCCGGATAGAACAGAACGTCCATTGGCTGGAAATCACCACAAAAAAACGTAAAAATATTTTTTGAACCATAACTATTGTTGTAACTCTTTTATTTTCGATATAAGTCTACTCGTACTTATACCCCCTATATATGGAAGCGGACGGTGTATAGTAGTGTAATCATTTAATGCTTCCTGCATTTTTTGCGTAATCGCAAAACTGCTTGAGTAATAAAATTCACGTGGTCTTAAAGTGTTAACGCAATGAATATATTTTTTCCACAACTCTTGATTTTCGTTGACAAGAACATATTTTTGTTTATAGTATTCAAAAGCTCCAATATCTTCGACAATAAATGCGTAATCAACAACTTTAATATTAGAAATCAGTTCCACTCTATCATCCTGTGAATTAACAGGTCTTTCCATACCTTTTAAATATCTCACCAAAGAATCATCAAGTATGCCTATGGCTAAGGCTGCATTGCTGATACACCGTATTTTATTAATGAATCTAACATGGTTGACATGCAAAATATCGTAGCAACCCATGTTGAATGCAAGAGGTAATCCTTCTTTAGAGAGTTTAACTATTTCTTTTTGTTTAATGATCACATAATTATCTCCTACACTAATAATTTAAATTAGTAACTTTTTAGTGTTATGTCGACTTGGGTCAAAAACTATTTTGATTTAATCCGTAATTCCCGCATTATTTCTTACCACAAATAGGAAGTCTAAGCGGCGAATCTATTCCAAGTTTCTTATAAATCTCATTCATCTTCCGAGTCGGCTCCTTAACCAAAACACAATCATCAAACACCCTACACTTCTGAGCATGCAAAATTAAAAATGCACCCCCAGCACAAAACCTAGAACCCAAAAGCAACCGATTTAACGAAAGAAAAACAACCGTACAAATAAACGACAAAAACAAATGCCCC
>JAISPR010000098.1 GCA_031274765.1 Nitrososphaerota archaeon | reverse complement strand
CTGTGAGGTAGGGGGTTTGGTTTTCTTTGGGGGCTGTTTTGACTAGAAATGTTAGGAGGTTGTAGGGTATGTGAGTTGTGGGGGTTGTGGGGGGGTTTTGGGTGTGGCAGTATTGGTAGAGGCCTTTTTGGCGGATGGTTTCTTTGGGGTTTGTTTGTTTTTTGTTGAAGTAGATGTCTTCTAGGTCGTCTAGTTCGTTCATGTATTGGGGGATGTCTGAGACGTCTATGGTGCGGGTGCCGGTGAAGCGTTTTAGCATGAGGAGGAGGAGGGATTGGGGGGAGCCGTATTTGAACCAGATTTGGGGGGTGAAGACGTTGCCGGCGGATTTACTGATTTTTTTGCCGCCTTTGTCAAGAAACATTTCATATTTGGCGTGACTTGGAGGTTCATATTTGAGGATTTCACGGCAGATGCGATCATTTATACGAACCGAATCAGCAATATCTTTCCCATAAGCCTCAAAACGCACATCAAGGGCACGCCACCGAGCCGCAAACTCAGATTTCCAACCAAGCTTACCTACACCATCTTTGAGATCTTCTTCACCCTGATGACCACAACCAGAAATAAGTTTACCCTTAATCTCCAACCCTTCACATTTATAGATAACTTTGTCAGTTTTGGACTCATAGGTATAGGCCCGGGTAGTATAGAGATGACCACATTTTTCACAAACCGCAAAAAAGGGCAGGGCCGTATTATAGGTTTCTTGGCCAACTTCTTGCTTTATTATTTCACCAACTTGCCGAGCATTGATGAGCAGGGTACGAATCTCATTTAACATCAAACCGGTTTTGTAGACTTGCTTAGCACTAAAATACTTGTATTGGATATGGCATTTGTCAAGGGCTTCAAGAAGTAAAGAACTCATATGGCCGCCATAACTTTCATGACAGCCAAAGGGGTCAGGAATGGTAGAAACCGAGCAGCCCAGATATTTTTCTAAAGTGCGGGTTATATCAGGAGCAAGACCGGCTGGAACTTTGCGCAAACCGTCTTTGTCATCACAAAAGGCAATTAGTTCCGAGTTATAGTTCAAGTTTTTTATAGCTAAGGTAATAGCATAGCTACGTGCGGCATCGCCCAGGGTGCCGATGTGGGGAAATCCCGAGGCGCCCAACCCCATTTCAGTGTAGATTTTATTTGTGCTACGCTTAAGGGTTTGTTCGCGGGTTAGGATTTTTTGGGCCATTAAGTCATACCAGGTGCCCAGGCCGATGGTTTCTTGGCTCATTGTGTTTCCTCTATATGCATTTGACGGGGAGATAGAAAAATGTTTAGCGCAAAAGGAATAAAATGAGTAGTGTGAGTGGCTGGACGAATAAAGATTAAATATTTGTAAACACATATTTATTTATAAACGCTGTTATAAAAAACCAACCCCCCACAAAGGCTACCCCAAAAAACCCCCCAGATTGTCCGAAAACTAGTAAAAATCCCAGAAAAACAAAAAAAGAACTGATCGTCTCCGTCCGTTTTCGCCAAAAACACAAAAAAATCTATTTATGGACAGTCTCACCCAACACCAAACAACCCAAAACAACCAACCCCCACACTCACCCCAACTGTCCAAAAACTAACAAAAATCCCAAAAAAATAAAAAAACAAAAACGCAAAAATACACAACAAAAATAAAATAAAAAAAAGAAAAAGAAAACATCACCTGCTATGGCAGGGATGTTAAATTCATACACTTATATGTTTTTGAAATCAAGTTTACCATTGGTGACAGTTACTAACCTTTCTTTACCTGAATTGTTCCAAAGAGACTTTGTGCTCACACTAGCATCGCCACCATCAGTTTTAATGACCAAGGTCTTGTCAACGTCCTTAAACCAACCGGCTTGAACATATAATGCAACAGAAGCAGAAGCTCGCCCGCGCAAATCAAAGACAATCTCTTTACCAGACACCGCAAAGATAGCAGACATTTGCTTTTGAGTGGGAGTCAGCGTAACTACACCCTTAACAACACTAAACTCCACCTCAACCCCATTTACAGATATAGTATTACCCGTAGGTGGAATTGTCTCTGTTCGAAGCAGTTGCCCACAGCGAGTACAATAGAAAGACCGTACGCCTGGCGCAGTAGAAGTTGGAGGCTTTGTGATTATGCCTACGCCCTCATGATGACCAAGAGCAGGCAACACCGTCACAGTCTCATAATCACAACGACTACAAGAAACAACAACAGAACCCGCAACCTCACAAGTCGCATCCACACGAACAGTAGACAAATCATGACCAAGAGCAGGCACAAAGTCAGCTTGCATAGTTTCACCACAAACAGAACACACATAATTAGTGAAACCACGCTCAACACATGACGGAGCAACAACATTCTTCACCACCCAAACATGAACACCCGCAGGAATCTCACGAGTCTCAGTCACACCACACTCACAAGACCTAGTCTCCAAACCAGCCTCAGAATGAGTAGCCGCCTTAGTCACAACCCACTCACCCCAAACATGAACGTGAGGTTTTACAGTGACAGAGAAATCGGTGGTTTTCGTTTCGCCGTTTTCTGTATAACTGATAGTAACAATCTGTTCGCCGGCATTATTTAATTGTGCACCGTTTATAGGGTTAGTAATGTAATTTGTTACAGGCTTTATGCTTCCATCATTGTATGTGGCAGTTACAACCAACCCCGCAAGATCAAGTAACTCGTTCTCAGCGTAAACCGTCTTAGAAGGGAGATGGGAAACTACAATAGATGTGAGCGTAACTTTATCTTTACCAAAAATCGCGTTAATCTCTACTGAGCTGGCAGGCATAATGAATGTAGTGACTGGGTTTTTAGGGTCAGCGAATACGACATTTCCAGAAATTGCTATCCATTCTTTAAAGGGCATACCTTCTGGATGGACTCTAGCATCGATACGAACTGTTGCACCCGCTATATAGGTCGCCCACTTGGAAGCGTCTATGGGGGTATTATCATCGCGGATTACATCCACAAAATAATCACGAATTCGCTCGCCACGTATGTAGCTGATGTCATAGTTGTTATAGCCCTGAATAAAGGGATCAGACCAATTAACATCAGCACCACCAACGCCTATATGTGAATTGTATGTCTCGTCGTCTATGGGTTGACGATTATATGCTGTTGTTGCACGGTTATCTGAAAACTCTACTCCTGCGGCAACGGTGAGTCTATTGAGATTTGTGTAGCCGCCAGTAATCCAAACGCCACCACCAATTACAGCATAGTTATTAGAAATCTTGCCGCTATGCAAATTTATCAGGCCATTTGTGAGATACACACCACCACCGTTTGTAGCTGTATTATCAGAAATTGTGCCCTTGTCAAACATTTCAAAATTACCGTTATTGATGTATATACCACCACCGCAACCGCCACTACTGCCAGCTGTGTTACCCGAAACTGTACCACCATACATATTGAGGGTACTACCAGCGCCGTCTTTGTATATTGCTCCACCATTGCTAGAAGCATGGTTGTTAGAGGCTATAACATTAGTCATGCCTAAGGCGCCATCGCGGTAGATGCCGCCCCCATTAGCGGCTTTGTTGTTAAAAATTTTACAATTAGACAACTCAAGAATACCGCGAACGGAAAATATACCACCACCTGTTGTGGCTGCATTGTTGTTAGAAATTTCACAGTTAGATGATTCAAAGATACTGTCAATGGTATATAGGCCGCCACCATTATTTGCGGCGTTACTGGAAATTATGCTATTTGACAGCACAAAGCTGCCACCGGCAGAAAATACACCCCCACCACTTGCAGCTTTATTGTCAGAAATTATGCCACGTATGACAAGGTCACCAGCAAAATTGTACACACCACCGCCACTATCGCCCGCTGTGTTTTCGAAAATGTTACCGCCAGACATCCTAAAACTACCAGTGTTAAACACACCACCGCCATGTGTTAGAGCAATATTATTAGAGATTTTACCATTAGTCATAATAAAAGTACCAGTGTTGTACACACCACTACCGCTACGAGGAACATAGTAATAAAAATAAGGAATGTAGGTGTTGGCAGAAATTTCGCCACCAGACATCCTAAAAGTACCACTATTGAACACCCCGCCGCCATCACCAAAAATCCTATTACCCGAAATTACGCCGCTTTGTAGTTCGAGGACGCCACCAAAATTAACCATTATGCCACGGCCATCAACTCCGGTTGTGTGGGTTACGTTAATGCCGTCAAGTTTCAATATACCGCCGCCATCGACAAGAATAGTGTGTGTGCCAGCTACACCTATTAATTTGAAAAATTCAGCGTCATTCTTGTTTATAAATTCACTATGGCTAATTAATGTGATATTGGCATTACGAGGAATTGTGAGCACTGTTCCGGTTAGGGTGATGTCGTTGTCTAAG
>JAISPR010000085.1 GCA_031274765.1 Nitrososphaerota archaeon | reverse complement strand
CCCCCCAGACTGTCCAAAAACTAACAAAAATCCCAGAAAAACAAAAAAAGAACTGATTTTCTCCGCCCATTTACACCAAAAACACAAAAAAATCTAGTTTATGGACAGTCTCCCCCAAGCAACCAACCATCTACTTTTATGGACAAATCCGCTCCGAGGGCTTAGTCGTAAACACCTCATACTCTTCTTGCGTAGCCAAAAAATCAAGGGGCAAATGAATATCCCCCGCCGTAATAAGCCCCTGCCCCTGCTCCAACTCTAAGAGCGCCTCCATCTCTGCCCCACAAAGCCCCAAAGTCTTAGCTGCAAGCCGAATCGCAGACTCATCCTGGCGCAACAACACCTTTGTTGCACAATTCTCAATAACCGCCCGCCCTGAGGAATTCTCAAAAACATCGGCCAACCGCTGAGAATTCAACAACAAAATCACATTACGCTTACGCCCCCGACGCGAAACCCCCTCCAAAAAACTAGCCGATGCCGGCAACGCAGTGTAGAGCCAAAGCTCATCAATAATCACCAACTTGGGAACCTGCAGAGGCAAAAAACTGGTGTTATCTAACATCTGCCAAATTTTACTAAACACCAAAACATTTGCCGCCTGAAACGTTAAACTACGCCGCTGTGTTAATGCCAATTGACGATGCAGTGCACTAAGATTAAACACCATCCGCCTAGAAAACTTTTGTTGCTCTCCCAGAGTCAAAAAACTATCCGCCCCAACCACAAACGAAGAAAGCTTATCCTTCAAATCCGGCGGACTGTTTTGATACACCCCAACTAAATCCTGACTAGCCCCAACAATCGTACGCAACTCTTGATAGCCCCGATTATCCTCAATCCCCGCCAAATCTGCCAATATGCCTGCTGCCGTGTCTTTGCTATCTGCAAATATCTGCACCGGATCCAACCCTAACTGCTTCTCAGTGCTAATATTTAACACCTCCGCCCCAAACCGCCGGCCAACTTCCCCATATTCATTCTCCGGATCAACAATATAGTAGGCTAAATCTTTGTGCTTTTGCAGCAACCGAGTTAGAAGAATTTTTGAAGTAAAACTCTTCCCACTGCCACTCTTACCCAGTATGATTATGTTTTGATTCATACGTAAATGTGGATCAAACATGACCGGCGCACCTGTTAGTTGATTTACACCCAAAAAAACTCCCCCCGGCGACTCGATAAGATCAGCCGAAACAAAGGGAAAAAAAGTAGCCGCTGTGGTTGTATCCACCACAAGTTTTTTACCCCACGCTCCCCGGGCGAGTTCTTCTTGGAGATACATCGGACAGTCAAGGCGCAAAAACCTTGCCTGTAGGGTATCTTTGAGTTTTTTAGTTTGAATTTGAAGGTTTTCTTTGGTGTCTGCTTGGAGGGTGAGATTAAGGGTTAACTCAAAGAGCCGGGTGTTGCCACTTATTAGATTCTGATAGGCGGCCTGAGCCATGGTATGTTTTAGCTTAATTTCATCTTTTGTAACCCGCCCCTTGGTCTGATCAGCTAAAAGGATGCTCCTTAGTAGCCGTAGATATTTTCCCATCTGCGAACTAGCCACCTCAGGGGGCAGGGGGTTGATACAAATTAGCACTTTTTCACACAACCCATAGAGTTCACTAAGAAACCCGGGTAAAAGCGTGCCGGGAAGTTGATATAGGGTGAGGGTTTTTTGAAATTTACCGCTCTCAAGAAGCAGATGCCTTGGAAAAACTTGCCCCGCTAAAGGTTGAAGCCCCTCCGGTAGAGCTTGATATTTAAAGCCGCATTGTTCAACTAACCAATCAAGCGGGTTGGGTGCTTGGATGTAGAAGCGATAATAGTTTGTTGTGAGTTGGGTGGCTTTGATTTCAAGGGTTTTTTGAGTTTTTAGTGCCAAGAGTTTAATCTCACAGGGTAAACTGTTTAGCAATCGTGCAAAGCGACTTAGCGTTTCCTCACGCTTTAGCTTGGGCAGCATAACAAAATTTACCGGAAACACTTCATAGCAATACCGGTCTTGTTGATTTGAGCTAAAGTTTAGTTTTTTCATAGTTTTCCTCTCTTAAAATTAATTGAGCCCTCTGAGGGTGCCCTGAGGCTCTGTTGCGCTGCTCTCTGGTTCTAAATCAGCCAAGGCGTTGTTTGTGCTCTCTAACTGAGGGGTTGTTTGAACCCCTGGATTGTTTGACGGGGGGGCTTTTTTTGGGTTTCGGATTTTTTTAATCCCTGCCCATAGACGGGCCGTCCCTTTTTTAATTTTTTTAAAAATTCCAAAGCCCCCTGTAGGTATCCTCGACTGAGTCTTGAGAGCGATAGGGGTTTGATTTGTTTGTCGCAAACGCTTACCCATGATATAGAGTAAATGTCGCTCAGGGGATAGAGTTTTAATTTTCCGATTAAACCCCCCCACTCCAATACAAAACACCATACCTGCAACTATAATTTTTATCACCATATCCTCTGAGATAAATGACGTTCCCCATGCCAGTAACCCAAACACTACAAAAATTCCCATTTGCCGGATAGAAAATCTCCCAAGGGGTGTGTCTAGCATTTGTTCATTTAGAAACCCCGTGTCTTCAAACCATAACGTTTGCACTAATTCAGACACAAAAACCACCCCATAACTGCCAAACCCCAGCCCTAACCAAATTATTTATCCCGATATTGCCCATAGTATTCACAGCCCTCTACTTTTGAGATTTTTTAAACCCTCAACTAATTTTTCTTTCATTTTTTCTACTATCTACTCAGGTTAAACTGTCAAAATTTAGGTCATGTTGTTAAATAGTTTATAAGCAACATCTTATATGTTATTTTCTTAATGGTGATAAATATGGTGAAGATAACAATAAAATGTATGCATTGCAATGTGAAAATGTAGTAAAAATGGGCAAACAATCAAACGGTGTCCCGCGATGTAAATGCAATAACTGCAAAAAATTTTTCAAAGTCAATACATAAATAAAGGAGCACTGCCTCAAACCAAACTATTGATGGTAAAAATGGCCGCAAATGGCAGTGGTATACGAGACACCGCACGCGTTTTAGATATTAGTTCAAATACCGTTCTAAAAGTTTTAAAAAAACAAAAATCACCAAACAAACGCAAATCCCAAATACACCAACCTTACCAAACCACTTACCATACGTCTAGAAATGGATGAGGTGTGGGGCAGAGTTTATTGCAAAAAAACACCTTGTTGGTTGTGGTATGTCATAGGTCATGATATGGTGGTATTGTGGGTATGTTTTTGGGGCGCGTGAAAGTGAAGTGTTAGAAGAGTTTTGGGTTTTGTTAAATGGGTTGGATTTGAATATTTGGGTGTGTTTTTTGATGATGATTTTGTGTATCATGGAGTTATAGCTGTGGATATTTTGTGTGCGGGTAAGTGGAGTGCGCAGCGTGTTTGGTGTGAGCATTTGACTTTTGTGTGAGGTTGTAGCGTTTGGTTCGTATGTCTATTTGTTATTCTAAGTTTTGGGTTATGTATGCTGTTGTTTTTGGTTTGGTTATAGTTGTGTTGGAATTTGGGAATAAATTGATTTGAAACATGACCCAAAATTTAGGTCACTAATATTTTTTAAATCATATAATTTTTTTAAACCTGAAAAAGTATTCAAATTAAAAAACTTTAAAAATTATCATCATAAAAAAATAATTATTTTTAGTAAAATGTTTTTGAGAATATCTGGTTTTCTCAAAAGTTCATCAAAAATGGGTTGGTGGAAAAATTGAAAAACTCACATTTATTTACTTACATTCGGCAGTTTGGGAAAAAAATATTTTGAATTGTTTATATTGCAGGTTGTTGTGTGTTTTTGGTTATTTTTACAATGGTTTCTTATTTTTTCGAATATTTTTTGAGCATGATTTAATTTTTGACTGTGTTGGGTCAAACTGCCGAATGTAAGTATTTACAGTTTCATCAGAAATATTTTTTTCTGTTATATCCTTTTTTCATCTTCTATAAATTTATCTTCTATAAATTTTTTTATTGTTTCTGCGTATAAAATTGCTTGATTTACGTCTATTTCTTCTATATCTATTGTATGGAATGGGTATCTCACTATCACACCATAGCTATTTAATTTTGAACATTTTTCATCTATTTCTTCAAATGTTTCATCATATTTTTTACAATTATTGTTCAGTGCTAACAAATTATGTATTTTTGCTATTTCTTCACCACGATAAATTATGTATGCCTTTAAAAATTTTTCTACCGCTTGTTGACAATGATAACATATTAT
>JAISPR010000084.1 GCA_031274765.1 Nitrososphaerota archaeon | reverse complement strand
ATGATTAAAAAATTTGCCAAAGCTCTCAATTTGCCTTCTTTGCAGTGCCCTTTAGAATTATTTACGGAAGGAAATGATGATTATACATATGTTTTGCCGCAATGTTTTGCCATAAATATGATTGATTATGGACAGTTGATTAAACTTACGCAGAATGGGAGAATGGTGGGGAAGGAGACGAGAATTATCTATGGACTGCCGGCGGTAAAAGATATTGAGACGACAGATGGGGGGAATGTTAATAGTATTTTGTGTGAGCGGTTGGGTCGGTTGGTTAGGAAGAGTAAGCGTTTTTTTGTGGTGAAGCGGCGTTTGGTTTGTGCGGTTGAGTTGTTTTTGTTTTATTGGAATTTTGTTAATGATTTTGGGGGTGGTTTTTCTTTGGGTCGGCTTGTGGGGTTGGTTTGTTATTTGTGGTCTTGGCATGAGTTCTTTTATTGTAGGGTGTTATCAAATCTAAATTAGGACACTGCCAAACAATTAAAGGAAGAAGAGGAACAACCAGATGAGCAACAACAGTGAGAGGCAGAAGGAATTAGCCGAGTTGAAGGGGTTGGTGTGTTTCTTCCGAAGAAACGGTTACAGTCGTCTTTCCCACTGTATTGATCGGGCGGTACGTTGTGAAGAGCGGGATATAGAACAAACCGCCAAGTTTAAGCGTTTACCTGTCTGACTCCCCCTACAGTAGCACTGTGGTTAGGATTTAACACAGTGAAATCTGGGCACGGGAGCAGACAGAGAACACAATCTCATAGAGAAGGACTATACGAAAAATCAGTCAAGATTCATTGATTAATGTCATTAGCGTCTAACGATAAAGTGACTATCTATAAGTTAACTGTTAGCTAAGATAAAAAAATAAAGAAGGCAGCTAGTTGCTACCTTTATAGGTTTAGCGTTTTAACGTTCGAAACTATTTGCGTATGTTGCCTGCTATATCGTACGTTATTGATTGCACACAGAGCACACTACGATTCTTTGGGGAGCTGTGTTTACAATTACTTCACCGAAAGCTACGTCTGCTGTATCGTTGGCAACGACATTTGCGGATTTTCCGGCAATGACTACATCGTCAACTATAATCTGCACGCAGTATGCACCCTCAGCAAGGTCATTGATCAAGCCGAATTCGTCAGTAGTTACAACTACATTGCCATTGCTGTCTAAGACGTTCACCGTAAAGCTACCAGTGAAATCTTCAGTGTATATTTCGCCATCATAGTCCCACTCACAATCGATTACTTTAAGCCATTTAGCGCCTTTCTCTATGTGGAAGAAGACGTAAATAGTGCCGACATTTTCAGGTAAGACATATGTAGCTTTGTTGTCATGCTTTATGTCCTTGGTGGGGTTATAATTCAATGACCAGCCAGTGGTAGACAGCAGGGTGCCAAAGTTTCCAGCTATAAGATCACAGGTGACTATAAGCTGAGCGTCAACGATTTTTAAATTGTAGGTATGGTCAACAGGTGTATTCCATTTTTCACTAATGGATTTACCAGGCATATTTGACAATGCAATCCCAATATCTGCACCAGCGTCTCCAAGAGCAACGAGATCCGCTACGTTAATTGCCAAATAGGTCATACCGTTATCGAAGAAACCACCATTAAAGCCATTGGGTAGAGTTGCAGCATTTACACCATAACCGACCCAGCTCACCAGTGTGTCTTTAGATTCAAACATTTTAGTTACAGGCTTATGGTACTCGTTATAAAACTGTTCAACAAGTGTAGCACTTACGCCTAAAGAACCAGACTTCAATGGAAAGATATCGCCTACAGATGCGTCTATGCTGAAAGCATGATTACTATTCGCTATGCTAACAGAAATCCAGCTATCAGCTTGAACATCAACATTGGAAAATTTGATCAGCGAAAAACTGTTGCCGTTACCTTGGTCTGGAACATAATAGTAGATAACGTCTGCTGGCGTATTGTCAAGAGTTGCACCGTCAGCGGGTTTACCAGAGGTTGTGAGTTTTATCAGCAGATATACAACAGAGACACCGTCTTTATCACCATACCACAGAGTAGCAAAAGTGTGTTCATTTATTGATTCAGGGATTCCATCAATGCGAGTTAGCGCGGAATTGGCTTCAAGGTCACGCACCATTAAGTCAATTTCACTCTCAGGCACTGACTTTAGTTCTGCACTTGCCGGGGCAATTGTTGCCAAACAACCAGCAACGAGTGCAAACACTACAAATATTGATATTATTCTTTTTTGGTTTTGGTTCATCATATATTCACCTGACACAGCTTTTAGGTAGCCGTATCCAGTAACTACCGTTTTTGGGGTTAATAGTATATTAGCGTTTGGCTGCCTGCACCCTATACGAATGTAAAGTTTCCATAATTTTTGGGGGTTAACGGTGTTATCTGCCGTTTTAAGATGCGGGCATTGCTGATTTTAGAGAATATAAAACAAAACTATTATTCATATATAAAAAAAACTATTATGTATAGAGCTGTTTCCATGAAAGCATCCAGTTAACTACTTGTCCTTCACATACCCCGCCTTAGCCAACAAACCCAAAGCCTCATCAAACAAAACCGACAAATCCCGCGGCCGAATCATCCGCTGCCGCCGCCTAGGCACCAACCCCTCCTCCAAAAACACCTCCCCCAAAACCAACAAATGACACAAACCCCCAACATCTTTCTCGCCAAAGCCACAATAGCAACCCCATGCCCACGCCGCGCCTTCACCTGCAAATAAAACACCTTAAACCACAAATCCCCCCCAGACTGTCCGAAAACTAGCAAAAAAACCAAACCAAAAAAACAACACAAAACAAAAACAAACACACAAAAAACAAACCAAACCAAACAAAACAAACACACAAAACCCAAAAACACAAC
>JAISPR010000053.1 GCA_031274765.1 Nitrososphaerota archaeon | reverse complement strand
TTTTGTTTTGTGTTTTTGGTTTGTTTGTGTGTGGGGTTTTGTTGTTTTGTGTTGTGTTTTTTTGTTTTTTTATTTCATTTTTTATTTGTGGGTGTAGTTATGTGTTTCGGGAATCCAGGTAACATATTCCATTACCGCCACATATTTTCACTCACTTAGACTGCTGGTGCACTTTCAACAGAAGCTACAGTAAGTAGGTCACAATTTCTAGACATTCAAATCAAACTTATGCTGCCAAAGAAATGAACAAATGTAAAAAAAAAGTGTAGGTGCTATGTAGCTGTGTTAAAATAGTTTAATGTTCCGTCTGGCTGGAAATTAGCAAAGAAAACACCCCTACCACGATTGTCAACCACGTATGAGCCTATCATTTCTATTACCATTCCTTGATAGTTTCCCTGATTGCCCCACATGAAAGTTATTTTTAGCGCATTTATTTCTGGAGCTACTCCTTTTTTGTTTTGGTAGGCTTCTATAGCACGATCATAATACCACTGAAGACCTAAATCGTCAACCTGTTGCAGAACCATATCTGGTGTTTGCTGATAAAAATTAAATCGCGACGGCATACCAACTAGGGAAGTATGCGATACATGATAAGGCCCACCGCCATTTGCGCTAAATCTAAAGCCAAGGTCATCTGACTCGTGATCGAGCACAACTTCAATTCTTCCACTTGGCCACTCCGTATCTAATGTAATAGTTCCAATGCTAACTTCTCCAGGATGCTCCAACATAAGAAGTTTAAAAGTGGGAGTATTTTTGACGTTTTGCACTATCTCGGTTAATGATACATCAAGCATGTTTGGGTAAGAGAGAGTAATACCCTGTTGTGAGTTATCAAAAGTTGGTGGGTAGCCCGCGTTCCGAAACATGTAGCCTTCAAATGCGGAGAAGCTTATAGCGAAAATCAGTACACCCACACCCACATACTTAAACACACGCCGAAGTAAACCACGTGACGCAAACCAGACAACACCACTAACCAAAATTAAACCAAGTACCACAATTTTTATCCAAGAATTACTAAGAAACCACAACGCAATAAAGAAACACCAGGTAATCATTATTGACATGAACAAGTTTTTGATAAGTGCATATCTGTCATTTGACACCATTGCAATTCAATTTATTAATAGACCTTGTCCTTATTGTTTTTTGTGTTTTTAATGGGGTTTTGGAGTATTGTTTGAATTTTTAGGCTGTCAATGTCCCTGATATACGAAAGTTAACTATGCCGCACACTATGCCAGTCATAACGTCATAGTTTTTAAGCCGGTTTCTAAACTCCTCTCCAAAAACCCGAAACTTCTTCACCCTACTATTAGAATGCTCCACAACCACCCTAACAGAAGCCAAAAGTTTGTTAAACAATTTCTGCTCCAAACTAAGCATCTGCGCTTTAACACCCTTTTTACCCCGACCGAGATTCTTTTTCTCAAAAGGCAACACAACCTTAAGCCCTGGATAATCCATCTCAATACCCAAATAACCCAAATCCAACTTGGAAGTTACCTCTTTAGGCAGGTTTGGATGACTATAATTGTAGAGTACGTAGTCATGGGTGCTTGCTTTGGCATGGGGAGATTTGTGCACAATTAAACCTTGCTTGTTGACTGTGAGTTGGGTTTTTACGAAATGACGTTTCTTTTTGCCGCTGTAGTGAATTTTACGTTTGTGTTTATTTTTATGTCTTGGAATCTCTTGCTCAGTTGCATCTATAAACGCTTCAAAGCCAGGGAACAAAGCTTCGACTTCTCGGAGGGTTTGGAGGCGTTGGATTTTTTGGTGTTGTTTAATTGGGGTGGGCAGCACTTGGTTGACTAGGGGTTCCTGGTTTTCTTATGCTTTTTAGCACGCTTGTTTGGCTAAGATTAACCAGATATCCAAGTAGCGTAGAGGAGGTGTATAGTCGATAGTGGAGAAATAGCATGAGTGATCAGTTGGTTAGGTTTAGTTTGAAGGGCTGACCTGCGCCTATGGCTCGTTTGCGGCTTGTTCTTTGGAGCCGTTTTTGTTCGTATACAGGGTATTTTTGGTTTATTGTGTTGTTTAGTGTGCCTCATTCTTCTATGGTTAGGCCTGTGAAATTCTTAAAATGCTCGTGATGTTTAGACAATATAGCGTAATTTAGCACACAAATCCACTAAAACCCAAATAAACAGCTTATACACTAACAAAACCTCTGATTTACCACAAAAACACTAATAAAAACTAAGGTCTAATATATTTAAAGAAATAAGGCGGTAAAAACACTATAGATCTTGATACACCAGTCTCACCGACAATGGCGTTTGGGTTCATGATTACCTTAATGGTAGGTGTGGCCGTCGTTTGTATATATCGTGGTATGAAGACCAAAAATAACATATTCTATAAGGCTAGTGGGCTTTTTTGTTTTATAGCATTTTCATTTTTTGTTGGTGCTCTGGGTCAATACCTTTTGTGTCTTATTCTTTGGGGCATATCAGCCATCGCAGGTTTATTTCTGGTACCAAAGATGATGCAAATTAATACAGAGGAATTCGCAAAAGCCCAAGAGACAGTTGATGCTTCAGAGTCTATACGATTTAAAGATCTCTTCTCATCAAGCTTTATAATAAAATTAGAGAGAAAACATGGTGAACGTAAAGCTATGATAATATTTTGTGCCACTAGTACAGTCTTTGTTATTCCAATGTTACTTGCAATGGTTTTACTACACATTATAACATGGCCCATTGCTGTGGGAGTAGCGCCATTTGGTTTTATTCTCTGGCTATCCATGTATCGACGTATAAAAAAAGGCCTGTAACGCTTGAAAAGACAAGTCAACATAAAAAATATGGCAACTGCTTAGCCTGTATAGCTAATTTACGAAGATAAAAAGTAACGACTCTAACAACTGTGGTCCTTTGGGTTCAAGTTTAATTTTTACCATACCACAATACTATCAGCCATTTGAAGAGGTTTAGACTTAGGAGAATACGAGCTATCAGACAGAGAGATACCTTTCAAAATAGTCCCTCTCGGGTTAACTAACGTTTGAACTAACAACCACACTACACTACCAGACCTTAAAGAGCTAAAAACATCAATCACAATAACCCTCAAACCTATCTACAGAACCTAATTATCCATACTCCTTTGCAGTGAGTTTAATTTATATTAACCATTACGTTAACTGTTGTTATGAAAAAATTATGGATACTCTTGGCTTTAGTTGTGTTAATCACAACACAAATCGCAATACTATCCTCTGTTTATCCTATATCTGAACACGGTTCATCAGATGAGTCTGAACCTATGACCGTGTTTATTTCAAAAATGAATTATGCCTCTCTTAGAGTTAACATTGACATAGTTACTTTGATGGACCCCGTTGTATTGCTGTTTCCAAATGGTACACAAATAGAGATACCAACATCATCATCGTACACGTTTTCAGTAGTCATGCCACATAGCGGGTTCTCTTTCGGTAGCTATAGTACTCAGAGTCCTTTCATGAATCTTTCAGATGATCACCCAATTAATGTAGAATTTCTTTCAAACCGCACTTTTGACCCATACTGGAAACCGTCAAGCGACAAGTACGTTTCAAGCGATTCAATGTACTGGTTCACCATTCAAGGTCCAGCAGGTATAGCTGTTAAAGGGATTGGTGCTGGCTTTTGACTGAGGAAAATCTTTTAAACAAAATGACTGAATTCATGACAGCAATAGATCAAGTTAAAAAATACCGCAAATTTGCTGCTACATTGATTGATTTCGTATTGATAATCGTTGCGTCAATTGCCATTCTATTAACTTTAGACATTGGCGTTAACATGCTAAACCTCTATGGAAATACTGCCTCGTCTACAATCCTTGGACTACTACCCCTTTTCAACATAATAATTCTATGCGTTGCAACGTTCATAGGAGTTATTTGGGTCAGCCGAAAAATGAACACCGTAAAAACTCAGCAATGGAAAAATACTTTAAACGAAGGAACCCCAGGGGCATTAAAACTTCTGCAGGAATCAAACTGGGAAAACATCTTTAACGACATTCGCTCTGCAAAAATAGGATTCGCACTTTACGGGGCACTAAAGGTGGTGGCTTACTGGTTAATTGCGGCTTTCATGTTTACTGTTATAGCAGGTTTCACTTTTGTAAACATTTTCCATTTCAATTTTAACATAGGCTCACTTCTGATGGCGTCTTTTATTTTTGCTTTAGTTTTAAGTGTTAAAGACCTTCGTAATCGTTATGAACAAATTGGGCGGCTTGATTCACTTTTATGGGAGTTTAGATGGTTTGAAGGGGAATTCAGGAGAACCGATTTCCAAGCCTGATCTCTATGTGCTTGCTAGAGTTATAAAAACTCTAAAAGAGAAAAACAAAATGAACAAAACAGCACTAGCCACTTCCACAGGTTTATCTTATGACCGCTTGAGTAAATATTTAGAGTGGATGGTCAAAAAAGGCTTCATAGAGTTTGATTCAAACAGCGATGTTGTACTCACAAAATTAGGTACCGAAACATACGATCAATTAGTAAAATGGATTCTCCAACACATTGGAAAAGTACGATTCCAAAAAATTTAGAGGGGTATTTGGTGCTACAAAAAAACCATACATAACACTGCAAATATACTACAGCAGTAGCCCATAACGCTTTATGCTGACTAATAAGGTGCTTCGATATAGAACAGATTTAAAAATTTGTGATAAAACAGATGAAATTGTGCGGCCGCCGGAACTCACCTAATCAAGACTTGGTTCTTACCCTCAAAATCACGACATAGGACACAGACGTACGTTCTAAGATTCTACTGGTGTATTAGTGAGAACTTTGGATCCCCAGTTATACATCATAGTTGTGAGCCGTATCAAGTTTTGGCCTTTGTCATTTGGTGTTCCATCAATGTACAGGCTTGCACCTGCTCCAGTGTCGGGGTAATATTTGTAGCTTGCAACTGCAATATCTGCATCTGTAATTGTCGTTGGTGCTACTGGCAGATTTTCGATAGTCGCTATTAATGCCTCTTTTGGAGAGCCATTGAGGAAAATTACAGGCACTCCTTTAGATATAACATTGTTAAGTGCTGTAATAGTTTGGGGGTTTTCTTCCAACCATTGACCGTCAACAATTAACATATCTTGTTCTGCAACAAGCTCCGACAGCAAAGAGGGATTGATTGTAGTAATGGTGGAAGTGCTTGCCAAGAGCGTTTCTTCAATTGCTTCGGCGGTTTCTAAACTGCCTAAAATGTAAACAGAATTGTTTGTATAACACTCTTTTCCAGCTCACTCTCTGAGGCTACAGGTAACTGTTCAGTCCAATGGAGAAACAGAAAACAAAAAAATCACCCGACCACAAACAATACCCACAAACACACCACAAACACAAAACCCCTACAAAAGCCACCCCAATAACAAACCACACCCAACCAACCCCACAACCCCACCAACCAAACCAAACCACCCAACACCGCCCACACAACCCTCACCCCACCAAATCACACTCCACCAAATCCTCATCAAACAACACCAAAAAACCCAAACCAAACCACAAACCCCACCCAAAACAACACAACCCACCCAACAAACACCAAACCACTAAACACATACACGACCCTAACTAACAGATTCTCACCCTCCCCCACAACAACAATACCCAAATACCCCACCCAACCCCCACCATAAAACAATCCACAAACACCTCACCTCAACAACCCGACAACACTCCACCACCCACTTAAGCCGACACAAAAAATCAACCAACAAACCACCCACCCTGACCAATATTCACCCCACCCCCAACAACTCCCACAACAAACACGCGCATTACAAACCACATGCAAACACTACCCATACCTAAAATACAGCTTCCAACAATCACAAACCACCACCCCAAAAAACCCCACTAACACCCCACTATCATCTGTCCCCTCCTACCCACACTTAGGATAAGCAGTAAGGTAGGTTGCTTTTTCACTTGAAGCCATATGGAACCAAAATTTTTTCCATTCACACTGCTTGTGGTTTCATCAAAATTTAAAACAGCTTCTTTTTGAAGCTGTAGAGGAATTTCATTTAAGCTTTTGGCTTTTTTTATAAAATTAGTGACGTGATTGACTATGGTACTTGTTGCTATGGGGA
>JAISPR010000006.1 GCA_031274765.1 Nitrososphaerota archaeon | reverse complement strand
GCATACGCCTCCCAGTTATCGGCGAAGAAAATCTTAACATTCAAAGCCCGCAACCTGTCAAGCATCAGTTTTAGTGTTTGGGCACTTCGGTTTCCACATTCCCAATCCACCCGCTCTTTGGTAGTTCGACAATACGCCTTCCACACCCAGACCTTGTTTTTTTGATCGTAAAAAGTGCCACATTTCATCGAGCTCAATTACAACTTCCCTTTGTGGGGTGGGTTTTTGATATGTTTTGGGGGCGAAATTTTTTATCCAATACAGTATGGTGGAGGGTTGGATTTTTAGCATGCGGCTAATGGTGTGCATGGATAGTCTGATGATGTAGGGGTAGAGGGTGAAGGCGTGTTTTGTTGTGTTTTTGTTTGTGGTTTGGGTGATTGGTATTTGTAGGTTTTGTATTTGTAGTGTCGTTTGTTGTGGTTGTGTCTTGTTTTTGTGCAGTGTGTGTTTTCGCATTTTGGGCATTTCGTAATTATTGTCTGTATGGAGTGTTATATCTCTCTTATAATTATCTTTGCAACACTCTCATGTTTTAGAGGTTTTTAGTTTGAATCCTTTTTAGTTTAGGTATTTTGTATGGTTTGAAAAATATGTGTGGCTTGAATTTTGGCAGTTCAACCTGTGTACTTAGTAGAAAAAATGAAAATCAGATTATTTTCTCTCTTCTTTTCTCACCGTGTTGGTATGAAACTTCTCTACCGGCAAAGGTTGAAGCACAAACTCTACATAGGGGTGGATAACATATATATTGTCTAACTGTTGGTTAGCGGTCAATATGGAGCCGTCTAAACCTAAATTTACCTACAAAACTGTATTGTTTCCCCTTTTGGGGTTAGCTGGATTTTTTATCTATATTTATTTTTTCCAGGTTGATTTGGGTAGTATTATTATTACTCTACAAACTGTTAATCCGCTACTTTTTGGGTTAGCTGTTGGGTGTGGTTTGCTTGAAATCTTTTTTTTCACTTTTTCGTGGCGGGTCTTGGCTTGTTCACTTGACATCAAGATGACTCTGAAGCGTGCTTGGCTTTATGTTTGGTATGGTATATATGTTGATATATTGGTGCCTGCGGAGTCGGTTAGTGGTGAAGTGGTGCGGGTGTATTTGCTTGCTCGTGATCGTTGTGGGTCGTCGGGTAAAGTTTTTGCTTCGTTGTTTGCGCATCGTCTTTTGGGTATGGCGTTAAATGTTGTTGTTTTGGTTTTAGGTATTGTGTTGCTCTCGTTTGAGGGGTTGGGTTCTAGTTTTGTTTTTAATTTTATAATTTGTGTGGCTGTTGGTATATTGGCTGTGATTGTTGTTTTGATGGTTTTTGCTCTTAAAAAGAGTTGGTCGTTAAAAGTTATTGATTGGGGGGTGGGGTTTGTTGCTAAAGTTTCACGGGGTCGGTGGAAACTTGGGTTTAGGGAGCAGACGCTTGAGATGGTTAGTCATTTTCATGAGTCGATGAGTCAGTATAGTCGGAGTATGAGGGTGATTGGGGAATCTTTGTTTCATTTGGCGGTTTCGTGGTTTTTTAGTTTAAGTGTGCCTTATTTGGTTTTTTATTCTCTTGGTCATCCGGTGTCTTGGAGTGTTGTTCTTGTGACTTCTGCGATTGTTTTGGCTGTTAAGTCCATCCCTGTTGGGGTGCCCTTTGAGGTGGGTATTCCTGAGGCGGTCATGACGACACTTTTTTTTGCCCTGGGTATTGATGCTGCTTTGAGTGCCACTGCAACTATTCTCACAAGGCTCATTACTTTGTGGTTTCGTTTTTTCATAGGGTTTGTTGCTCAGCAATATCTTGAATTCAAACCGGCACTGCCTGAGAGGTCATCCGAAAAAACTAAAAATGTGTTGTAACATATTTTGTTGATTATTTGTGGACTTCCAAATTGAACCTGCTAATATTGGGTTTCTTGATGCGCTCTATCTGATTGAAAAACAATGTTTTGATGTCGATGCCTTTACGAAACGTCAAATCGCATATTTGCTTTCTGATTACAGTGCTATTGCCCTTGTTGCCAAAGCTGGCCCCGTTATTGCAGGGTTTATAATTGCTCAAATGGAAACGGATTCTGTTGATTTTGGTCACATAATAACTTTAAATGTGGCTCAAGTGTATCGTGGCAAAAAAGTTGCTACCCGGATGCTTGAAGCAATTGAGGTTCTCATAAAACTGCGTGGTGCTGATGAATGTCGGTTGGAGGTTCGAGAAGATAACTATGCTGCTATAAACCTCTACACGTCGCTTAGGTATCAATGTATTTGTCAACTCAAGGGGTATTATGGTAGTGGGCATGGGTTATACTTCAAAAAATCTCTATAGCATTGTAAGTGCTGTGTTGTATGCTTAACAAACGTTTAAATGGTATGTTGCGGTAAAAATAGTGGTGGGGCGATATGGGCGATACATGTTGTAAACGTTCAAGTGAGCGGCCTCCTGTTCAAACTATCGTAGTTCTGAATCGTAATACTACGTGGCGTTGTGGTAAATTAGAGAAATCCATTGTTAATCATCTTTATAAGCGGTATAGGAATTTTGGCCGGCCTGGTGAATCCATTAATGATATTATGTTAAATCTCAATCTTACGGGTGAGAAAACTGATAGTTGTATTGATGCATTGCTTAGGCTTGAAAAAAGGAACATTGTGACGATAACGCCGCTTTAATTTTGTGTTAGTTTGAGTTTTTTATTTACTGAAAAACCATTTTAAATCACCAAAAAACTAATCCCCTCACAATCAAAAACAAACAAACCAAACAACAAAAATAACCAAAAACAAGCTATCAACCAAAAAATATATTAAGTAGAATATACTAAGAAAGTTTAAGACAACAAAAAGAAGAAAACAACCATGACAAGACACACAAACCCAAACACCCAATACACCGTAAGACCCCACACCACCCACAACCACACCTACGCAAGCACCCAACCCCCCTACATCGACCCAAAAACAGGCCAAAAAAAATACAAATACAAACACTGGGGAACCATAGACCAAAACAAAACCTTCACCCCCAACAACACCTACCACCTAACCCCACCCCAAGAACGCGCCAAACTTATCTTCCCCAAAGACTGGGACTTAAGCAAAATAAAGTAGTGTGCCAATTTAGAACAGTTATTTTGGTGCAGAATCAAATTCCCGGATTTCCCGGATTTATTATACACAGGTTGATGGAAATCCACGAAAATAACCGGGATTATAAAAATACCTGTAAAATACGCCTTAAACAATATGGCCTATGTATAATTAAATCTGAATTATACACATGTTTTGTTTAATCATTAAACGTTGTTTTGAAGCGTTTTTTAAAAACCAAACGCATTTATCAAATAGTTCCCACACTGGTGTATAAATTTTGTGGGAATTTAGGAAATTCGCATTGACTTATCATGCTTGGCCAATTTTCCAAGGTTTGACGAGAAAAGTTACCCTTAATTTATGGGCAACACATAAAGCACTTGACCGGTAAAAAACTATTTTATGTTGACCCACTGCCGGATTTGCTGCTTTTCAGACAGCATGGCAGAGTTTTATGGGTGATGGCGGGCGTATTTGGGTTTGACAAATATGTTGCTGGTTTCTGAATGTCTTTTGACTATCTTTTCCATGTAACATAAAAACAATTAACTACGCATGAATAGAATATATTAAAAATTATCGACGTTTTTAATATCTACTAACACATTAACCCCGCTGAACGATGTGGGCAAATAATGTGGTCTGTCTGCGGGAGGTGAAAAATAAATTCTCCCCACCTCACCTCTCAAAACCAACCAAACCAGTAATCCCCACAGGTTATGCGACCATTTTTGGTTATCTATACCTGGCATAGGCGTTTTTTTGGTTTATCTACCCCTAAAATATTAGCGCCTATAAATACTCCGTGTTAGTGGATACATAAAAAAAATAAAAAGCAAAAAAGAAAAATTCTTTTCTTAATTGGTTGGGTTTTTAATATCTTGGCCTATAACCGCCGCCACCGCGTCGGTCGCCTCGGTCTCGTCCGCCGTAGCCGCCGCCACCGCCGCCAAATCCGCGTCCACCGCCCCTGTAGGGTCTGCGCGTTTGTTCATAGGTCTTACTTGATACATTGTTTTCTGTATTCACTTCTGCATCTAGGGGCACAGCTGCGAGCTCGAGTTTGCCATATTTGCCTATATTTAAGCGTATATTGCCTTTGAATAGGGTCACATAACCATTTTCGATGCGAACTGTGTCGCCATCGCTGACTTTCTCAATGTTATCATCCCAAAGGGTCAGATAGACAACACCGGTTTCGTCACCGATGAGTGCATCGCTGACCTTGTGTGGAGAGCCATCTCTACCCATGGGAATTTCACGCATTTCTGTTTTAGATACAACTTTAGCAGTAACGTTAACAGCCTTTGATTGTGGTGTTAAGTCGCCGACTTTAGCTTCTACTGGGTCCTTTTTGTTTTCGAAAAAACCTTCTACAGCCAATTGATTTCAACACCTGTTTTTATAGTCTGAAAGATAGTAGATGGCCTCCACACTTAAGTGTTTCGCTTTACCGCTTGTCGGCTATTAGGATTGTATATATAAGGGCGGCTGACTTTTTAGTTTATATGAACCGAATCTACAGTATTTCTGTGGTATTTTTCTTCGCATTAATTCTAGCGGTTGGCATAGCAACTGTGGTTATCCATCAAACCCTGCCCCCTGCCCCTCCACAGATACCCACCCCAACTCTAAACCCCACAACAAATCCAACCGCAAACCCCTCAAACGGCATAACCTCCACCCCTCCAATCACATCTTCGACCCCTGGGCCGACCCCAAACAATGTCATTCAGTATACTTTTCGCGTTGTACAAACCTATCCCCATGACATCGCTGCTTTTACACAAGGCTTAGTTTACGTTAATGGTTCTCTGTTTGAGAGCACCGGCCGGTTTGGAGAATCCTCTCTACGGCGTGTTGACCTAGAAACCGGAGCCGTTTTGCAACGCTACGATGTACCCAATTATTTCTGCGAGGGTCTAACAATAGTTGATAATACCCTTATACAGCTTACCTGGCAGAATCAAATAGGATTTATCTATGATATAGAAACCTTTGCTTTGCTTGGAAACTTTAGTTATCCAACTGAAGGGTGGGGTTTAACCTTTGACGGAACTAAGCTTATTATGAGTGATGGTAGTTCAAAACTGATTTTTCTTGACCCTTTAACGTATCAAAAAATCGGTGAAGTTAACGTGTTAGATGGCGATAAACAGATAACCAATATCAACGAATTAGAGTACATAAACGGTGATATTTACGCTAACATCTGGCTGACGCAAAAAATTGCTATAATCAATCCTCAGACGGGGCAGGTAAAGGGTTGGATAGATTTGACAGGGATCAATTCGCAACTGCTAACTGATCCGGATTCTGTACTAAACGGTATTGCATATGACCAAGAAACGGGGCGGCTCTTTGTAACTGGAAAGAATTGGTCTTATCTCTATCAAATAGAACTTAAACCCTTAACTTAACAAAAGTGTATGGTGCTTCTTTGGTGTTTTGTGTTATTCCCATGTAAATGTTGTTGTTTTTGTGGTTTTTCTATTGTCGGCATCTTGGTGGTGTATTTATAGTTTGGTGGTTTGTGGTTCTTCTATGTTGGTTGTGCCGATGTGCGTTTTTATGAATTTGTTGAGCTGTACCTTTCGGTTTTTAGACGGTGTTTATGCTTGTTTGTGAAATAATTCTTAAACTTGTGATATTTTTTGCTGTTTAAGAAAAATATGTGTTGTGTTTTGTTTAATGCGGTGGTTTTAAATAAATTTTAAATGCAGAAAAATCCAAACGTATATGCCTGCTGGGGGTGTGTGTAAATTTTTAAATCGTTTCGCAAATACAGGTAAAACAAGTCGTATTTTTAAATTTCAAGCATCAAAGTACAGTTTTAGATGAAATATATGTGTCTAAACATGAAATTTGTGGATTGGGGCTTTGAGTTGGTGATGCATAACGTAGGCGGTGGTTTTTGGTGATATTTTTGGTTCTTTGTCAAATCAGGTGGGTCGAGTCAATAAGTTTTGTTGCGGTATAATGTTATATGGAGTATAAGGGAGAACATAGCAAGCTTGAAGAAGGGGGAATGAGCGTACCCACCTAAAATAGCGAAAGGCCATATTTTATTCACGTTTAATTGTCACCCTCTTTAAACGGCAGATTGCATGATTGGCCTTCGTTGCATGGTTATGTGTTGGTGTCCTGTATTCCCAAACACATCTCATTTGGGGGCGGCTTTCAAAATTATCTGATTTGTATAAAAATATTTATCGATGTATTTATTGATTTAATGAAAAATAAATTTTAATTTTAACTTAAAACTTATAACTTTCACAATATTGCGTTTCATAACTACACATTTAATTTTCAACCATCTAAAATTAACTTAAAAATTACACTTAAAAACTTTACAAATTACACACTCCAAAATTCCATACTATTAAATAAAACATAATTACTCACGTTTAGCAGTTTGGAAAAAAATACTTTGAATTATTTATGTTGCAGGTTGTTGCGAGTTTTTGGTTATTTCTACAATATTTTTCTTATTTTTCAAATATTTCTGGATAACAATTTACATTTTAGCTGTTTTAGATCAAACTGTCAAGTATATGTAATTATATATTGCAAAAATCCAGATTATACGCGATGCGTTGTATGTGGTTGGCTAACTAACGCCTGTTTATTATTTTGTTTACAATAGCTATTAGGCAGACTGTTTTCTGTACGAAGCGATATTTTTGGTTTTTGATAGTGTTTCTGATGTTTTTCTAAGGATTTAATTTAACGTAATTTTTCACCCAAACTGTCAAGGGAAAGTTATTATTGCTTAAATTAAACAAATATGCCGCCCGCAACACAACTCATTGAATCAAAACAAACAACCCCAAAACAACAATTTCCCCATTTTTTCTAAAGCAACCAAGCAAAACCCTAATATGCATGCTAACTAAAACGCCATTTATAGGTAAAACGATGACCTAAAAACATCGGTGATAAAATGAAATATAATATACGAAACAAATTTTTATCAACAATAATCGTGCTAGCCCTTGTTGTTAGTTGTTTTGCAGCTACACTGCAACCAACAAGTGCAGCAGATGACAGTGTCTACACCCTAAGAGAATGGGTGAACAACACTGGATCAACCAATACAATCCACTACACCAACGGCGGATCAACAGCAGCATCATCAACACTGATGAAATTAGTCGACCAATACAACAACGTAATCTATGCTGTGTGCGTAAACCAAAAAATCACAACAAATCTCGGCGTAAAATACCAAATGGTTGACCTAGAAAACTATAACGGTCTAACATTAACGCAAAAAAACCAAGTCTTAGCAGTGCTCAACTACGTATCCATCATCTACGGCCTTGAAAACGCAAAAGGCATTGCACTAGCACAAACTGTCATATGGCGTATCATCCACCCCGATATCGCATATATTAACCCCCAAGCTGGCATAGGCATCACACGAGCAGAAATCGATGACGTATATGCACGCCGATTCGACCTGCCCATAAATTACGACATCGCCATAACAATGCAAGGCACAGGCAACAAAGTCTATGAAAACACAAATTATGCCTACTACGGACCCTTTAACATCTCATACGACCACGCACTAAAAGATATCGACTTTACACTATCCTTCACCGCCGGTGGAGCAAACGCAGCATTCACAAACACAAACTACAATACCATAACAAGAGTAAAACCCGGCGTAAACTTCTATGTACGCATACCCATAAGTCTAACTGAAGCAAACATTAGCTTCAACGCAACTGCCTCTAAAGCCGTTAACGTAGTAACCGGCGTTAAATTTCTAGTCAGTGTCGGCAGTAATAGCCAACCCCTAGTTGTCTACCAACCCCTAGTTCAACCGCTTGTCAATCCTAACGGGAAACTCTACACATACTCATGTAGCGGTGGTTTTAGTTTTGCTCATCGCGGTTCACTAACGGTAACCGTTGATGCAACAAAAGAGTATGAACACATAACCTGTCAAGATGTTATGCAGCGTGATGTTTGGGATGTTATGCAGCGTGATGTTTGGGATGTTATGCAGCGTGATGTTTGGGATGTTATGCAGCGTGATGTTTGGGATGTTATGC
>JAISPR010000164.1 GCA_031274765.1 Nitrososphaerota archaeon | reverse complement strand
AAATTTCCACTTTTTGTAGGTTAAAAAAAACTTTAACCTATTAATGCGACGTTTATCGGACCGTTTTCACACATTTACGGCGTTTTCATCGCGTTAAATATGTAGGTTAAATTTTTTTCGGGAATTCAGGTACTTACATTCGGCAGTTTGGGAAAAAAATATTTTGAATTGTTTATATTACCGGTTGTTGCGTATTTTTGGTTATTTTTACAACGATTTTCTTATTTTTCGAATATTTTTTGAGCATAATTTAATTTTTGACTGTTTTAGGTCAAACTGCCAAATATAAGTTGTTAAATCTTCGAAGTGATATTTTTAGATGGTTTACGGCCCATTTGCAGTTATTTTTTTCTGCACGTTTTTTTAGGCATCATTTTAGTTTTTGTTGTTTTTGATTTTGATCATATTTGTTAGTTGGTTGTTGGATAATTTTGATGGGTATTTAGGGGTTGGTTGTCGTAATTATGTTTTTTTGGTGGTGAAGTGGCGTGTATCAAGATAATCCCAAAAGATGAAAATATTTTGGGAAAAGACACTATATAACCAACACAGTAATGTTCAAAAAGCAAAACGACCTGTTTACATTATGAATCCCATCTAAGAGGGACCGTAATGAAAAAAATAGTAGCGGCCGTAACAGTTTTACTGGCACTCTTAATCAGCGTTCCACTTGTCAACCCCCAACCAATTGAATCCAGCCCTATACCACCAGAAACGTTAGCAGATACCATAAACAACGTTCTATACGGCATCCAAGAAAAAAATTCATCCTGGAATGTCATCTACGACCAAATCTTTTGCCGCCAAAACACCACCGTCTATGACAACGCCATCACCAAAGCCCTAAACAACAAAGACTACAAAGAAACCCTCTATATAGCCCGCCTCGCCGAAATCAACAACTACAACTCCTCAACCATAACCAACAGCATAAAAACAGCACTAGAAAACATGCCAATGACCGGCAGTCTCCCACTCACTTACACCACCATAGATTATCCAAACAGCTTCATCGTCTACGACCGCTACCTGATAAACAGCTACAGGTATGCACAAACACACAACATAACCCGCTGGAATATAACTACCGCCTATAATGACTTCACAAAAGCATACAACACCCCACCCAGTGGAAGCACAAGCGGCGAAATGCTCTGGATAAACCCCCAACAAAGCATAGCACGATCCTACACATCCCGCTACTATGATGAACACGCAGAAACACTAAGCATGTTTCTACAATTTTTCCTAAATGGAATCCCCAACGCTACAAGCTATGCTGAACACACCTGGGAAAACACACAAGAACACTGGAACGGCAAAATTTATGGCTACGCAGACAAAAATTTCATTGTAGAATGTGAAGCAGGCAATTTTGCCCAGATAATCACTCAATACCAAAACACCCAAGGCAACATCCCATATTTTGACCGAGTAATTTTAGATTTAGAAAATAAATTGTTAACTAACCAATACAATTCTCCGGGATGGGGAAAAACAGGCGTCATTAGGCATGCTGAGAATAATAATCAATTAAGACTCTGTGAAACCATGGGCAGTCTAATAGCGCTACAGATGCTCTATACCCAGTTTACTGAAGGTAATCAGACAAACTTTCAAAATATGCTAACCCAAGGTTGGCAGGGGCTCATAAACAGTAGTCTGTTTAACGATAACCAATTCAGCTTTATGGATGTCCGCACAGGTGTAGCAGGCAGCTACAATGATGAGGCTTCTCTGCTTGGTGCCATGACACTTTTTCTCTATGGCATAATACCCCAAACAGGAAGTCTAGACATACCCGCCAGTGAAGAAAGATATCAGGACTACCGAACCTGTTTTCAAACGGCACAGTGGCAGTTTAATTATGCAACACACTCAATTCGTATTCCTCTAACCAAAGGAAATCTGACCTTTATATTTGGATCACAACCAGTTACACAGAGTTTTCCTGAAAGTGCAATATACAATATTCAATTCAGCAATGACTGGAACAGCATAACATCAATTTCAACAGATGACATCATCACCCCACAACCACCAGAACCCACACCCACAACAAACCCCACACCCACAACAAACCCACCAAGTGATGAAAACCCCAACCAAACTACACTCACAATATTTTTGATACTCGGGGCAATCATCATCATCTTTTTATCAAGTATTTTATACTATAACAAAATAGCTTAATTTTATGAACACAATAATGTCTACTATAACATACAGCAAAAAGCCCACAAGGAACGACACATAACAACACACCAAACCCACAACATCACAACAGACCCACCAACCAACAACCCTAAAAATAAAAACAAACACCCAAAAAACACGACGTACAAACAAAAACACCACAACTGTCCAAAAACAAACCCCTAAAAAGAACAGACCAAGCACACAAAACACAAATATGACGGACATTATCGACAGCTAACAAACAACAAGTAGAATCCAGCGCTTAATAAACGCAAATATATGTCACACGCCACATAAACCGACTACTAACCAAGGCACCATTTTAGTCATTAGGAACAGATCGGTGATAATTTGCGAGATCAAACAATTTTTAACAGGTAAATTTGAGACATATCTGAGGCGGTTTTAACATATCCACAAATTTAACAGTTCTTTTGTTACACGATTTTTTTAAGGTTATCGCTTGACTGTTCCTTACAGCTCAATGTCTCTATTTTTGAGTTTGCTGTCAATTATACTCAACAATTTCTCAGGCTGAATGGGTTTCCCCAAAAAAGTGTCAATTCCAGATATGCGTTCGGGAGCTACTATTTTACCGCTCCACATAATTTTTAATGTTCTAGGTGAGTTATGTTCTATTAGAGAAAACAATTTTGTTCCCTCCATATCGGGGAGACAAAAATCAATCAAAGCCACATCAAAACAAAGGCAATTCAATTTTTCTATAGCCTCCGCCCCTTTTGCAGCTATTGCAACGTTGTAGCCTTTCTTCTGGAAAATTCGCATAAACGCCCGCAGAATGGCTGTATCGTCATCTATTATCAATATAGATGGCTTGCTTGGGATAAACAAGTGGCTAAAAGACGCTCCATTAATATAGTAAGCGATGGTTTGTTATAAAGATTTACGCTAAAGTGCACGGTATCCTAAAATAGTCAGATGTTGTTCATTTTCCCAAAATTTTAAATAGTAGGGTAACCGTAAGGAGAATTGCCGAGAAGAGCATGACCACTAAGCAGACAAAACGGCACATTCGCGTTTCTATAATAGGCAAATATTTAGGCTGGATGACAATCCGAGCCGCTATACTTGTTATAGCGTTTCTCATACTTGAAGTGACATATCGCGTTGGTGTTTTTGGGTTTCTTATCGCTAATATAGACACACAAACGTTTATCTATAACACTTTATTCCAAGTGATTGCCTCTTTTGGCGCATGGTTTTTTTTAGCATTCGCCAAAAAAATAATTGTACCCGCCACCATACTCACTGTTTCACCAGCGCTTGGGAAAATAGTTCGTGATCCAACATCTGCAAAAAAAACCAACAAATCCATAGCTCAGTACTTAACATACCTCATATACATTGTAACAATAGGAATGCTTGTTTTCATTTGGACATACAGCTTTATTGGAACATGGGTTGCAAACCTTCTTGGAAACGGCTTAGTTATAATGTTAACTTTCATTTTGGGTTTATTCTCTTCTAGTGTCTTGGGTAATATTTTGGGTTATGCTATCCTTGGTGGAACAAATGAATTCAAAGTTGGTGACCGGGTACAAATCGGCGACAGTTATGGTGACATTATTGAAATTGGTTTCTTCTTCACCCGTATAAAAACAATAAAGGACGAGGTTATAAGTATCCCTAATTTGACGGTTATGAACAAAGAAATCCGCAACTTTAGTACCCTGCAAGAAGTTATGCTCTATGTACAGGTAACCCTTGGTTATGACATTGACAAGGATTACGCACAAGCAACACTCATCGAAGCCGCCAAAAAAACCAAGGGTGTTTTGTCTTTACCAGATAAGGCGTCATTTGTTCTATTGCGGGAACTTGGATCTTATGCAATAACTTATGAACTCAATGTATTCATTAATGAGCCTAACCGGTTTACAACCATTAAAAGTGACCTCATAAGCAATATGCTTATAGAACTCAAGAAAGCAGGCATCGATATCGCGACACCTGCTTTTGTTACCTTGAAGGGTGAAGAAAAGACACTTCCGCATTCTATAACGCAATTTATGGACAACAGGAAAGCCAATTAAACCGACGGCGGCTTAATCCACACTTTCACATTATTTTGCACTTTAATCCGTTTTTCTGTCTGCATCAATCGAATTTGGGTTTTGATTAATCGATTATCAACTGTATTAAACTCTTTTCTTATAGCATCTTCGAGTTTGGGGATGTTTATGTGTTCAACTGAACCCACGACGTCCCAAAAGTATGCTTGTATTTTTGCGCGTTTCTTTTGTGAAACCAAATCCAAGGGTTTGGGCATATTTTTTCCTTACACTTTGTTTATTGACGCGGCACACATATAGTGTTTGAATGTGGATAGTTGGGGATTAATGGGAACATACATTTGAATATATAGTGCGCATTAATCATTCTCATGATAATTAGGGGCAACCTTCGAAAACCCATTTCAGAAAACCAAACAACACAATTGGATGGTTTTTAGCAAACGATTTTTGGAAAAATATAGGTTTTCGGAGGTCGCCTAGGTTATATTGTAAATGTAGTAGCATGCACATGCCATTAATTTGCGATTGGCTGTGAATGGGGGGAGTTATAAGCGATAACACAATCCGGCAACTATTTGATACATATCACTTTTACCTTCAAGAAAACTGGATGCCCTCTTAAGTAAGATATTGCCATCACAAACAACCTGAATTCTCAGTTTTTTTAACCTGCTAAGCGGTTTGTAAAAGTATTTGAATAAAATTTTCATTTATTACACTTATACACTGCAAATATTGCAAATAATATTTGTTACAAAAATTTCCACTTTTTGCAGGTTAAAAAAATTTAACCTATGAATGCAACGTTTATCAGATTGTTTTCACGCATTTGTGGCATTTTCATCGCTTCAAATATATAAGTTAAATTTTTTTCGGGAATTCAAGATACAAACAACACTTTGGCAGTCACTTTAAGATGTGAACTATCAAACAACTACGCCATCCATTTTACCAAATTATTCACAGACCAACGAAGCGACACAGTTCAATACCCAGCGTAAATCCACAAACCTAACAACTACGCATATCCCCCACAAAGCATGGCCCTTTTTATAATTGGCAATAAATTTTGAATAACCCGTAATTTGGACTGTACAAAAACTGATAAAATTCACCCGGCCCCAACATACAACAACCAATGAAGGGTATGCGTTGCATGTAGCGTTTAGTGATGTTGTTTTTTGACTTTTGCGCCGGACTGAATTCACGTTCGCTAATTTGATCTACAATTTAATCCACTATTATTGCATCACACAGGGTATTCGAGCTCAAAACACCGTGTGTTGGACGTGTGATGTAGCCAGAATATTTGTTACATGTTACATTGTTACTCACGTTCGGCAGTTTGAGAAAAAAATACTTTGCATTGTTTATATTACAGGTTTTGCGTGTTTTTGGTTATTTTTACAATGATTTTCTTATTTTTCGAATATTTTTTGAGCATGATTTAATTTTTGGCTGTTTTAGGTCAAACTACCGAATGTAAGTTGTTAGAGTGTGTTTGATGTGATTGTTTTTAATAGAAGCTTAAGTTTGGCCGTTACTTGAGGTATTTTATGTGTGGGAAACTGCCCGAAAACTAGAATTTTTCGTGTTTTGTCGAAAATGGACAAAGAAAAGCGGGCAGTGTGCCAATATAGAATAGTTTTTTACCGATTAGTTATTTTATGTGTTACCTCTGGATTAAGGGTAACTTTTCTCTTTAAACCTTGGAAAACTTGCCAATCAGGTATGGAGTCAGTATGAATTTGATTCTGTGCCAAATTAACTATTCTAAATTGATACACTGCCGAAAAGCGTTTTTCTTGTTTTTCAAAGATTTTACTATTTTTCGGACAGCCGGGCAGAGTAATTTTGCGGTTTAATTATTTTAGATTAGCAACCAAAACGCGTTTTCCTGGTAACCTAAATTTTGCGGGTTTTTACACATACAGGATTTTGTGGTAAATAGGGCTTTTTCATGGAGTGTATTTTGTATGTGTTTATTGTGGCACATGTTTAAAAGGTAAATATTTTTAAAAACATGGATCTACTTATTTTTTCAGCATTTATACATCATAAAAGAAATAAATGTTATAAAAAATTAAACAAGTGTTGCGATCAGAATACACAAATTTGTATGTGCCAAAAATCGCAGAATTTAAGTTGTAACCAGAATTATCAGACGAGAATACGACAATATATTAATTTTGGGCACATCACAAAACTAAAAGGTCACAATAACCTTGACGAGAAATAAGGTTTAACCGCCACCATTTCACAGATTGATTCGATAGACTATCTTTTGCAAATAAGCGTGAGTGACTCTTCAGTAAAGTTGAGCACACTTTGACCGTCGGCAGTTAAATGGTAGATTTTTTTTGGACGCTCACAGGCCACATCCCATTCACTGTCTACAAAACCCTTCTTTTCAAGCACATTAAGTAATGGATAAATCGTACTAGGCCCGAAATAAACACCAAAATTTTTACGGAGTTGAGTTATAATTTGATAGCCGTGCATAGATTCAGAACTTAGAAACTTTAGAATAATTACATCAAGTAAACCTTTAGTGAGTTTTACTGAAACTTCTTTTTGAGTACTTGCCTTAACATACATCCTCCCCTTTCTTTGAGGTTCTGTTCAATATCTTACGGCACACACAGCGATATAAATCTTGCCAAGCAACGACAAAATCGCCACCTAAAACATTCATTTCAAAATATAATCAAAAATGAATAAAACATAACCAAATACAAATCCCAACATATTGTAAAAATTTTCTCACCTATCCAGTAGATGGAAAAGTAGTTTTTGATGTGAAGCTTTATTCATGTTTTAACTGTTACCGATCTTCAAACGACAGATTGTATAACCAGTCTTTGGTTGCATAGATTATATGCTTAAAGCTTCAAAGAAAAAAGACGGCGGAGTTTAGGGTCAGATCTACACGAGTCGGCTTTCGCGATAATCTCAAATTACTGCACACTATCGAGAAGGTGACCCTACCCGCCAATAACAAAGCCCTCAAAGTACACAACCAAACAAGACAACAACAAAACCGGCTTAACAAACAGCCTCTTCAAAACCAGACATAGCAAAAAATTTGCATAATGCCAAACATTGAAAAATAACACACAACCCATTTGATAGGCAACCTCCGAAAACCTACATTTTTCCAAAAAGCGCTTGCTGAAAACGGTGTAACTATGTTGTTTGGTTTTCTGAAATGGGGTTTTCAGAGGTTGCCGATAGAGCAACCTAAACGTATAGTTCACGCTCGTAGTCTTAGCTTGAACATTATTCTAAACCCGATAACCCGTCTCAATACCCCGCCTGCGGCGATACTCCGAGGGAATAAACATCGGCAACTTGGCTACATGTGATTGGGGCAAGTTGGTTGCAAACCCAAAATACAGATCAGAAACTGTCAGCTTCTTTTTCTTCTTTGACAGTTGGTCTGCGGGACATTTGTAGAGGTACAAGTTGAAAGTAACATTGTTTTTGTCTTTGCTACCCAGTGTGAAGCGTTTGTTGGTTAGTCGGCATTATAGTTTTGCATTGCTTCTTTTATGGTGTTGTTTTTAACGGCTGGCTGATAAAGTGGACGCCAAGGGTTTTAAGTTTGACAATAACATCAATAGTGTAAAATCCCCGATCAAGCAGCACCATAACAACATGTACGCCTCGAGCTTTGGCTTTTGTGATTAGTTTTTCCACAATAGTTGCTTGCTCGCTAAATTGGGTCACGGTGGTGGTGTATATGGTAAATCGCCGCCCCGCCTCAACTGTGTCTCTGCGGGTATAGGTGTATCCCCAGTTTGTTCCCCGATCTCGTTTGCCTCCTATGACGTTTTTTGCGTTTTGTTTCCATAGAAAGACTGGGTGGTGTAGTCGATTGCAACAGTTGCTTTGCGTCTTAAAACGCTCGGGTTCTTAATGTGTGAAACATTTGGTCTTAGCTACCTAAATTCCCACAAAATTTATACACAAATGTGGGAACTATTTGATAAATGTGTTTGGTTTTTAAAAAACGCCTCAAAACAACATTTATGATTAAACAAAACATGTGTATAATTCAGATCTATTTACACATAGGCCGTATTGTTTAAGGCGTATTTTACAGGTATTTTTATAATTCCAACTCTTTTCGTGGATTTCCATCAACCTGTGTATAATAAATCCGGGAAATCAGGTAGCTACTGTTAGTGCGTTGCGAATCTGTGTTTCGCTTAGGCGTTGGGTTCTTGTTCTAAAGGTTCTTCCCATGGGAATGCATACTTTGTTTGATGAGCATTTTATTTGGAGACTGGTTAGCTGCTTTCTGCGTAGCTTTGGGTGAGTGATAGTTGTATTAGGTATTGATTGATTTGGCTGCTGTTGTATAGATTGTTTTTTGTTGTGGAATATTTTAGGTGGTTGTCAAGCAGGTTGGCTGTGAATTTGAAGACCTTACGGGATATCCTCTGTTCTATCGAATTACGTTTTTGTGTCTTAGCGCAAAATCCCAAATCACTGCACTAAAACATAACATAACCAAACATAAAAAACACATTTCCACCTACTGTAACCGTAACTTGTTATGTGTAACCCATAGGTGTTAGGTTGGAAAATGGTGCGTTGCTTTTGGTCTTTGAAAAGACGTGAAATCAGCTCATTTTCTTTTCTAAACGTTTAGGTCTATTTTTTAAAGGTTCAAAAAGGCGTCTTTAACCCAAACCGTCCTTGTGTGTATTTGGCGCGCTGTCTTTTCCCGAAAGGTGTATATATTGATTAGGTAGTATTGTTTGTGTTGTACTATGTCTAGTTTTCCTCGTTCGCCGCGTTTATGCAAGGGAGCTTTAGGCATTATAGATGAGCCAGGGGCTTCGCCAAAGTTTATTTATTTTCAGTACAATCTCGATTCTATTAAGCGTACTTTGTCGCCCAAGTTTGGCAAAACTAAGGAGGGCAATTCTGAACCTTTTCGGTTAGAAGGAGCGCCATCAGAGTCAATGGACATAAGTATAGAGTTAGATGCTACTGACTATTTAGAGTACCCAGATCAGAACCCTGTCGCAGTGGGTTTGGGCATTAATCCCCAGTTAGCAGCACTAGAAACTATGATATATCCCAAGTCAACTCAAATTATTGCAAACGCCGCCTTAGCCGCAATGGGCACTAAAGAAATTATTCCACCCCTTGGACCTTTGGTCTTGTTTGTCTTTGGAGCAACCAAAGTATTACCAGTAAAAATAACAAAGTTTATGACTACTGAGGAAGCCTACGACACAAACCTTAATCCCATAAGAGCAAAAGTAGATCTTACCCTAGAAGTACTAACATATGAAGATTTACAACAGTCACAAATGGCGTATTCTCTTTACCACGCAAACCACATATTTAAAGAGATACTAGCCCAACTAGCACCTGCCAAAGGTGAAAATTAAACAAACAAACAAACAAACAAAAATGATGTAGTGTTGGAGAGTGTAGGTAAATGTTTGAGCTAAATAGTCGATATGCGCAAATAGAAGATGCGTCAATAACTACTGAGCAAGGTGAAATTGTAAAGTATAAGAGGCGGCGTTTTTTGCCTGATGGGACAAAAATGACGCTTTTGCAGGAAGTCACTATCACTGCGGGTGATAGGTTGGATAATATTTCTGGTAGGGTTTTGGGTGATTCAGAGTTGTTTTGGAGAATTTGTGATGCTAACAATAATGCTATGTATCCGTTTGATTTGGTAGGTAAAGTGGGTACTGTACTTAGAATTGCCTCCCAAGGCAGGTAAATGAGATGTCTTTGGGTGTGTATTTGACTTTGCTTATGGGTAAGAGTGTGCCAAAGCCTGTGCCTGCATCG
>JAISPR010000125.1 GCA_031274765.1 Nitrososphaerota archaeon | reverse complement strand
TTGTTTGGGGTTGTATGTTTGTGTTTGTGTGGTTGGGTTTGTTGTGTTGTTTTGGTGTGAGGTTTTGTTTTGTGTTTGTTTGTGTTGGTTGGGTTGTGTTTTTGTTGGGGGTTGAATCCCTGCGTTACGCCTGAATAGTTACATGATGGGAAGCGTTGTGGGGGTGTTTTTTGATGCTATTGATGGACCTGGGTCGACAGGAAGCTCTTGGGTGCCTAAGGGTAATCTTATGCTGTAACTTCCGTTGTCATCAACTGCATAAAGAGTTGCATAGCCTAGCGATAGAAAGATTGCTTGTGATCTATTGTCGTTTAGATAGTAAATTGACCGTTCAATTCCGCTGCCGCCAATAAAGTCGGGTGCACCTGCGATTTTGTTGAATTCTTTTTCTAAATCACCTTCATCTTTACCTATCTGGTCATATATCTCTCCTGCCTGTTTAGCGGTTAGTCTTGGTTGGTCTTTTGGTAGGTCTCCGATGGCGATAAGAACGGGTCGTATCCATTCGCCTGGCAAATCAATGCTTTTATCTGCAACGATTTTGTCTAGTTCTATTTTCTGTTCACTTGTTGCTTTGGCATATGCTAACTCATAGAAAGATGCATCCGGTGCAGGGGATGTTTCTTGTCCTAAAATCCAGTCATGTGCAACAGAGACGGCTAATATACTGCCAAATAATGTTACAATTACAACGGTTGTGAACGCTATCATGGTTTTTTTATTTTTTAACATAATCCTAAACTCCTTTATTACTTATAGACCCAAAGGGTATAGTATTCAATGCTGATTAAAATCAGTTATGTCCATATAGTATGTCAAATCTGCTGTCAGATATGTGTCAAAACTTTGTTTGAAGAAACTTTTGAATTTCATTGTTGTATGGGGAAAGAGAGGGGATCTTGTTTTGGAAATGAATGTGGCGTGTCGTGGGCATATCTAAAATTGAAATTTTATCATGCAGACTGTGCAAAGTCAAAGAACAACATCGCTTATCACTGTAGACAGTGTACAATTTTTTCGATGTCATTAATCTAAGTTTTTTATTGCTTGCTTAGGTGGTGTCTTTTTTGTACTGTCTCTTTTAGTTTTAGTTGGCGTCGCTATCGCCATGATCATTGAGGCTCTACCTCTGCCAGTCAATGACAATGTATTGGTGCCTGTAATCACAGGTGTTGCACTACCTGCTAATATCAAGTCTAATCTAACTTCTCAGAAAACACTGTTGGGTATTGAAAACATAAAGTTTATTTGTGTATGTGTACACATGCACAGACATGGCGACTAAGACAATTTCAATTACTCAAGAAGCTTATGACGCGCTTTTACGCGAAAAAATGGCTAAGGAAAGTTTTACAGATACGATTCTGCGTATAACAAAAAAGTCAGGTAAACTGATGGACAGTTTTGGTGCATGGAAAATGACTGATCAAGAAGAACAAAAAATTAAAACTGCTCTTGCAGAAGGGTGGTATCTAACTCAAGAGAGAATACTGAATGAAGTGCCTTGACACGGATTTACTTGTTGCTATCTTGAGGGGCAAAAGGGAGGTTTGTCAAATAGTGGAAGAGTTGGATTGGGAATCGAAAGGGGTGACTACTGTCATTAATGTTTTTGAGCTATTTTTCGGTGCTAGCAAATCTGATAGAAGAAACGAAAATGTGGCTGAAGTGCAGACATTACTGGAAAAATTAGAAATTCTGCCCTTGGATAATTTCTCCGCAAAAAAAGCAGGCGAAATATTTGCTGATTTGGCGATAAAAGGTCAGGTGATGGACTTTAGGGATGCCATGATTGCGGGTATTGTTATCGAGAATAATTTGACCCTTATTACACGCAACATAGCTCATTTTAGTAGAGTTAAAAACTTGAGTGTAGAGACTTGGTAAGTTTAGTATTTTTATTTTAGACTGCGTAAAACTTCGATAAAATTCGCCATGACCAATATACAGCAATAAATGAGGAGATATACTCTGTCTGTAGCGTTTAGTGATATTGTTTTTTGACTTTTTGTGTAGTCTGATTTTGGTTTCTACAATGTTACGTTACAACCTGGTATACACTCAGGTTGGGGGGAGTTTTGGCGGTTTTGTCGACTGTAGCTAGGTGAGTGTGTTCTGTTTTCTTTGGAGCTTGTATTTAAAATCTGTGAGTTTTTTGCATGTACTGGATTTTTGCTATAAATGTGTTAATTTTTCATGGATTTTATTTTGTGTATGTGTCAATTGTAGTGTATGCACTATGGGCAAATATTTTTAAAAATATGTGGCGTATGATTTTTAATATTCATAAATTGTATAAATTAAATGGTTGTTTTACAAAATTGAAATATTATTACAGCTCTGATACACAAGCCTGTATGTGTCAAGAAGCCGCAGAATTTAGGTTCAAACTGTGAGGGTAAATAATGCACTACTTTGACGGTTTTGTTAAGTATCGTTGTATACGTAAAGTATGAGTAGAAAAAAAGAATTGCCGGGTGAACTGTCACCCGGTGCTCTATGGAGAAGCTAAACTATATAGCATGCACTAATTCGAGCATTTTTATCAGTGCTGACAAAGACCTGATAAGAGCCAACACTATAGGTATTGGATGCTCCAACACCCTTAAGGTCAAAAGACTGGCTCAGTGTATGGTTTGTTCCATCCGCAAGCATCTCAAGAACATTCACATTCAAAATATTTCTATTGCCTGAACCCTTTGTTACATTAGCCAAAGCTGTAGCATTAACAACCTGAGGAGTCCATTGTGCATACAACGTTACATTAGTTGGTATGAAAGTGTGTATGTTGGGAATGAAATTGTTTGGAACGCCACCGATTAATCCAGAACCGTCTCGCTCAGTATTCCATCCAGCAAAGGTATAACCTGCATTTGCACTTACGTTTACTTGGTCTGGGCTTAGAACCACATGCTGGTTTCCATATACCAGATCTCGTGCTTGAAGATGCAATGTCTGGCCTGCGCCTTGCCCGCCATTTGCATCATAAGTTACCTCGCCCATTACATCAGTAGAAGACTCATTAACGGGCTTCTCTGTGCAGTTTGGACAATTTCCAGCGTTTGTTCCGCAAGCAGAACACCCATTTGCGGGTTGCTCTGAGGGAGTTGTGGAGTTACCGGTTTCCAGAGGGCTCGAAATGGGCTCTATGGACGTTGGTATCCACTCCTGATCGGCGGCTATGGCTGCGGGTATAACAAACACCGCGCCAGCAATCATGCAGACCGCGATCAAGGTCATTGTTGTTTTTTTCAGGGTCTTATTCACGTTCATACATTTTCCCTTCCAAGATAATCAGTTAAATCACATCAAGTAAATATACTTATCGGATTAAATAACCGTGACTTGTTATGTGCAACCCTAAACGACAAGACAAAAGAAGGGCAAAACACCAAACAACCGCCCAAGAAGCACAAAACCACAAAACACATCCATCCACCACCTACAACCAACAAAACAAATCCAACAAAACAAACCATATCAAAAAATAACCAAACAATACCTCCATTCACACCCACAACCAACCACATACAACAATACGCAAAACAAACTCAACCACAAACCCACAAAACCCAACCCCCATAAACACGCCCACCCACAAACCCCCACAAATAAAACACCCAACCCACCATCAACAAACCAAAGATAGTTATCGAGCAAACCCCAGACACAACATAAATTTGGCTTTTCGCTATTTTGAGCAGGTGCACTACTCTTCTCTCTCTAAACTCGTTACGTTTCCATACATCCCATACAACCATTACACCGTAACAAAACTTGCAAGTCTACCCACCTATTTAACGAAAAACCATAAACTAAAGTTCCCGCTTCAATTTCCAGACGAACACAACCATATTACGCGACAAATCAATTTTGGGCAGTGTACCAATATAGGATAGATTTTTACAGATCAGATGTTTTATGTATCGTACATAAATTTAAGCGTGGTTTTTCCCTTAAAAATTTGACGAATCTATCAACATCTATGGAGTTAA
>JAISPR010000086.1 GCA_031274765.1 Nitrososphaerota archaeon | reverse complement strand
CCCTGCTTAAGAGCCGTCCCAATAACAGACGACACCCGACCAAACCCCACAACCCCACCAACCGAACGAAAACCACCCGACACCTTCTGCTTCACCTTCACCTTACGAATATCACGCTCAGCCAAATCCTTATCAAACAACACCAAAAAATCCAAAACAAACCACAAACCTCCACCCGATACAACACAAACCTATCCAACAAACACCTAGCCACTGAGCGCTTACGCGACCCTAACTAGCGGATTCTCACCCTCCCCCACAGCAACAATACCCAAATACTCCACCAAACCTCCGTCATAAAACAATCCACAAACACCTCACCTCCGCAGCCCGACAATACTCCACCACCCGCTTGAGCCGACGCAAAAAATCAGCCAACAAACCGCCCACCCTGATCAGTATTCACCCCACCCCTTGCAGCTCCCGCAACAAATACGTGCATTACAAACCGCATGCAAACACTGCCCATACTTAAAATACGGCTTCCAACAATCACAAACCGCCACCCCAAAAAACCCCACTAACACCCATTATTATCTGTTCCCTCTTGCCCACGCTTAGGATGAGCGGTAAGGTAGGTTGCTTTTTCACTTGAAGTTGTGTGGAACCAAATTTTTTCCATTCACCCTGCTTGTGGTTTTATCGAAATTTAAAACGGCTTCTTTTTGAAGCTGTAGGGGAATTTTATTTAATACTTTTGGTTTTTTTGTAGAATTAGTGATGTGATTGATTGTGGTGTTTGTTGCTGTGGGGATGTTTAAAATGTCATTTATGATTTTTTGTACTTTGTTGTAGTTTAATGGTATATTGGGTTAGAAGTACTAAAGAGGGTTTGGATGCTTTTTTCGTTTTGGGTGGGTGTAGGTAGTTTGGGGGGAGGGGTGGGTGTGTTTTTGGTTTGGTATTTGGGGTATGTTTGGTTGTTTGGTTGTGTTGGGTGGGGTTGGTTTGTATGGTTGTGTCTAGTTTGTAGTGTGTGTTTGTTTGGGGTTTTGTGTTTGTGTGAGTAGTGGTTTGTTTTGTGTTGTAATTTTGGTAGGTATTTGGGTTGTTGTTTGTTTGGTTTTCTGGGGAGACTGTCTAAAAACTAGAATTTTTCGTGTTTTTGGCGGAAACGGACGGAGAAAAACAGTTCTTTTCTTGTTTTTCTGGGATTTGTGTTAGTTTTCGGACAGTCTTGGAGGGGGGTTGTTATGTTGGAATTTTTTTCACACAATCGGCGTGATATCAACCCAACTCTATTTTGGGTCGATAAAAGAGTTGCCGGCACGCGGCCAACTATTCTCTTTTAGCCGCCGCCAGTTATCTTAAAGTTGATTGCGACTTCTATGAACATATATGCTAACAGTAGTAAAGCAACACCGGCAATAAGCATCATGTATGCCTGTTTAGGTTTATTGGCACTTTTGGCACTCTGATATATCGCAAGTATGCCAAAGAAACCCAACGCGTAGAGAATTCCCGATATTAACGTATCTGCACCGAATTGCCCGCTAAGACCCGGATACAAGAAATAAATTGCTCCCTCAGTTGGATATGCCATAATTGGTCGATTAATGAGCGTGTATAGCCCACCTCCAAAGAGAAATATCGAATAGAAAATAACCGCGGTGATGATTATGAATGTTGAGGGTGTATTTGTTGACACTTTGCGGAACAATCTGCTAAGTGAGAACGACATGTCCTCTGAATGTTTTTTAATTTTTCCTGACATCGATGCTCTCTCGCGTAATTATATCCTTTACTACTTCTTTAGCCCATTCTCCGGTTAATGAATTTTTCTGAATTTGAACTAAATATTCTTCCCATTCTATACCCAATGCTTTCTCCCAAACAGCATATTTCTCCACAACATTGCGGTAAGCCTCTAGATGTAGTGGACAAAAATCACTAACCTCTGCTTCTCGGCTACAGATTTTACATTTCATAGTTCATCTTCTTTTAACAACGTTAAATCCAGACTATAAAAAATATACACCTGACCTTATCCTTTTCTACCTATCTAATCAATCACTAACCTCAATGTGAGTAAACAAACAATCCGTCACTAACGTTACAAATATATGGTTAATGATCAGACTGCGCAAAACCCCCCAGACTGTCCGAAAACTAACAAAAATCGGCCTTTCGCTATTTTAGGTGGGTACACTCATTTTTTCTTCTTTAAACTTCTTTGTTCTCCCTTTTAGTGTTCCATATAACATTATACCGCAACAAAACTTATTGACTCCACCACCTGATTTGACGAATAACCCAAAAATCCTTGAAAAACAAGAAAAGAACCAATTTTCCCCGCCCGTTTCCACCAAAAACACGAAAAATATAGTTTATGGCCAGTCTCCCCCGATAAAACTCGTCAACACCCCTAATTCCAAAATAAACAGGTGCACACTGCAATGGTGTTTAGTCATGTCTTTTTGACTTTTTGTGCAGGCTGAGATTCTCAATTACCTGTACTTTTTGAATTACACTGAGGATCCACACAGAGGGCCCACGGTTTTTTTCCCCTCAAATACACCGACACCATAGGTGCTCCACAAATTCTACAATACCTCCAAAGCGGTTTAACGGTTCCCTTTTGCGGCAACGGATATGATACATTGCATTTCCCCTCAAAAAAATTAGAACAACCTACAAATCGTTTCCCTGACATTTTTGAACGCAACATAACCAACTGACCTCCCTCGCATTTTGAACATGTGCCAACAGTTCGACTATTAGCTCTCAACTGTTTAAGGGCCAAACTCAACTGCGTCCCAATGGCCCCTTCTCTAACTTTGAGCTCAGCGGTAACCTTTTTTAAAATCTCTACAGCATCTGCAAGTACATTTTGTTTGCTCTCTTTACCCTGACAAATAGCTTCCATTTTCTCCTCTAAACTCCGGGTCATCTCCGGTGAAACAACCTCTGGGCAGTACCGCTCAAGAACTCCAATAACCTCAAAACCTAACTCGCTCACAACTAACTGCTCAGTCCCGTTTAGATATTTGCGTTCATGTAGCGTTTGAATAATTGCTGCACGGGTGGCTTTGGTTCCAATTTCTGATTTTTCCATCTCAAGTAATAAACTACGTGGGTTATAGCGGGGTTTTGGTTCAGTGTAACGGGTATTTAATGTAACTCGCAAAACTTCCACCGGCTGCCCCTTAGATAGCAAAGGTATGACATCCTCTCTCACTCGAACATAGGGCTGATAAAACCTAAACCACCCCTCACTAAGGGTCTGTGTTAAGCTGAACAAAAAGAGGTTGTTGTTGAGGTTGACAGCAACATTTACATTTTGGCGCACAGCCGGTTGAGCGAAAACGGCTAAAAAACGTTTCACCACCAAGTCAAAAATGTTTTTTGTTGCTGTATCTAGGGGTTTTTGTGCTAAATTTCCCGTAGGATAAATAGCGGGGTGTGCGGGGTCACTTTTTTTGCCCTCGCATGGTTTTAAATTGGATTTAGTTAAGAGTTCGGTGATCTGTTTTGTGTAGGTGTGATCTTTTTGGAGTTTTTCAAGTATGTTTTTGTAACCAATTGCGGCTGGGAGTTTTTGACTGTTTGTGCGCGGATAAGAAATCAGGGCATCAAGGTAGAGGTGTTGTAGAATCGTAGAGGTGCGTATGGGTGAGTAGTGGAAGAGCTTGTAGGCTTCCCTTTGCAGGCTGCCTAAGTCGAAGGGAACAGGCGGCTTAACTGTAGTTTCATGGCTCTTAACTGAGTCAATTGTGCCTGTTTTTGTTTTAGACGTTGCCTGGATCATTTTGGCATTAGCCAAAATTTCAGGGGGCTTCTCATATTCCCCCGTATATGTCTTGTCATCTATTTTGATTTTTGCGGTAAGACGCCAATACGGTGAGGGAACAAATGTTTGGATATCTCTCTCGCGCTTCTCTAAAAATCGCAGTGTTGGTCCTTGAACTCTGCCAGCACTCAACGTAGTGTATTGTCCGTTGGCAGCTTTAGTCGCCTCTGTGAGAGCACGGCTAAGGTTTATGCCATAGAGCCAGTCAATTTCATGTCGTGTTAAACCTGCTTCTACCAGAGTAAAATCGAGGTGAGGTAAAGAATTGTCATAGGCTATTTGTAGCTCCTCGGTGGTAAGTGTTGAATACTTCATCCGTTTAGCTGTGTCTTGTTTTTCACCGCATGCGTATTTAAGGATTGTATAGCCGATGATACTGCCCTCTATGTCAAAGTCACAACCATCTACAAATTTCTCAGCATCTTTTGCCAAATCAGAAATGACTCTAAGCCATATCCGAATACGATCTGCCTTTTTTTCTGCCTTATAACGTGGCACCCAGTGGTAGTCAAAAACTGGGTAGTTGCGGCTTTTTTGTTTGCTAGTTATGGTGTAGAGGTGGCCAATGGCTGGAACAACTATAATGTCTCCATCCCGATAAGCTCTATAGTAGGGCACTCCGTTTTGGATTGATTTTTTGGGTTTACCGTCTCTATCTAACGCAGTCGCTATTCGATTTGCCGCATCAGGTTTTTCAGTAACGATTAGCGTATACTTCACTAACGCTCTAACCACATATATTCAAATTATTTTATCCTCTAAACGCTACAATTTTATGCATTACTGTTGCCTCTGGAGTTTTAGCAACTAATAAATATGTCTCCTGTGGTATTGATTCTTGATAAGTGATGCCGCAACGGGTTGTTTGTCATGGGTGCAATCATGTTCTATATGAGGGATCTGAATTAAAACCGCCAGATGAAATTATTCAACAACATGGCGGGAACTGTCCAAACTGCAATCGCAAGTTATCCCTGCTTCCTATTGACGTTGAAATAAAACCTCTAAACAAGCGCTGAGTTGAAATTATAGCGGGGTATGTCGGCTGTCTGATTGTTCCTTTGAAACTCACTGGGAAATGGCTGCTAAAACCCGGATGGGGAAGTACCTAACAGAGATTGAAACCGATTTTATCTCTAAAGCTGTTGATTTATCTCAAGAACCCCTCTCCGTGATGGATGTGGGTGCTGAAGCAGGACGTTTTTCATTGCTTCCCCAAAACAGTAAAGTACAAGTTGTTAGCATAGACATAAATGCTTACGCGCTTAGACGTCTCAAACAAAAAGCTTGCCAAGTTAACATTATTTTGGCTGATGCAAGATGTTTACCCTTAAAAGAGGGTGTATTTGACGTTGTTTTCATGATTGAGGTGCTTGATTACATTCCTGAGTTGGATCAAGCTTTGAGTGAGTGTGTGCGTGCTCTTAAACCCGGGGCTTCTGCTGTTTTATCGTTTGGTAATAAATCAAGTCTAAAAGCGCGGCTAAAGGCTCTGCGGGGAAAATCATATCGACACTCCTATGGTGAGGTGCTGGAGTGTATGTCTAAAACAGGGGGTTGGGTCAAAAAGAAGTTGGGGTATAACTGGTTACCGATGGGTAGAACCTCACAGAACAATATGGTGTATATTTTAGCATGTTTAGAAAAAATTTTTGGTTTACGTCGTATTGTAAAATATAGTCCTTGGGTGATTATGCATATAAAAAAGCCTTTTCCAGATGCAAAATTAATGCAAGTCCCTTTGGAAAGCCATAAATAAATCTCTCATGTGTAAAATAGTACAATTAGAAATATACATTGGAGCGATGACCTAATTGGGGGAAACATTCAAAGAACGACTCGGCAACAGCTTATCAGGTTTCAATAGGTTTGGAATCCAAATAAGCCATGGCACAATCATAGCAGTTGCAGCACTAGTTCTCATACTCTTCATAGCAGTTACAATTCGTCTATTACCACTACGATGGGAAAATCTTACAGCCGGAACCTCATACCTCAACGAGTTTGACCCCTACTACCAGTTTAGCGCAACCAAACACATGGTAGACAACGGCCTCCTTTCACCCTACTACCCCACACCTTGGATTAATGCAATGAAATGGTACCCCGTAGGTTTAGATATGTCTAGCTTATTGCCTGCCCTGCCAATGACAGCCACAATACTCTATGGAGTCGTCTCGCTTTTTGGAAACATTGACCTGATGACTTTTTGTGCAATCCTACCCGCCTTTATGGCTGCACTTTCATGTTTAATTCTCTACTTCATAGGCAAAGATATGGGCGGCAAAGCCGTCGGTTTATCTGCCGCATTATTCCTGGCCATAGCGCCATCTTTTCTGCAACGAAGCTCCTTGGGCTTTTTTGACACTGAAGTTCCAGGCGTATTGGGGATGGTCCTTTTCATATTCCTCTTTATGCGCTCCATGGACAGTAAACGCTCACTCAAAGCCTCCCTTATCTACTCTTTAGGCGCCGGCTTATCCTTAGCATACTTTATCTCCGGCTGGGGCGCCGCATACTATATCATTGGTCTAGCCAGCCTCTTTGTCTTTGTTTTGGTCCTCCTTAAGCGCTACAGTCAACGCCTTCTCATAACCTACAGCATAACCTTTGGCTTAGCCCTAATGATAGGCACCAAAGTTCCCTACATCGGCCTAAACTATCTAGTTTCAGGTGCAATTCTCCCTGTCGCCGCTGTATTTTTAGTGCTAATCCTTGCCGAACTCATGCGCAACAACATCACCATAAAAAGCAAATTAACCCTAGTCAGTGCATCAATGGTTGCTGTAATCGGAGGATTTATTGGCCTCTGGCTAACCGGTTCACTCTCCAGTCTTGCAGGAAAATTCATTACCGTGCTAAATCCCTTTATCCGCGCATCTTCGCCACTTGTGGACTCCGTGGCCGAACAGCGATTATCTGGCTGGGGTAATATCTACATAGAACTAGGTATTGGTATCTTGTTTTTCCTAGTCGGCTTATACTTCACGTTACGCAATCCAACTAATAGAAATATATTCTTGTTGCTTTTCGCAACAACTTCACTATACTTCGCAACTTCAATGGTGCGGTTATTGGTGATTTTTGCACCTGCCTATGCTATAATTGCCGCCATAGGTATATTTGGAACAATAACACCCTTTGTCGCTTTGCTAAAAGGCACCTCTAAAAACCTTGTGAAAGCTAAACGTAAAATGCTGCGGGTTAGCCGAGAATACAGTGGCCTAGCGATTATCATTATATTTGTGCTTATAGTGTCAAACTTGGCGTTTTCACCCCAATCCGGTGGTATGCCTCGCGCGGTATCACAAGCATATACGCCTACAGCAATCAGCGGCGGCAGTCTCCCTGTGGGCGGCGCCAACTTGAATGCAAATATCCCTGTATGGCTTGATGCCGTTAACTGGCTCCAAACTAATGTTGAATCGACTGATGTTGTGGTTATGTGGTGGGACTATGGTAACTGGCTAAGTGATCTTGGAAATGTAACCAGCATGGCCGACAATACCACTGTAAACGGCACCCAGATAGCAAACATAGGCTTCATATACATGGGTAATGAAAACCAATCCCTGGCAATGCTCTCTTCATATGGTCAAAAAAATGTCAAATATATTGCTGTTTTCACCGTACTAGTGGTCCAACAACAATCAGAAACTGTCTATAATGTGTACCCTGCAGGGTATGGTGACGAAGGCAAATGGGTATGGATGGCACGTATTTCTGGGCAGGATAAACAGCGCTTCATAGACCAGGGCTTTATTAGTGCTGCTGATGCTTGGACAAATGAAACCGCTTTTGGGGAACAAGTCTCAGGTGGGTGGCAATGGAATGATCGCGGGCTTAGCTCTGTTGTTGAATTGCTTCTAAATGATGCTGAAGTGACGTATTGTTATAACCTGATGGCCAACTTTGAAGATGTGACGTTTGCACCTGATCTAGAACTTGAGCCGTCGCAATACTTCAAGGGCATATATTATGCGGGTCTATATACCTCGCCCTTCCAGTATGGCGGGTTAGTGCCTTTGGTGGCAATCTATGAAATCCAGTGGGATCTATACAATGCTGCGCACTAATAAATCGGGCTTGTGGGAAGCGGCGTAAAGTGTTTCCAAGGGTTCCTGACCAGCACAAAGTTGGGCGCCCTTTAATTCCCAACGGGTTAGGGGCTTTTTATGTCCTTTTCACAACCGTTTATCTTTTTTTGGTTTATTTTTGGCAACAAAGTGTTAATCCTGAACCTATTTCTGCTGCCTTTACATTAGCGGTATGCGTTCTTTTTGGTGGTTTTATGGGCATGATGGATGACTGGATAGATTTGAAATGGCGCTACAAAGCGTTTATGCCTCTTATAGCGGCATTGCCGCTGATTTACTATGCTCAGGCAATCGATGCTAGAACAAGTATAACTCTGCCGCTTGTGGGGATGGTGGATTTTGGTATTGCTTATTTCTATATTATAATTCCTTTAATCGTTATGATAGTGACCAATGTTGTAAATCAGTTAGGGGGCCTAAATGGGCTTGAATCTATTTGTCCGGCTATAGTTATCGCTGGTTTGATGGTTTTCTCGCCAAACTATATGCTTATGGTTGGGCCGCTTTTGTTCTGGTTAATCTTGGCGGTATTTAATGTTTCAGGGAAAATTTTTGTCGGCAATACGGGTTCATTTACGATAGGTATGACGGTTGCTTCCTTTGCGGTTATATCTGATTTAAAAGTGAATCTATTTATCTCCCTTCTCCCCTTTATCTTCAATTCAGCTCTTATATTGCTTTCAGCGTTTTTGATAGGTAAAAAAGCATCAGTAACTTTTGATGGCAAAAAACTTTGTGCCAATAGTAGAAAAAGTCTTGTAACTATCATAACCTATCGGAGACCTCTAACTGAACGCCAAGTGGTTTTGATTATTTCATTGATTGTGGGATTGTTTACTTTGCTTGGTGCATTTATTCGGATGTTATAATCTGAATTAATAGTCGATGCAGAGTATGAATTTATGTGTTTAACGGCGCAATTGATCTTGAGTGTGGCTAATAAACTCGGTTAATTTTGGTCTCAAGCAGTGCATTATGTCCTGGTTGAGCTGCTGTTTGGGTGGTTGCTGTATGTGTTGTTTGTAGTTTATTTGTTGACTATTTTATGGTTGGGTTTATGGTGGTATGTTTGGTTGTGTTTCTTGTGTTTTGTGGATGATTGGTGATGTGGGTTGGGTGGTTTGTGTAGTGTATTTTGGTTACTATTTTTGTGGTGTGTTTTTAGTAAGTCGGTATTTGTTTATTTGAGTTTGGTATGGTTGTGGATAAAAAAATTATGTATTTATGTCTGTTTAGGGGTTGGTAGATAACTATTGTGTAACGTCTTGCTCATAGACAAACAGTCTAGTTTTCTTTGTATCTCTATGTTAAGGGTTGTTTAACTGTTACTGCTCAGCAGGTTCCTGCTATGTAGTATTTTTACAACAAAATAACCCTATGTTTATTCTTATTTTCCTTCTGTCACAACAATATTTTTGCAGAAAAACCACTGTACATAGCGGTTTACAGGCGAAAAATAGCACTATATGCTCCTGCTGAGTAGTAACGTTCAACTCGTGTATTTTACTCTATAGTGTGCCCAATGCCTGCTCGAGCATAAACATTTCAGGTCCCGTAGTCATGGAACCTGCCACGATAGCGTTGCTGTTAGCAATTACGCCTGTGCCAATATAGGGGATGCCGCAATTAATTGTGCCTACGTCAACAGGGACTTTGAATATATTTTCAAGAATTTTTTTTTCTTCATCTTTTAGGAGGGGATGAGTAAAAACGCCTCTATTGGTTGCAACTGCTAGTGATCCAACATAGGGAAGAGCGGCAATTTCAGCCGGTACTGTTTCTACGCCTAATGTGTCTGAAATTTGTTTAATTTCTTTGGGTTTGAAACGTGGATCTACGATTGCACCTTTGTCGTTGGCGAGTACAAGGTTACCGTAGGCGTTCTTTTTGTTTTCCATAATGGTGATATTGCCTTTGTAAGTTTCTTTTATGCGATTTAGTTCCTCATCACGAATGGCATTAGAAAGCAACATGCCGTTGCTGTTTGCACACGCTAAAGTTCCAGCGAGCACTGAACCGCTAATGGTGGTGTAGATGAGCTGAACTTTGAGCCAATCCGCATATTCCTGAGCCTTATCTTGGGGAACCATCACTGGAATAATCACTATGCTCTCTGTTGCTAAGGCATATACGCCTATGCTTGCGCTTCCCACAATACTGGATAAGTAAACAACCAAAATTTTCGCCTGTCCTGTAATCGGTAATACTGTTCTTGTTTCACCCATTTAAAGTTCACGGATTTCATCTTTTGTCTCAATTATTTTTGTTTAAATTTTGTTCGGTTTCTAGCGGCTAGTATAATACTGCTTCTAAAACGTTTGTTATAAATAACCGAACACACACATACAACATCACACAGAGGAGTATTGAAAATATTGAAAAGCCAAAAATACACAATTAAACTAACCCCCCAAGAACAAACCCAACTAGAAAAAATAATCCAATCAAAAACAACCAAACCCCTCACAAATCAACACGCAAAAATACTCCTAAACCTAGACGAAAACAACCCCAACCACTTAACCGTCAAACAAACCGCCCAAAAATGCAAACTCCACCCCGAAAACATATACAAACTCCGCAAACAATACATCCAACACGGCCTAGATAGAGTTCTGTATCGAAAAAAACGTGAAACTCCCCCCGTTAAACCAAAAATAACTGGTGACATAGAAGCTCACATTATAGCCACTGCTTGTAGTCCGCCTCCTGCGGGTAGAGCATGTTGGACGCTGAAATTAATAGCGGATAAGGTTGTTTTGGATGGGGTGCTTGATAGTGTGGCTGATACGACGGTAATGCGGGTTTTAAAAAAACGAAATATAAGCTACATTTGAAAAAATGCGGGTATCCTTCAAGAGTGGGGTGGTGGAATTTGTTGCTAAAATGTAATGTTTGGGTGTTTATGTTTTGTTCTATGCTGTGAATTGTTTGGTGTTTTGTTGTGATGTGAAGCCTTATCATTTGTTTGAAGAATCGCGGGGGCAGTTCTTAGGGCAAAAGAGGGGCTCAAACGTATGCTGGTGGATGTGAATGCAGGGGTGTGTTTTGTTTTTGTTATTGCCGGATGGGTATGGTGTGTGAGGTGAGTTTGTGGTCTTGGGTGTTTATTGATCATTTGTCGCTTATGATGATGTATCGGGTTTATGATTTGTTGCGTTAAACGGGATTTTGTCGAGGGTTTCGGGGGAGGATTTTTTTGTTATCGCGGTGTTGGACTATTAATTGGGATGGTCAGCGGCATGCTACTGAGGTTCCTAAAAAGGCTTATGAGCTCTTAGAGACTCTAGATCTATGAGTTTTCATTTTTTTCTACTAAGTACTCAGGTTGAACTATCAAAATTCAAGCCACACATATTTTTCAAATCATATAAAATGTCTAAACCAGAAAAAGTATTCAAAGTAAAAAACTCTAAAAAATCACCCGTGTAAAAAAACAATTATTTTTAGTAAAATGTTACTGAGAATAACCTGTTTTCACGAAAAAGTCCATCAAAAATAGGTTATAGTAGAAAAATTGAAAAACTCACAAGATCTACATATTACGTAACTCAGAAAAGTTTGGGTTTGAACCCTCAAACCATAACCCTTACAGACGAAGGTTACTAAAACACGTATCCCATGCCTATATGTATACTAAATTATATAAGAACAGTTAAACGGCAACTAAATAAATTGGGAATAAAAAGAAGATTACTGGTTTTCTGCCAAGTAAACAATTATGTTTCCATCTTTATCTTTGGTCACACGTGTTTTGATTTTACGCGGCGGCTTTTCAATTCCCCGACCCCAAATCTTTTCATTAACCTCGGGACTGATAAAAAGCTGAGGCAGTTCTTCATTTTCCTCTTCTTCAGAAGACTTTACTTGAAGTTTCATGTGTCTAGCTACAAAAAGCCTGACCAGTTGTATCGCACGTGGTGCACGTTTTTTGGGTGGACGAACTAAAGCTCGCTGGAGTGGGATAGTGTAGAATTTTTCTTCAACGATATCATCGTCTTTCTTTTTACGTTTAGGTTTAGCTTCTTCTTTACCTTCTTCTGCTTTCTGAGGTACTGTCCCCGCTATAGTTGACACTTGTTCTGGTTTAACAGTTTCCTCTATGCTTTCTTCATCTGGTAATTCTGCTAACTCTTCTAGTTCTTCTTGCAGTACTTGTTCTTGTTTAGTTTCTTCTGTCATGGCTATTTTCTCCTTACGGCTTTATTTTACTGGTTCGCCAATTGCGTCTAGATTTAGGGTTCATTCTGACTTTGCCGTCGGTTCTTGCTATGACCCATGTTGGAACGGACTGCGATTCTCTACCTGCTTTGGCTAAGCGGAGTTTTTTCGCGGTTGGTTTTACTCTTGCCATTTTTCTATATCCTTCTAATGGTTGTCTCTCGTTTACGTGATTGAAGCTGGATTAGGATCGACTTGAGCTGGGTATCTGGGAGTGGAATCGGCAATCTGCCGGCTTGTGCCATCTCGATGAGCTGCATCTCGATCTGTTCAGCAAAGTCCCGTTTAACCATTTTGAGGTTATTTAGCCTTTGCCGTGCTTCAGGCGTTAAAATCTTTGCTAAGATCGCCTGTTTTTGCTGTTCAATTTGTTGCTCAGCTTGAATTTGCCTCTGCTCATCGCTTACGCGATTTTGCATCGAGAGAAGCTTTCTTTTGCGTATTTGCTCAAGCTCATCATCTGACATGGTTTCCTATTCGCCTTGATACTTCTTGAGCTCAGGAACAGTTTTATAGAGCTCTTTTGCAAGGTCTCCCGCGACTTCTTGTGCTACTTTGCGCCCTTTAGGTGTCATGATTCTTCCTTGTGGGCGGGTGATCTGGACTAAACCAGCAGCTTCAAGTTGTTTGAGGGCTTTGCGTATATTACCTCCTCCAGCTTTTGTTGCCCGATTGGGTTTACTGCCACGATTTTTCCTTCCACCATAGTCTGAACGGAGATTCTCCAGTCCAATTGGACCATGAACATAGACTTTACGCATTATCGATGCGCTTCTTGTGTACCACCAAGATGAACTTTGTGGTTGCTTCTCGACGTGGTTGCCAGTTTTAGCAAACGGTGCCCATGGTAAAGGTTGTACTTCATCAACATTTTCCATTAAGTACTTTGCCAATCTGTCAATGAACATCGAAGCTGGAACGTCATGAGGAGTCGTCAAAGATGCTCTATCCTATAGTTTTTCCTTGCACTAAAACAATGAAGCCTAATATAAATGTATTCGACCAACTACTCCCACACAAGACATAACCCCCTATTTGTTGACCCACTAAACCCTCAAAAACCCCTCAAAACAAAGACATCTGCGCCTACAACAAAACTAACCCAAAACCTAACTATTTTTCCACAGCCCCAAACTCACCAACCATAACATAACAACAAACCGTCTCTAAACCTAAATATTAACTCCTTAAAAACCAACACGCTTTCATATCCCTCTCTCTTCTCCAAACAAACTACCAACCAAAACCTCAAACCTAACCATGTAACAAAATAAACCCTCCCTCCATCAGTTCTGTTTTCCTCTACACTTTTATAGCTGAAACTTCTGTTAGCTTTACTGCGTTATAACAAATAACCTGTGGAGACACAGCTTTTGTTAAAAGATGATAACCGTCGTGAAATGCTAGAAAAAGTTCTAAAAGACCACAACTACCAAAAAAGCGCACTTTTAGAAATTTTACATGGCGCACAGGAAATCTATGGATTTCTTGATAAGGAACTGCTAACCGAAATCTCAGGACTACTCAACCTACCCCCAAGTCAAGTTTATGGCGTCGCTACCTTCTATAGTTTCTTTAATCTCCGCAAACCCGGAGAACATATCATCACCGCTTGCCTTGGCACTGCATGCTACGTCAAAGGTATCGAGCAAATTATGACTGCAATCGAAGAAGAATTCCATCTCAAACGCGGCGGCTCAACCAAAGACGGTAAACTTTCTTTGTTCCAAACACGCTGCATAGGCGCATGCGCTATGGCACCAAACATCTCCATAGATGATGTAATCATCGGAAAAGCAACTAAAGAAGAAACCATCAAGCATATTAAACAGATTCTGGGGGAAGACAAAACTGAAACTATCTGATCTACACAAAACCGTCGAACAAGAACTTGAATTCGAACGCGCTTATAGCTTTCGCATAAACATTTGCTGTTCTAGTAGCTGTGCCTCACTTAACTCCATCAAACTACTAAAAGCATTCGAAGCAGCCGTTAAAGAACTTGGCGTAGAAAAAGAATGCAAAGTCGCCCGCACCGGATGCATAGGTGCCTGCTCAGCTGGACCCACAGTCCTCATCGAACCCGGCGACTACCTCTACCAAAACATAACCCCTGATAAAGCACGTAACATAGTTCGCGATCACATCGTTTTAGGCCTTCCCGTAAAAGAACTCCTCTATGAAAGCGGAGAATTCTTCAAAAAACAACACCGCCTTGTTCTACGAAACGCAGGTAAAATAAACCCCGGCCGCATCCAAGACTACATCGTCATGGGCGGCTACTCTGCACTGGTCAGAGCCCTCTCAGACATGACACCACAGGGAATCATTAACGAAATCCTCTCCAGCGGACTTCGCGGAAGAGGCGGCGCAGGTTTTCTCACCGGCCAAAAATGGAGACTTGTTGCGCGCGCTAACAATACCCCCAAATACATCGTTGCCAACCTCGACGAAGGCGACCCAGGAGTCTACGCTAACCGTTCCCTTGCAGAAGCTGATCCCCATGCCATAATCGAAGGCCTACTCATAGCTGCATACGCCATTGGCGCAGAAAAAGGCTACATATACATCCGCAAAGAGTACCCCCTTGCCATCCAAACCTTACAAAAAGCTATCGCTCAAGCCAAAGCTATGACCCTGTTGGGTAACGATATCTTAGAAACACACTTTAATTTTAATTTAGAGCTCCGCTTTGGTGCAGGCGCATTTGTAGCCGGCGAAGAAACCGCAATTCTATCCTCTATTGAAGGCCGCAGAGCTATGCCCCGCCCCCGTCCACCATACCCCGCCAACTCAGGCCTCTGGCAGAAACCCACTCTTATCCAAAACGTGGAAACCCTTGCCAACATTCCCCTAATCATCCAAAACAGTGCTGTTTGGTTTGCCAAAATAGGTACCCCAAAATGCACCGGTACTAAATGCTTCTCGTTAACCGGAAAAGTGAAAAACCCTGGCTTAATAGAGATACCTATGGGTATCACGCTACGGGAAATAGTGTTTGATATCGGCGGAGGCGTTCCAGCAGGCAAAGAATTCAAAGCCGCTCTAATCGGCGGACCCTCAGGAGGATGCTTGCCCGAACAACTTCTTGAAATACCCATAGACTACGATTATCTGACCAAAGTCGGAGCAATTATGGGTTCAGGTGGCATCGTAGTACTTGACACCGACAGTTGTATGGTGGACACCGCCCGATACTTCACTGAATTCTGCGTGGACGAATCCTGCGGCAGATGCACTCCCTGTCGCGCAGGACTCCCCCGGCTACTAGAAATTTTCCAAAAAATCACTCATGGAAAAGGGGAACCCAATGATCTTATAATCCTTGAGAAATCCTGCTTTTTTATCCGCGACGCCAGTCTTTGCGGTTTAGGCCAGACCGCACCAAACCCTATACTCACAACACTACGTTACTTCAAAGATGAATATATGCACCACATCAAAAACAAAAAATGCAAAGCGGATGTATGCTTTAAAACCCCTACAAAGGATGAACCCAAATGAATACACACCCAATGAAACTCAAAATCGATGGCGTCGATGTCGAATGCAGCGAAGGCTCAACTATACTAACTGCAGCCAAAACTGTCGGTATCAATATCCCCACTCTTTGCTATTTAGAAGGCCTAACACCATATGGCGGGTGTCGTCTCTGTCTTGTCGAGGTCAGCGGTACAAACAAGCTTTTTCCCGCTTGCGCTACCCCAGTTGCATCAGGTATGGAAGTCACCACCCAGTCGCCCAAACTCCACGAATACCGTAAAATGGTGCTACAAACTCTGCTAGCAGAACGCACTCACATCTGCTCGGTTTGCATAGCAAATGACCACTGCGAACTCCAAACCCAAACCAATCAATACGGTGTCGATCACGTTTTTTATGAACGTAACTGGAGTTGTAACGAAATCGACTCGACACACGACTTCTTAGTAATAGACCGTAACCGCTGTATTCTCTGTACACGATGCGTCCGCGCCTGCGACGAAATCGAGGGCGTGCACACTCTTGATCTCAAATTTCACGGCAAAAACACCGATGTCATCATGGATCAAGATGAACTATGGTCTAAGGCCTGTAGCTGCACCTCATGCCGTAAATGCGCCAAAGTCTGCCCTGTCGGGGCCATCTATGTTGAAGGCGAAAACATTGAGTACACAAAAGATCCCCAAGTTATAGCCTTCATAGTCGAGAGGAGGAAATGCCTCAAATGAACCCAAAAAAGCTACGGGTCGCAACAGTTTGGCTCAGCGGATGCAGCGGATGTCACATGAGTTTCCTTGACCAAGATGAACAGCTATTGGAACTAGCAAAACAAATAACTCTGGTATATAGCCCACTCATCGATGCAAAAGAATTCCCCCCCGATGTTGCCCTTACCCTAATCGAAGGTGCTGTAGCAAATGAGGAACAAAAAGAAATGCTAAAAACAGTACGCGCCAAAACAATTACCCTGGTTTCTCTGGGCGACTGCGCAGTTACCGGCAATGTCGTTGCCCTGCGTAACCGCTGGCCCCAAAGCGACCAAGCCATCATAGACCGCGCCTACAATGACCCCACAAATCTCCACCCCCAGACCCCCCAACAGGTACCCAAACTACTCTCTCAAGTCCAACCCCTCCACGAAATCGTTAAAGTCGACCACTACATTCCCGGATGTCCACCAAATGCAAAACTCATAAACTATGTACTCACAGAATTGATAGCTGGCAGAATACCCCTCAGGGAGGAACATGCAAAGTATGGTTGACAACAAAATCCTGATTTTACCAGTCACACGCATTGAAGGACACGCCCAGATCACCATTTATCTAAACGATGACGATACAGTAAAAGAGGCACATTTCAAAGTCACTGACTTTAGAGGCTTTGAAAAATTCACCGAAGGCCGCCCTTTCTATGAAATGCCCTCCATCACCAGTCGCGCTTGCGGTATATGCCCCGTGAGTCATCTCCTAGCCAGCGCTAAAGCCTGCGACCAAATCGTTGGCATTGACCCCCCAAAAACAGCAGTAAAACTCAGACGCCTCATACATATGGGACAAATGATTCAGTCCCATGCCCTAAACTTCTTTCACCTCTCCTCTCCCGACCTGCTACTGGGCTTTGACTCCAACCCTACGCAACGCAACATTTTTGGACTAATCGAACGAGAACCCGAGTTAGCCATGCGTGGTATTCGCCTACGCAAATTTGGACAAGACATCATCGAAAAGGTGGCAGGCAAAAAAATCCACTCCAGCGAATGGATACAACCCGGCGGCGCCAAATGGCCCCTAACACAGGAACGCGCAACCTATCTCCGCGACAGCCTACCCAAAGCACTTGACGCTACACAAAAAACCCTAAACATGTACAAACAAATGCTTGACGGTCTACAAGAAGAAGTGACCAACTTTGGTAATTTCCCAACCTATTACATGGGTTTAGTAACTCCTAACGGTAATCTAGAACACTACGATGGGCAACTCCGTATTATAGACCCAAACGGAGCCCCAGCCATCGAATGCATAGAACCTACAAAATACCCCGACATTATCGGAGAAGCCATAGAACCGTGGTCCTACATGAAGTTTCCTTACTTCCGAAATATCGGCTACCCCAACGGCGTCTACCGTGTTGGCCCCCTAGCCCGTCTCAACATTGCTTCACACTGTGGCACACCGCTAGCTGATGAGGCCCTTGGAGAGTTTAAGAAAATAGGCAAAAACAGTCCCGTCCAGAGCACCTTTCACTACCACTACGCGCGCCTCATCGAGATACTGTTTTGCATCGAAAACACCAAACGCCTACTTACTGACCCTGACATCCAATCCGAACATATCAGCGCAAAAGCCTTTGTAAATAACACTGAAGGCATTGGCATTGCAGAAGCCCCACGCGGCACTCTAATCCACCACTACAAAGTTGACCCTCAGGGTATGGTAACTTGGAACAACATGATTATAGCCACCGAACACAACAACCTTGCCTACAACATGGCTATAACACAGGTTGCAAAAAAATACGTAAAGAAACGCGAATTACACGAAGGTATGCTCAACCGTGTGGAAGCTGTTATCCGCGCTTTTGACCCTTGCCTGAGTTGCGCCACACATGCCATTGGTCACATGCCCATAGATATTCAACTAGTTGCAACAGATGGCACACTTTTGGACCACAAAACAAGATAACTATTTCCATATGCTTTCCAGAACCACCTTGTATTCTCTATCCTCAACTTTTGTGTTTCTGTGGCAGCCACTACCACGGTATAAATAATATCGCAACAAACATTCAGGTATCTAAAATACAATAGAACTACCCATAGAAGGGGTGTCTTGACATGCTGTTTAAATTCTCCGCGTCATTGTACATACTTAGTTTTAAGTAAATAAAGCCGGCTATTCTTAGGTGATATTTTTAACACCTATAGTTTCAAACAACTATTTTGTTTGCCCTTCTATGAATGGTTGATTGTAATGAATAAGCGCTCAATGGCCTTGTATGTGTTAATCCTTCTAGCTATCCTTTTATTTGTTCCCCTAAAACCCACTGATGCCGCAATTGTGTTTACAGATGATTTTTCATCTGGAAATTTTGAACGCTGGTCCAAATCACTGATGGTTCCTGAAGCTAGTCAAACTGTCAGGGACAGTATTGCACGCTTTATTGTTCCCACTCCTGTGGCAGGCAGTAACTCTTGCTCATATCTCATAAAAGATGGGTTTACCTCAACAATAAACAGCAGTATTGCTGCTTCACAAGACATTTTAGTAACCAAAGTTCCAAATGGCGCTCTGCAAGGCAACGGTGCTATATTTTTTCTCTATGTTTGTGATTCTACAGATTTGACCGGCAATGCCGGCAACATTGGTATCGGTATAGACGGTTCAAATGTATGGTCCATGTGGATAGGCGGAGACCAGATTTATAATTACGTTTTTCAAACCGAAGGCCCTTTGCCAGTAAGCAATACTTGGTATCGTATTATTTTAACCATTGACAATCAAGCACAAACAGCCGTTTTGGAGGTCAATGGTGCGGTTGTGATTAATGCCTCTCAACAGCAATTCACCAATAGAACTCACCCTATCAGCCTTATGTCTGGAATGGGTGAAAACTGGTGGAGTGCTGGCTCAGGGTTGCAGGAAATTGATGTTACTGCTGTACAACTCTACATTTCAGATGCCATAGTTGTACCTCAGCCAAGTTCTACCCTTGTCCCGGTTTCCACTTTTACCCCCAGTGTTCCATCCCTGTCTCCAACTCAGACTCCAACAGTTACTCCTAGTGTCACTGCTATGCCCTCTTTTTCACTTCCACCTCTACATCCTCTCTCAACACCTCTGCCTGGGGGTGATGAGTTCTTTGGGTTAGTTGTTGTGTGTGTCATTATCTTAATTGCTTTGATGATTGTTCTGGTCATAGCTGTGTTTAGGCGTAAACGTTAACCTATTAGGATGAGAGACTGTTTAAAAACTAGAATTTTCGTGTTTTTGGCGGAAATGGACAGAAAAACCAATCCTTTCTTGTTTTTTGGAGTTTTGTTAGTTTTTGGGCAGTCTGGTGGGGTTTGTTTTGAACCCACAAGACCCTAGCGATATCGCCATGCTGATGTTTCTTTCTGCAACCACCCATTTTTTTATCTAAACATTGCCTCAAAGAATAAACCATTTTGTCTCAAAAACGTTGTTGAATTTATCTTTATGAATTGATGACTGTACGTTCTGTCAAATATTTGTCTGCTGGGGCATTCCTGTAAACTTTCTGCTCACAGAATAGGTTTTAACAAGATTTTTGAACTAAACGCATTCTTTTATTAATTCCATGTTGTAGTCTATTACAGTAAAATCCGTGGAGTGAAAATAATTGTTAAAATATTCAGACGCAAGTGCAATAACCTTTACGGCTAAAGAATCAGTGGAGCAAATTAAAATTTAAATAGGTAAATACCATTTTGTGTAATAGTGTATTAATTTATGGTCCGTAAAGTAAATGGTGCAGAGTACTAATGTGTTTTTACATTGGAATTGAAGATTTGGCCGCTAATGCATTAATAGAAATATTAACAAAAAGCGGAAACAGGTTTGTGACCTATGAAGATTTGGAGAAATACGGCGAAGCGGTAGTTAATATTCTTCAAGAAAAAGACGAAAAAGTTGTTTTAATTTTATCGCGAGAAAGCACGCGAGTTATGTTTAGAAATTACTCAAATATTTTTGAGGATGCAAATAACGGCATATCTTTAAAGGAAGGTGTTGAAATATCTGATTTAATCACCCAGTTTCGCGGGTATTTGGCTTGGGATGTTTTACTTGCTCTCATAGATAACAGGGCACTTTCTGCATTAAAGATTACGAGAAAGAAATAATGTTCAAGTTGTTTAAAGACCCACTATATGGTTATATAAAAATTTCAAATACCGTTGTTAAAGACATTATTGACACCCCTGTTTTTCAGAGGTTAAGACGTATTGTTCAAACGAGCTATTCACCTTTGTATCCATCTGCGGGGCACAATAGATTTGAACATTCTATTGGCGTGTACCATTTGGGCAACATTGCAGGAACAGCACTAACACACGAAATCGAACGAGATTGTACCATTAAAGATTTGGCAGACTGGGAAAATATCAACAAAATTTTTCTTTTAGCTTGTTTATTGCATGACGTAGGACATGCCCCATTTTCTCACACAGGCGAAAAATTTTATTTAGATGAAACAGCAGGAAAAGCGTATGCTACTTTACACAAGGAACTTATTAAATTAGTCGGGAGTGAAAATTTTGAAGCGGATGTACCAACTACAGATAGCACATCTGCGGCACCACATGAACTTATGAGTGCCATAGTTGGACTACGGAATTTTTCAGACTGGTTTCCAACACCATTGGATAAAGAAATATTCACACGTTGCATAACTGGATATAAATTTTCAAAAAAAGATGATATACATTGCTTGTTTAATTGTTATGTAACATTATTAAATTCAAACATTATTGATGTTGACCGATTAGATTATATAATGAGAGATGCATTTTTCACTGGTTTTGACACAGTAAACATAGATTATGTGCGATTGCTTTCTCACATCACAATTACAAACGAGACAGATGACAACACATATGAACTGGCTTATCGAAAGGGTGCCATCAGTGTAATAGAAAATTTTGTTTATGCCCATGACTCTGAACGTAAATGGATACAAAATCACCCGAGTATTTTATACGATATATACATAATTCAACATATAATTTCAGATTTAGATAAAAAACTCAGTACTGCAGACGAAAAATTATTTTCGCTCGAAACCCTTAGTGAAGCAGGGCAAAAATTACGTAACAACATTAAACTTTCTTTGTTGTGCGATGACGATATTATTAGTTTAATGAAAATGTATTGTTTGGACGAAGATGAGCTTAGTAAAGAATACTTTTCAAGGAAAGACCGCAGACGTACCCTCTGGAAAAACGAGGCAGAATATAAGGCATTCTTCCTTGGCAAAATTTCTAGTGGAGACGTTTTAGATGATTTAGAAAAAGCTTTAGAAAATACTGAAAAGTATTTGCGAAAAAGTTCTGATGGCTGGATTATTAACGATCGAACAATAATGAAGTTGACCCAAGAAATTGAAGAAATAAAAGCTTATTCACAAAGTGGTAAAGTTACTAAAGATAATCCTGAATTCAATGAATCTATTCAAAGCCAAATGGACACAAAACAACCAGTTTTAAAAGTTATGGCCTGCTTACAAAGTTATGCACAAAGCAAAGGCGAATTATGTGATTTTATAATTTTAAAAGCCGATCAGTTTTACAGTGGCTTTAATAAAGTTGATTTTTCTAATATCACCATTGTTTTTTCTCATAAAGACGAAATAAAACCCAAAAAATTTCCCAAAGTAGTCAACTCATTAAGTAGCGGTAACAACTCAAGAAAAGACTATTTTTACATATTTTACAAAAAATCTGTTGCCGAAAAATTTGATAAAAAAGAAATTCGAGAACGTTTGATATCTGCTTTTCTCTAAATAGTTTGTGGACATAAATCCTGTTAACTTCGTGATGATGGTTTCCTGTTTTAACTCTCGAGGCGGTAAAAGGTTATGCTGTGTACTGGAATTGTATGTTAACCTAAAACCCGTGAGTTAGCCATGTTTTTTGATGGAGGTTAAAAGCTTCTATAATTGTTCTCTGCAGGGATTCTGTTGAGTCTTGCTTTTCTTCACCTTTTAATCTATTCATTCCAGTCCTCAAGTTCCGCAAGTTCAGACCGACAGTTCTTACAAATAGGAAACCGTTCCGAACCTAACTGAATATACAAAACAATATCTGTACAACCACACTCTGGTTTTAGGAAATTTCGACATTGCTCATCCAAAACTGTCACATCCAAAAAACATGTTTTCTGCTTTTTTAAAACAGAAAACACTACCTGCCAAAACAGAGATTTAGAATTTGAGCAACAAAAACCAAAATTCGACATTTCAAAATAAAAATAGGTTACCTGTGTTGGGTATAGATGCAGAGATTGATCCTGCTATTGGGCGTAAATTAAAGCGGGAAATTTACTCTGTGGATCGTATTCATTCTTTGGTTATGGGGTTTCCGGGGTGTGGTAAAACACGTTTTCTGCTCTCTATGATTAAGCAGCATATCTGAGTTTTTCATTTTTTGTACTTCAAGGATTTTTGCTAGTTTTCGGACAGTCTGATGGGGGTGGTGGTTTTGGTTTTGGATAATTTAAATGCGCGTGTGCTTTTGTTGCTCTAGTGGTGTTTGTTTTTGAGGAGGTTTTTGTTTGGTGTGTCGTTTAGAGATTCACTATACGCCCGTGCATGGGGTTGGTTTAGTGTTTCGGTGGTGGGGTTGTCTGTTCTTTGTGTTTAATGTTTGGGTTGGTGTATTTGTGATGTTGTTGGTTTAATATGGAGTTGGTTTTTTGGTATTATGTGTGTAATTGTGCTCAGAAGGGTATCGATTGGTAGTTTATTGCTGAGAGTGCTCGGATAAAATTAAAAAGACTAGCTCAACTATATTGTGCTGATTTAGATGTTACACTGCACTATGATAAATAATGTTTGAAATCACAGTTGCCCAGTAGTGTTCCCCCAAAAATTAACAAAATAATATGTACTCTCTTTTTTTCTGGGGGATATCGTTGGCACTTCATCTGGATATCCAAGCGTGATGAATGCATGCGGCTCAACTGATTTGGGAATTTTTAATATTTTCTGCACAAGCTCCTTGCAGAATGCTGGTGCGCAATACCAGCAGGCTCCCAAACCAGTTGCATGTGTCGCCAAAAGCAGATTTTGAATACATGCACCTAAACTTTCTATCGCTAAATCCCGTTCAATACTTTGTTGTGTCTTGTCGGAGAATTTTTTGAGCCCCTCAGGTGTTAAACAAACTAAAATTAGCACTGGGGCATTTGTGAACTGCTCTGTTTTTTCCTTGCGTTTTTTAGCATCGATTGATTGATTATTATTTGCCAAATCGCTTGCCCATGCTTCTGACATTTGTTCAGTTAAATTCCGCTTAATTTGGCGGTCTTCTAAAATGATGAACTGCCATGGCTGGCTGTTATGTGCCGAAGGTGCCCAAGTGGCGGCTTCTAAGACTTTTTGTACTATTTCTTTGGGAACTGGTTTGGTTTGGTATCTACGGATGCTTCGTCGTTGCTTTATCACTCTATATATATCTGGTATAACTATATCTCCAAAATCTTAACTGGTACTACATGTGCAAAGTCCGATATTAATTCAGGGGGCGGGTAATATAGGAACTCAAAAATGATCTTGCACCTATTGATTTGTTGTATTGTGTTCTTTGCGGGTGTTACTGTTGGTGACCTCTGAAAACTATGTTTTCAAAATCGTTTGCTGAAAATTGTGCATGGTGTTTTGGTTTTTTGAAATGGGGTTTTTGGAGGTGCTTATGCTTTATGATTTGTTTCATGTGTTTATAACTCAAATTTTTAACATATTTCATGTAACATACTCTGTAGATTTTGATATTGCTTTATCGCTTTAATATGTTATATTTAAAAAAATGTGTGGAGTTATATATATAACTTGATTTCTCGGCATTTTTGTACTATATGCGTATGTGTGTTGATTTTAACTTGATTTTGTGAATAATATTTCAATTAAAGCATTGGTGATGGTTGTCGCTATTTTTTACAACATATATTTTTGTTGTGAAGTGTAATTATACTATACATTGCACATAAAAATTGCGGTACAGCCATCATATAAAAAACAAGAGCTAATACACAAAAAATGAATATAATATGACATAATAAATAACGGGTACTGAAAAACGCCAAATAATTTTCAGTTGTGTATATCACAACTTTGACGAGAATTCAGGATATAACAAGTATGTCGCATTGATTTCTGCATTTATTGTTGGTTGGGTTCCAATATGATTTTGAGTGAGTTACCTGCTTCAGCTGTTAATCGGAAACCTTCTTGTACTTCAGTGAGTGGAAAGCGATGGGTTATCATTTCTTTGATGTCGAGTTTTCCTGTTGCTAAAATCTGTAATGCATCTTTGATATCATTGGGGGCGGCCCCATAACTTGTACGCATAGTGATTTCGTTGCGCCAAAACTGGTTGATGGGAACTTGTAGTTTCACGGTTGGATCAGGCACAGCAAAAAAAAGAATAGTGCCGCCGTTTTCTACGCAGCCCATAGCGGTCATAGCTGCTGAGGCCGCACCGGTGCAGACGATAACTTGATCAGCTAAATGGCCTGTTGCCTCTTGTAGTTTCACTGATAGGTCCATTTCTGCTTTAAGCGTATGTTGCGCGCCAAATTTTTTGGCTAATTCAAGCCGATATGGATTGATGTCGGCAACGATAATGTTTTTAACCCCTCGGTATTTGGCAAGCTGGACGTGAAGAATACCACTGATGCCACTACCAATGATAAGTACCGTATCGTCGTTTTTGAGTCCTGATAATCTTTGTCCGCGGGATACGCAGGCCAATGGTTCAATAAATGTGCCTTCCTCAAAACTCATCGCATCTGGTAATCTATAGATGCCATATTCTACATTGATTTTGGGAACCCGTACATACTGAGCAAATCCGCCGGGATAATAGTTGGTGGTGTGAAGTGTGTGGCAGGCTGTGTGATTACCTCTTTGACAGTGCCGACACTCAAAACAAGGAACATGATGCGATACAAAAACACGTTCTCCTTGCCAGTTTTTGACTCTATCTCCAGTCTGAGTGATGATGCCTGTGGCTTCATGTCCCAGCACGCGTGGCGCTTTTGGAATGCGGTACCATTCGATGACATCACTGCCACAGATGCCACTTGCCATCACTTTGAGTAGAACTTCTTCTTCATCAACTTTTGGCATTGGAATTTCTTGCACACGTATGTCATGATTATTGTAGTAGAAAGCAGCTAACAACAAGTTCACCAAAAAGGGATGACTACTTAGGCTCTGTTTGCTTTGATTTGATTGTAGAAGTCATCGGCTTCTTGTGCAGTATAGTCATCATGGATTATGGCACGAATGGCCCTGATTGATGCTACGGGATGCTCAGTTTGCCAGATATTGCGCCCCAAATTAACACCTGCAGCACCTTTCTGTATGCCATCGTAGACGAAATCAAAAACTTCCCGCTGTGTTTCAGTTTTAGGTCCACCCGCAATAACGACAGGTACTGGACATCCGTTAATAATTTTTTCAAAATTTTCTTTGCAATAATAAGTTTTAACGACCCGAGCACCAATTTCTGCAGCGATTCTAGCCGAAAGGGCCAGATATCGTGCTTCCCGTTTTTCAAGTTCTTTACCCACAGCACAAACAGCCATGACCGGAACGCCATAGTCTTCACATTCGTCGATGAGTCTGGCGAGATTTGTTAAACTTTTGTTCTCATATTGGCTCCCGACAAAAACTGACATCGATACTGCAGAGGCATTGAGGCGCAGAATTTCTCCGATGGATGTGACTAATGATTCATTGGCTAAGTCTTCTCCGACAACTGAAACAGCGCCGGAAACTCGTATGATGATTGGTTTCTCGATGGCCGGGTCAATACAATTTCGTAACACTCCGCGCGTGAGCATTAGTGCATCGGCATATTGGTAAATTGGTTTAATTGTCTCTGCGGGCTTCTCAAGGCAACGCGTTGGGCCTTGGAAGTAACCGTGATCAATGGGTAAAAACAGTGCTTTTCCATTTTTTTGGAAGAGTCGGCTTAAGCGGTTTTTCATTCCCCACTCCATAATGATTTCTCCAATAAAGCAGTAATTTAAGAAGTAAATAACTTTATGCTAAACAAACTGGCATTGTTTGCTGGGAATGGGGGTGGTCTATTGGTAAATTTTTGAAATATGCGCCACTGTTGTTTTATGTTGTTTGGTTCATGTTTTTGTTTTCTGTATTTTATGTTCTAATTGTTTACTATTGTTGTCCCTAAAAGTTGAAACGTAAGTATAAATCAGACAAATATAGTAGCTTATCATCTGGTTTTATACCCCTCCGAGGTGAAAAGGTGAATCGAAAAGTGGTTATTCGTCAAATCAGGTGGGTAGGGTCAATAAGTTTCATTACGGTATAAATGTTGTATGGGACATGAGGGAGAACATAGTAAGCTTGAAGAAGGAAGAATGGGTGTACCCACCTAAAATAGCGAAAGGCCCGAAAAGTTCTGTTTTTAGGCATGGTACTGATTCTGGCAATTGTGTTACCCATAGTGGCTGCGGTAATGACTCAGACCCAAACTCTACATATAGCCGGGAACGCCAAATATCCCAATCTTCCCCCCTTCTATAATCCAACACCTACCCCAATTCCAACCCCCACGAGCACAACCCTGCCATCGTTTGTTCAGTTTTCTTTGTTTTTTCCTAATGGTACAGTTGTTCCCAACTCTTTAACTGGTGAACTTGCTGGCGGAGTAAACACTGTAGTTGTTGACCCCCTGCAGGGTCACAATGCTGGCTGGACCCCCACCTGTATTGTTATTTGTAACGACGGCAACATACCCATAACTGTCACCGCATCAGTAACCAATGAAAACGTGCCCTCAAACATCAATTTAACCCTTAGTAGCGGTTACTATGGGGCTATTAGTGGCGCATACGGTTTTGATAAAGCGACAAATCAGCAACCCATTCAGCCTGGCCAAACCTACTATATGTCTCTGATTGCGTTTCTGTATCCCACTACAGCTGACTATGTACCTGGTCAATTATTCAGCTACAATTATGATGTTGTATTAGTGGCGACGCAAGCTTGATTTTCGCCCTAAAGTTGTCTGTGTTTTGTTATTTATTTTTAAACGGGTTTTAGAATCAAGTAACCCTTTTCTATGAGCCAATGATGGAATTGCCATGTTGTGTAGAGGCAGGCTTGGCTGCATTTTTTACGTGTCTGTTCATATGATTCTGAACCCTCAAGTTGTACGTTTAGCTCTATTTGCACTGGACATTGGACCTCTTTGCAGAATTCTCGTCGTTTATACTCCACATAATTCTTTGGCACCATAAACTATCACCCGCTAACTTCGGTCTAACCTAATAATAAGTCTTACCGCCTGCTAAGCAATCCTGGCCAGTAGCAGCAAAGGCTTGCTATTTTAGGCGGGTGCACTCATCTTCCTTCTTTAAGCTTGCTTATGCTCATATACTTCATACAACATACCGCAACAAAACTTTGACTCCACCCACTGATTTGACAAAGAACCAATAATTAACTCTACAGTTTATCTTCCCACCTGCCCTTTTAGGTATGTATTTTGATTTCACAGAAAAATAGTACATTCACTTACAAATAGAGTTAAAAACCTAATGACCAAATTCTATTAGGAACGAACCGCTTTGGACAAAAAACAAGGGCTATCCTTCTGCGCAGGTCTTGGATTAATCGCACTACTCATGAGCTGTTTTATCATACAAATTTATCCGCAACAAAACCACAACCACCCCCAGAACCTAAATTATTACGCTTCAGTTCCAAACACCACTACCCTAAACACCCTACCCATCAACCCCTATGCCCAAACCGCTCTTCCTTCCATTCCTACTGCGAAAATCTCAACAGTAAATCACGCAATACTTACCAACTCAACCCGAAACCAAATCTTTAGCTGCATTAACCAAAACCCCGGGATCCAATTCCGCGCAATCGCTTCTGCACTTTGCCTGCCAGTCGGTTTAGCCGAGTACCACATAGGAGTGCTGACCCGAGCAGGCATAGTCTCATTTATCCGTGACGGACGATATAAACGATTTTTCATCTCAAAACGCTTCATCAATACTGATATGAAACTGATTTGTCTGCTACGCCACAAAACACCAAAAAAAATTTTCAAAACCCTTCTAACCAAACAACGACTATCCCATAGCCAACTAGCAAAAGAACTTGCCATTACATCTCAAGCACTAACCTGGCAGATGAAAACACTCAAAAACACCCACCTCATCTTATCTGTAAACGAAGGACCACGGATAATTTATTCCATCAACCAATCCGCAACACTGTCACTGGAGAAAAATTTGACTATTGTGGAACAACACCCTTTTTAATTCCTACCCTGATTACTCACTGATTTATGTCCAAACTCTATCTTTTAGGCGGAGAAAACATCTATAGTCGAAGCGCAAAACAGGTTAACCTAGACGCTTTTGAAGGGGTCCCTCTACCACTTAACATCTTGGTGTTGCCTTGGGCACGAGCATCGTTTGACAACCAGTACCAGAAACGCAAAATATTAACCGATTATTTCAGAAGCCTTGGCGCTAGCGCAGTGAATTATGCCGAGTATGGTCAACTGGAAACTGTAGCAGAGCAAATGGCTGCAGCAAACTTGGTCTATCTGACCGGTGGACAGCCAAGTATCCTTATCAACCGCCTCAAAACCGTGGGAGTAAACCAATTACTTGCCGCTTATAGTGGTGTAATAGTTGGGCGCAGCGCGGGTGCTTTGGCACTTTGCAAACAATGTGTAACCACTTGTAGGAGCAACTCAAAAGCTCGAATCGTTAACGGCTTAGGTATAGTAAATATTACCCTAAAAGTACACTACACACCCCAAAAAGATGAGACCCTAAAGAAATTCTCTCTAAGCGAGAAAATTTTTGCGGTTCCTGAGGGTTCTGCATTGGTTTACGAAAATAAGACGCTCTATGCGCTGGGTGAAGCATATCTTTTTAGTCAAGGCAAACGCCAACCATTTATCAAAACCTGTTTATGAAATAAACTACAAACTTTACGCACGAAACAGCCATAATACGGCATCACATTGCGCGAAATATATCTCCAATGCGTATTAAAAGTCATTATACAAAGGTTTGATTGGAATGTGATATTTTTATTCCATGTTGTTGGTTCAAATTCCTATCCTGGTGGCTATCTGTGATTTTTATTTCTACAACCTTAACATGGCAAACTTTTGTCTGTGACAATTTGGGGGTAATGTGTCGCATTAAAGGACGTGTTGATGATGATTTTGGTGAGTAATTTGAAAGTAGTGTGTCAACGTATGTCTGTCAAAATGTGGTTGTAACCTTGAAATGATACCTTTTTTAATGAGAACTAACACAAAAATTAGCTGATGGTAATGCGCAGATTTGCTTTGATAGCAATCATATTGGTGGTATTAACATCTGCGTCAGTTGCGGGTGTTTTAGGAGAAATTTCGTCTGGTGTAAAAACCGGTGAGTGGGTAACCTACCAGGTTAACGTATCGGGTCATCCCCCCGCGGATCATGATCTGAGCTCTGCAACCCTAAATGTTATAGATGTGACAGGGGCAGCTATACATCTAAGGGTTACCTCCGAATTTGTCAATGGCACAATTTTTACAGAACAGATAAACCTCAATCTCGCTGAGGGTATCTTGGGAGATGTTTTTATTATTCCCCAAAATCTCAATATTGACGATCAATTCTACGATGCTCTTAAAGGCAACATAACAATAACAGATAAACAGTCACGTTTGTTCGCTGGTGCCGAGCGGACCGTTGTTTTACACTCTGCAGGTTCTACTCGCTACATTTGGGACTGCGAAACAGGGGTTCTTGTATATGCAAGATCTACTGGCCAAAACTTTACCTTGGAAACCCATATGGATAAAACAAACATGTGGCAACCCGATATCTTGAGCTTTAAACCCTCCATATTTTATCCCTTGGTATCGGTTGTTGTATTTTTGGTTGCTATTTTGGTTGCTATTTTAGTTATCTGGATAAAGCAGAAAAAACAAAGGCTTCTGTTGCTTGCGCTTGAAGCCGTTGGGGCCGTTTTCACTGCGGTTTTTCTATTTGCTTATTTGGGCGGTATGTTTATGGTGCCCTCTACTACTGTGTTACACTCAGAACTTCCTGTTCGTATAATCCTGTTTGTAGTCGGTGTGGCATTACTGGTTTTAATTCTGGCAAACCTCATTATGGCTCTGCGAGAAAAAACCCTAAAAAACATCTCTGCCCTAAAAGCCGGGTTGTTCATAGTTGTTGCTGGATATTTCTTTTTTAATTTGCATTCTCTTTTTACCTTGGATTGGATAGGTGAATGGGGTCGTATTGGTGGTGGAGTTCTCTCCACGGTTATATTTATCCAAGATGTTAGTTGTTTTATAGGTATTATTGCGCGCTTCATAGCTGGCATAATCGCCCTGGGTGCAGTTGTGTTTTATCTCCGGGGAGGGGTATTTTCGACCCAAAAGCTCTACAGGGTCCTACGGTGGATTTTACTCTTGGAAGCCTTTTATTGGCTTACTCTTATACCGACAGCTGTCACATTGGCCTATGTTGCAATGATTTTTAACGGAGTGCTTTCGGGTGTACTTAGCACTTTGGTATGGACTGCTCTTCCCATTTTTGTGGAATCTATGGTGTTACCTTTTGCGTTGCTGATTTTAGCCAAAAGACTGGACTACAAAAAACCTTTTGGCAGTTCTATTAAATGGGCTTGGATTTCAGGTGTGCTTTTAATTGTTGTTTTTTGGTTAACTAACACAAGTACTTGGATGCTTACTGTTGGCACTAAGGGTCTAAACTATCTTATTCAATACCCTCAGAATCTGTTTAGTTTCATTATAACGGCGGGTGGTCTTATTGCTTTGGCTCTTTGTGGGGTTTATTTCGCTAGGAAAAAGGGGTTTGCTAAAACCTGGTCTGAGCTTAATTTACAAAGAACAGGTGTTATAATCACTTTGTTGGGGTTATTTTTCCTTTGGAATTATCTTAGTTGGATATTTTTTGGCGGCGTCTATGTTTGGAGTGATTGGTATGCTTGGTTTCTTGGGCATAATTTGGATTTATGGATGTTAACTTTGCCTCTATTTGGTATACCTTTAATGCTTTATTGGGCAAGTAGTGAGGGTGATGTTGTTGCATAGCTTTGTTGTTGGGCTATAAAATCAGTTGGGTTTTGCTATTTAAGTGAGTGCGCTTGCTATTTTTTCTTTAAACTTGTATGTTCCATACATTATTATGCTGTAACGAAACTTGTTGACCTACATGCTTGATTTGACGAAGAACCAAGCGGTTTACCTTTGAAACTCTTATATACCCCCTTGATAATTTCTTTTTTGAGTATCATGGCTGAAGTTTGTTCAACATGTGGATTACCTAAAGACCTTTGCGTTTGCGGTGAAATAGAAAAAGAACAGCAGCGGATTCGTATACGTCTTGAAACTCGGAAATTTGGTAAAGCAACCACGATTATCGATGGGATGGATGATAAAAACCAGAATCTCCAAAGTGTCGCACAGAAACTTAAAACTTATTGTGCCTGTGGAGGAACTCATAAAAATGGGCAAATCATGTTGCAGGGTGACCATCGCGATCGTGTTAAAGAGTTCTTGATTAAAATCGGGTATCCGCAGGAAAACATAGAGTTACAGTAACTTTCAAACCGCTAATATGGTGCATCTAAATGGATAAAAATGATAGCATACGCGATATCTTTAGAAATACAAAACACAGAAAACCCTCTCTGATTTTTTGTCCCCGTTGCTGTAGTCCAAAAATTCATTTATCGCATAGTTTAGATGTCTGGTTAACTCCCAAACAGTACTATTGCGAAAACTGTGGTTATCTTGGTATTCTAGTTATGGAACTAGATGAAGATTCTGAGATAAATCAAGATAGAGAAAAAGAAGAAAGTGCGCTTGATTCAGATAAGCGCTCTTAATCAGGTAATTCAAGATTTAGTTGCTTTTTAAGTGTTTTATAGCGGTTTCGTACAGTAACTTCGGTTACTCCAGCGGCTTCAGCGATGTCTTTTTGGGTTTTTTTCTCGTTGTTTTGGAGGCATGCAATGTAGAGTGCTGCGGCTGCTAATCCCATGGGATCCTTTCCTGCGGCGGCACGTTTGCGTCTGGCTTCTCGCAGAATGTTTATTGCTGCTCCTTGGGTTTTGCCTGATATGCCGGTTTTCTCAGCGATCTTGGATACATAAGTTAGCGGATCTGCAATTGGCATATGGACTTCGAGTTCGCGAAGTAGTAACCTGTAGCATCTGGCCACATCTTTTTTGTCAACTAGGCTGGCTTCGGCTATTTCGCGAAGTGTTCTTGGTGTTCCGCTTCCGCGGCATGCAGCGTATAGTGCGGCTGCGGCGATGGCTGCGATGGATCGTCCTCGGACTAGTCCTTTGTCTAGAGCTTTGCGGTAGACGACTGCGGCTTTTTCTTTGATTGGGGGTGGGATGTAGACTTTGTCTGAGAGGCGGTCAAGTTCTGCCATGGCTTGTGCGAGGTTGCGGTCGATGGATGAGTGTACTCGGCTTCGGATTTGCCATTTTCTGAGTCGCCACATTTGAAGCCTTGTTGATAAGGGTAGTTTTCTGCCAAATGCATCGCGGTCCACTTGGCTGATGGCTGTGGATAAGCCTTTGTCGTGGACTGAGTAAGAGGTGGGTACACCGACACGGCTTCTGGAAGCTTTTTCTTCTTGCGTGAATGCTCGCCATTCTGGTCCTTTGTCCATCATTTGTTCATAGAGGACAAGGCCGCAGTCGCCGCAAACGGTTTCTCCTGTGTCATAGTCGTGAACCAGGTTTGCACCGCCACACTCGGGGCATTTTTCTGCCTGTCGTTGGGTTGTTTTCGGTGTTTCTTTTTTTATGCTCACTTCTTATACCTCGTTTGGGTATGCGTAGAACCGTCACTATAGAAGCCAATTAGGCTAGAAACAGTATGTTCGGCCCGCGCAAACTAAGCAAATGAACTATCTCCATATTTAAGCTTTGCGGTTTATTAAATCTGTTGCACACGTTTCCATCGAAATATGCCCAAACACAAAAAATAATCCATGGACAATGACGTAAAAAAATGTAAAATCATTAACCAAAAAACGCTTAAATATACATAACCTCCATTTTTATCCCCCACCACCACATACACAACACCAAACTTCCGCAAACAACCAAAGAAAACCAACAAATTTCAATACGCTTATAAGAAAAAAGCTACCCTTTAACCTCTAACAATAAATAACGCCACACATAATCTCAAACAGAGCAGCCCGTTGGTGTAGTGGTCAAGCATTTCGGGCTTTGGACCCGACGACGAGAGTTCGAATCTCTCACGGGCTACCACAACACAACCTCAACCAAACACCATCAACCCCAAACACAACTACAAACATAACAACAACTTCTAACAAACAACCCACCAATAACATTACCTTCTATACTACTTCACTATTTAACCGATAAAAATTGACACCCTCATACTTTTTTATAGGATAAAGGGATATAAGACAAAACCCGATAAACAAAGCACAAGACAACAACAATGGACAACCCAAAACAACAACCAAAACCCAATCAACAATACACATATCCTCCCACAAACCTACTACTCAACCCACCTGAATCCCCCAACACACCAACAAACACACCCCAAAAAACACACCAACAAACTACCTACAACAATCCTCAAACACACACCACCCAACAAAATAAAACACCAACTCCCAAACTAACAAAATAATAAATCTCCAATAAAAAGAGTGAAACAACATGAATATGCAAAATAAAATCAAACAAGTGCTAACCGATTACAACCCCCAAGAAATCTATATCGGCGTATTGGGAAGCCACTCAGCACTAGAAATCGCTTCAGGCGCAAAACAAGAAGGCTTTAAAACCGTAGTCATATGCCAAAACGGCCGAGAAAAAACCTACGCCCGCTACTACCGCAACATCTTTGACAAATTCATCTTCCTTGACAAATTCCAAGACATCACCAAACCCCAAACCATCGAAGAACTCCAAAACCTAAACACAATTTTTATTCCCAACCGCTCATTTAGCGTATATGCAGGCTACGACGCCATAGAAACAAAATTCACCATACCCCTAATGGGCAACCGATACCTCCTAAAAACTGAAGAACGCACCGCCCCCCAAAATCAACTCTGGCTCCTAAAAGAAGCCGGCATACAAATCCCAAAAACCTTCAAATCACCAAAAGACATCGACCGCCCAACCATAATCAAAGTTCCCGAAAAAAACAGAAGCATCGAACGAGCATTCTTCTACGCCTCCAGCCCCCAAGAATACGAAAAAGAAGCCGAAAAACGCATCAAAGCCGGTATTATCACCGCTGAAGCCCTATCCCAATCAATCATCGAAGAATACGTCCTGGGCGCAAAATTCAATGCCAACTATTTCTACTCACCCCTAAATGACGATATTGACCTTTTGGGTTTTGACCGCCGTATCCAAACAGATCTCGACGGCATCCTTGATTTACCAGCAAGAGAGCAACTTGAACTAAACCTTGCCGTACAAAACATTGAAATCGGTCACCTAGGCGTTACCATGCGGGAAAGTCAACTAGAAAAAATCTTTGAAGCCGCTGAACGTTGGGTACAGATATGTCGCAAAGAATTCCCCCCTGGCATGATAGGTCTATTTGCCCTCCAAGGTGCAGTCACCAAAGACCTCCAGTTTAGAGTATTTGATGTGAGCCCCCGAGTCCCGGGTTGTCCCTGTGTAGACCCTACCTCACCCTATATGAAATACAAATACGGCACAGAAATTGGTCCTGGTAAACGAGTGGCGATGGAAATTAAGCGGGCGATAAGAAAATACAGACTCTCCGAAGTGGTAACTTAGTATGATCGATGACACAGCCATTGGAAAGATTATAGAAAAATATGACCCAACAAAGCTTGCCATTGGTACCTTGGGCTCTCATAGTTCGCTAAATATTTTCAAAGGTGCCAAAGAAGAGGGGTTTCGTACGGTTTGTATCTGCAAAGAAAAAGACGCTATCATATACCAAAAGTATCCCCTTGTCGACGAATTAATTGTAGTGGACGACTTCACTGACCTGCTAAGCCCCTCGCTACAGGAGCGTCTTTGTGCACTCAATGTAGTTCTGATCCCCCATGGTTCCTTTACTGCATACCTTAGCACTGAACAGTTAACTGACAACTTAGCAGTACCTTTGATGGGTAATCGTCGGTTGCTTCACTGGGAAACCAACCGAAAAAGCCAAGAAGCATGGCTTCGACAAGCAGGGCTAAAGCTTCCAATGACCTTTAAATCGCCTGACGATATTGATAGGCTCATCATTGCCAAACTACAGGGCGCCCGGGGAGGTAGAGGATACTTTCTTGCAAATTCTCCCTTGGATTTTTATAAAAAATCTGAGGAAATGATAAAACGGGGATTGTTAACAAAAGAAGATCTCGCTTATGTACACCTTCAAGAATATGTCTTGGGCGTCAATGCATACCCCAGTTATTTTAGCAGTATACTAAACAATGATGTGGAACTATTGGCCATGGATCGCCGCTATGAATCTGCTGTTGACAGCATTGGCAAAATTCCTGCATCAGAACAACTTGAAATCAACATTGCTCCAACCTATACCGTAGTTGGCAACTTTCCCATTGTGCTTCGGGAATCTTTGTTACCTGAAATACTGCGGATGGGTGAACATGTTCACAGAAAAGCTACTGAACTCGCATCGCCTGGCATAATTGGTCCTTTCTGTCTTGAAACCGTTATAACTGACGACCTTAAAATTTACACATTTGAAATCAGCGCTCGGATTGTAGCTGGAACAAATGTTGGAATCGGGACCTCACCTTATGCTTATCTGCGTTATGGCGAAAACATGTACATGGGCAGACGCATAGCCTTAGAACTCAAAGAAGCAATAAAACAAAAACGCCTATCTGCAGTAGTGGCTTAAAACCTAGTTTGTGCACTTTGCTTTTTGATCTGTTGCTTTTTAAGTATTTGGGCTCTAAAATAAGCTTGTTTACCTTTGTTTGTCTTTTAAACTCTTAGAAAAACATGTTTAAGCAGGTCTTCAAAAGTTTGGCGGTCTCTATTTTTCCTATATTTTTTTAGTATCTCAACTAATTCTTTTCTATTCTGTTCACCGATGATGACTGCGATTGTTTTGCAGACTTCGCTGTTGCCTTGGAAAAGAAACTGACAAACTGATGTAACATTTGAAGCATTACGTTGAGTGCTTGCAGTTTCAAAATCCACAATGTAGGGTACATTTGTCTTGTCAACAAGGAGATGTTTGGGGGCTTTGCAAAGTTCTCCATGGTCCAAGCCGATTTCATCGAGGCGCCAACACTGCTCTAAAATGTTTGTTAAAACTGTACGCACCACTACTCTATCTCTATGTGTTGCTAGCCACTCCTCTATTAGATAACCCTCGATAAGCTGCATCAAAAGAAAATGCTTCGTTACTGCTACAAATTGTGGTCCTACCCCGATGTTGTTAGCTCTCACAAGGAGCTCTGCTTCATGTTCCAAGTTTTCACGGTCTGAGTCTACTCTTTGCATCTTTAGTGCCAATCGCGTGTTTCTAACATGAGCCACTACAACAATGCCTACATAACCCTTACCTAAAACTGAGAGAGTAAACGCTGAGGATTTGCCTGAAAATTCTACAGCGGTTATTTCTAAGTTTTTTAGTTCTTCTATGCGTGGATGCATCTCTTTTGGGGTTGCACGGGGGTAGCATATAACTGATGCATAGGGTTCCTCTTCAAGTTGAACTGCGGGGATTATTACTGATTTTGACATGTCTTCCAAATCAGCGTTATAAGCAAAAAGCTTTCCGTATAGTTTATGATGTTAAAAAAAGAAATCACGTGGTCAACGTTATTAACTTAAGTTTTTTAGGGTTAACGGGTTTATATAATTGAGACAATCCCTTTTTAATTTTTTAGGGTTTTTGTTAGTTTTTGGACAGTTTGGGGGGTGTTGTGGTTAAGAATGTGCGGTTTTGTGATAGGGGCCAATATATGCTTCTACCGAGAACAATAGTTTTCTCAATAACACTTTTGAGGGAGGCTGGATAGAAACTAGGGGCGGTATGAATGGTGATGAGTGTAATGTTATTAAGCACAATGTTTTTATCGATGCATTTGTAATATTTACGTTATATTCTGGAAAAAACGTTATGGTTGAAAATAATTTTATCAATTGTAGTCAGTTGTATATTGATTTTTATGGTGAGTCTGTTGTTTTTGATAGGAGTTATTGGAGTGATTATGAGGAACTATATCCGGAGGCTAACAAGATGGAGAATACAGGTACTTGGGACATCCCCTACAGCCGCTATGGTCGGGGATAATCCAATATTGATCATAACCCTCTAGTTAATCCTGTGGTTGGTGCCGGGGCTCCTGTGTCGGTGACGTGTCCGTCTCTGCTCCAACATCAACTATGTTTAATGAGCAACCTGCTTTTTTTCAACAGTGTTTATAGTAGTTTTTGTTGTGTTTGTGACAGTTACCGGTATGGATTTGTGGGTTTACTTTAAAAGACATAAACCTCCTATCAACTGTATTTTACCGTAACATCCAAGCAAAAATAATGCCAGTAAATTCCTAAGTTCCTTAAAATTTAGGCACTGCACACGGAAAGTGTTCAGTCAGCTCTTAAATTTTAACTCCTTGGTGAAAATCCTTTTTTATTATTTTCTTTATTGCACAATCATATTTTTGCAGAAAAACCCCTATGTGATAGTGGTTTACGGGTGAAAAGTAACGTTATATACCTCTGATGAGTAATACGTTTTATTGGGTAGGTGTGTGGATTTGGTTATCATTTGGGTTGTTAAAATTTTGTTTATTTAATTCTAATAGTCCTTAGGCGTTATTATTTGCCGATTCTAAAACAAGTGTGCGTTGCCCAAATGATTCAAAAAACATACACTTAAAACATAACTGTCACAATAACTTGCCAACAAAACGCACGCTCTACCACTAAACACTAATAACGCCCAGGTCTAATGTTCAAATAGGTTTTTCTTCTAATAGAACTGTTCTAAGTAACGGGAAAAGTTAAAAGCAAACCCGATTATCACACCTGCATGCAGCAAATAAGTGTCTCGTTGCAAAAATCTGCTCTAACTATCTTCAATGATCTAAATTTCCAGCAAATGGATGCTGTAAACGAAATTGATCGACCGCTTCTTATAATAGCGGGTGCGGGTTCTGGAAAAACTTTAACGGTGGCAAGTAAAATTGCTTACTTGGTCAACAAAGGTGTGAACCCTGAGAATATATTGGCTTTAGCTTTTAACCAAAAGGCCGCCGATGAGTTAAAGGTAAGGGTAAACGGGTTACTAAAAAAGCCCGAGGATCTAAACGTATCCACGTTTCATTCTTTTTGTAATCAAGTTATACAGGACAATATACTTAGTACTAAATTGAACGCTAACTTTAAAATTATTACCGATACTGCGCAGTTGGTTTATTTTGTTAAAAATATTAACAGTTTTGGAATTGAGTATCTGGAATTTAATCATGAGCCCTACACGTTAGCAGAAGAAATGAAAAAATTTATATCTCGATGCAAAGACGAGCTTGTATCTCCTGAGGATCTGCAGCTGTACATAGAAACACATGACCAAACCGCGTTGGATGAAGAATCACAAGAAGATATAAATAATTTGAAAGATATTTTAAAAATTTATAAGGCTTATGAATTATATAAACTTCAAAATAATATGTTGGATTTTGGAGATTTACTTTGTATAGTATACAACATATTGATGAGCAAACCTCTGATTTTACGGAACTATCAAGAGAAATTTAATTACATAATTGTTGACGAATTTCAAGATACCAACTATATACAACTACAAATAGTCCACTTGATTGCAAAACAACATGGACACATTACCGTAGTTGGAGATGATGATCAAAGTATCTACAAATTTAGAGGCGCCCACCTCACCAATATAGCCGAATTTAAAAAAATGTTCCCCACGTTTATCGAAAAAACAATAGAACACAACTACCGCAGCACCAAAAAAATTGTAGCTGTGACCAACACTCTAATAGAAAACAACCCTGAAAGAACCCCAAAAAAACTATTTACCAACAACCCCGACGGCGAAAAAATATCTGTTGTTGAACTCTCAAACGATGTCTCACAAGCAAACTATATCCTCGAAGTGACAAAAGAACTTTTAAAAAAAAATCTACCCCAAGAAATAGCTATCCTCTGTAGACGCAGAACAAGTGCTGAACCAATAATTAAAGCCTTCAAAAAACATGGCCTACTCTTTAACTTTGTTGGAGCAACAGGATTTTTCCAAGAACCCCTAATAAAAGATGTCACAGCGTTCCTAAAAGTAATTAGCAATCCCCTGGAAAACAATATTGAACTCATAAGAATTCTAAACCGGCATAACTATGACATAAAACAAATTGATATCTGTAAATTCAATACCTATGCAGAACAAAACGGACTATCTCTATATGAAACCTTTGACCACCTAAACAAGCTAAGTGTCGATAAACTCAAATTCCTAATCGTTAAACAAACCCTATCAAATATAATGAACAACAAAAAATCACTACACACACTTGACCTTGTACACACCATTCTTTTTGAACAAGAATTCTACAAATACGAACTAGCCCTAAAAAACAACCACCATATGCAACTACTAAACCAATTCTACACATTTGCTGAAGAATTCAACAATATATACCCCGATAACACCCTTGAAACCTTCATAGATTACTTATCAGTCGCATCAAACTTTGACATTGCACAAGAAGACATCAACGATAAAGCCGTAACAATATCTACAATACATGGCGTAAAAGGCATGCAATACCCCACTGTCATCATCCCCGATGCCAGCGAACGAAAATTACCCACAACCCATCAAAAAGACAAATTCACCATCCCCTCAAAACTTCTAAAGGGCGTTCGTTCTACATATAACGATAAAGAACTACACATCCAAGAAGAACGGCGACTATTCTATGTAGCCCTGAGCCGAGCAAAAGAAAAAATAATTCTAACCTACGCCAAACGCTATGGCGAAAACAAAACAGATTCCAAGCCCTCAAGATTTCTCCAAGAAATCACCTACCAACAAAATACAGACATAACCTTCCAACAAATAGATCCCAAAGAAATACCCACTGAACCAACAGCTATAGACAACCAAGTACAAACAAAACTACTCCATCAAATAATGACTAACCTAACAGTAGGCCGGTTCAATGAAGCCATAGAAAACGTTCTCCTGTTTGCCAAAACAACCAATAAAAACATAGACCTACAAACCGAAATAATCAATAACATTAAAGAACCCAACTACTCTGCCCTCAAATGCACCACCGAACAACCCCTAACTATACCACCCAACCATGTTTTTAGTGTATCTCAATTTGTTGGCTACAAAAAATGTCCTCGACTATACTACTATCGCCACGTAATGAAAATTCCTGAAAAACCTAGATACTACTTTGATTTCGGCTCAACGCTACACAACATCGCAGAACGATTAACTCGGATGCAAAAACAAAAACAACCCATCGATGAAACTGTCGCTGAAACATTGTTGGCCAAATTCTGGAATCCAAGAGGTTACAAGACCAAAATCGATGAAAAAAGAGACTACGAGGAGGCAAAAGAAATCTTGCGGGTTTTCCTTGCCGAACAAAGCAAAAACAAAGCCGAAATCTTAGATATCGAGCGCTGGTTTGAAACAACCGTGGGTGATGTGCGTATTAGAGGAAGAATCGACCGTATTGACAAAGAGGGAGCTGGTCTTACAGTTATAGATTATAAAACAAGCAAAAAAGCGCCTTCCATAGCGGAACTCAAAAAAGATATGCAGTTACTGGTTTATGTGCTTGCCGTTAGAAACCTGCATGGTGATAAGTGTGAACTAAAAGTTGGCGATTGGTTTTTACGGTCTAATGAAAAAATATTTTTTGTTCCCGACAAACAAGCAATTGAAGCAGTACAAACAGAAATACAAGAAATGTCTAAAAAAATTAACGCTGCCATATTTGACCCCAAAAAAGGTATATGGGACTGCGCTTATTGTGACTATAAATGCCTATGTGACTAATTATTTTGAAACCAACATACCATTATGATAAATCAATGCAGCGCATAGACATAGAATGTAGTTTGGTTCCCATAGAAGAGTTCATGTCACACATGATTTTTATGGGGAATCTGTTTTACTTTTGCCTAAGCTTTATCTATCCGGTGATGGCATCTAAAATTTAACATCAGTATCTAATTAATAGGTAGAACTCATCGCTATGACCCAGCCAATGTCTCCTCAGGGCAAAGAGCGGCCCATCAAAGCTTCTGAAATTGATCCAAACTTCAAATATGAACTCCAAAAAATTCACGGCTTAGAAAACTTTCTTCACTGCTTCCAATGCGGCACCTGCACCTCAGATTGTCCCGTCGCCCGATTCAGTGACAATTACCGTCCCCGCACACTTATCCATATGGCCCAACTTGGACTAAAAAATCAAGTATTAACCAGTGACACACTTTGGCTATGTGCCGCCTGTTTTACATGCACCGATAGATGCCCACAAAACGTGGACGTCGCCAAGGCTATCCAAGTATTTTGCAACCTTGCAGCCGAGAACGGATACATGCCCCAACTATTTCGCGACCAAGCCCAAAACCTCATTGAAACAAGCTACATCTACAAAATCCCCGAAGTAAGAATCAAAAAACGAGAAACCCAAGGCCTGCCACCTCTACCCAAAAACAACCCAAACACCATAAAAAAACTCTTAAAAAACATAAAATTTTTCAAACACATCCAACAACAAACACCACAACAACTACTGGGAGAAAACAAAAATGCATCCCAATAAATGGCTACTATTTTTAGGATGCGCAATTCCCTACCGCGTCTCCTCCTATGAAATCAGCGCCCGCAAAGTCCTAGCCAAACTCGACGTGGAACTAGTAGAGATGCCTGAATTCAACTGCTGCGGACTACCCCTTAACCCCGTTAGCCACGAAACCATGATGATATTAGCCGCCAAAAACCTAGCCATAGCCGAACAACAAAACCTAAACATCCTCACCCTATGCCCCGGATGCGCTATCACCCTCAAAAAAGTCAACAAAACCCTAAACGAAGACCAAACACAAAAAAACAAAATCAACCACCACCTCAAAAAAGCCACCCTAGAATACAAAGGAACCACCCAAACCAAACATCTACTCCAATTCCTAAAAGAAAACGTGGGTATAGAAAAAATTAAAACCACAATCATACACCCCCTCACAAACCTCAAAGTCGCAGAACACAACGGATGCCACATACTGCGACCCAAAAAGCTCATCACATTTGACGACCCCGAAGACCCTCAAACCCTAAAAACACTCATCGAAGCCACCGGAGCCACCTGCCTCGACTACACCGATAAAACCCAATGCTGCGGCGCACCCAGCGTAGGCATAAACGACAAAATCGCTCTACAACTAGCACACAACAAACTCAGTCACATAAAACAAGTTAATGCCCAAGCCCTAATCACCATTTGTCCATTTTGTCACATTATGTACGACACAAACGAATTACGCATAGAGAAAACTTTTAACGAAGTATATGGCATTCCCATACTCCACTATCCCCAACTACTCGGACTAGCCATGGGAATAGCACCCTCAATGTTGGCCTTTGAAGAACTCCGGGTAAACGCACAAAAAATAACCCAACAATTTGCCATGCAAGGAACAAAAGACCATGAATAAACCTAAGCTAAAGATAGCCTTCTATTGGGCTGCAAGTTGCGGCGGCTGCGAAATAGCCGTCTTAGACTTAAACGAAAAAATATTTGACATAATACACTTAGCCGATATCGTGTTCTGGCCAGTTGCCATGGATATTAAATACAAAGACATCGAAGCCCTGCCCGACAAACATATCGATATCACTTTTTTTAACGGGTCCATTCGCAATAGTGAACAGGAACACATAGCAAATCTGTTTCGTGCTAAATCTAAGATACTTGTGGCTTTTGGTTCTTGTGCCCATGAAGGTAGTATTCCTGGTTTAGCCAATCTAGCCAGCAAAACCGAAATCTTCCAACAGGTGTATCTCGCAGACAAATCAAACATTAACCCCAACGCAGTTACGCCCAAACCTGAAACTCATGTCAAAGAGGGCACACTAAAACTTCCCGAATTCTATGATACCGTCAAGACACTGGGACAAACAGTCGATGTTGACTATTATCTGCCCGGTTGTCCTCCCCCTGTGAAGCTGATAGTACATGCTATCAATCTCATCGCAAGCAATAACCTGCCGCCCAAGGGTACTATTATTGCACCCCAAAAGGCGCTATGCGACGAGTGTCCCCGCAAACGTGATAACAAGAAAATTGACAAAATATATCGGATCCATGAAAAAGTCCCTGAACCTGAGAAATGTCTCCTAGAACAGGGAATTATCTGTATGGGACCTGCAACACGAGGTGGTTGTGATGCATTATGTCTCAAAGTTGATATGCCCTGTACTGGATGTGGTGGTAAAGTTCCAAACGTGCCCGAGCAGGGTGCTGCCATGATAGCGGCTTTAGCTTCGATTTTGGGCTATGATGGCATGGACGGTAAACCATATACCGAAAAAGAACTCGAAGAGGTAATCGATCAAGTCAAAGATCCCGTAGGCACTTTTTATATGTATAGCCTGCCCGCCTCCATATTGAAACGTAAGGTGATTAAGAAATGACTCTAAAAGAAATTTTAATCGACCCCATAACGCGGCTTGAAGGACACGGTAACGTATCCATATTTCTAAACAGCAATGGTGAGGTCGAAAACGCTTATCTCAAAATTCCCGAACTGCGTGGTTTTGAGAAATTTTGTATCGGCAGAAAAGCTGAGCTCATGCCTCAGTTGACCAGTCGTATCTGTGGTGTTTGTCCCGTTGCCCACCACTTCGCGGCCGTCAAAACCCTTGATCAGGCTTTTAACGTTGAGCCTCCTGTTGCGGCAAAGAAACTTCGCGAACTTATGCACATGGCCTATTTTATCTACGATCATACCCTGCATTTCTACTATATGGGTGGACCTGATTTCATCGTTGGTATAGATGCTCCTCCAGAAAAACGCAATATTTTAGGTGTAATCGAAAAAGCAGGTATGGACATTGTCAAAGAGGTCATAAAGCATCGTGCTTATGGTCAGAAAATTACTGAAATAATCGGTGGCAAAGCAACTCATCCTGTTTGTGGTTTACCTGGCGGGATGTCTAAACCGCTTAGTACAGCTAACCGTCAAGAAATTGAGCAGATGGTTGTTTCCTGTCTTGGTTTTGCACAATTCACTCTCAAGCTTTTTCACAATATCGTCTTAGACAACGTTAAATACGTGGACTTAATCATGAACCAAGCATACAGTATGTCCACCTACTACATGGGCACTGTAGATGCAAATAATAAAGTCAATTTTTATGATGGTAAAATACGGGTTGTTACTCCGCAAGGTGGAGAATTTCTCAAATTCGAAAGCCAAGACTATTTAAATCACATAGGTGAACATGTCGAAGAGTGGACATATAGTAAATTTCCCTTTCTCAAAGCTGTTGGATGGCAAGGTCAAATTGCTGGTATGGATAGTGGTGTATATCGTGTTGGACCTTTGGGTCGGCTAAACGCATCTGAGGGTATGGCAACTCCCTTGGCACAAGCCGAATATCGCGAAATGTATCAAACCTTTGGCGGCAAACCCATTCATAGTACTCTTGCATTTCATTGGGCTCGTCTCATTGAACTTCTCTATGCAGCTGAACATGCGTTGGAGCTTGTTAGAGATCCTGAAATCACAAGTTCCAATATCCGCAATAAACCCGGCGAACCAACTCAGGGTGTAGGTATTGTTGAAGCATCCCGCGGTACGCTTATTCACCAATATATGCTTGACAAAAATGCTCTTATAACAGATGTAAATATGATAGTTGCAACAACTAACAACTATCCTGCTATATGTATGAGCATTCGTGATGCTGCTAAAGGGTTGATTTGTAACGGAAAAATCGACCAAGATATACTAAACATGATTGAGATGGCTTTTCGTGCATATGACCCCTGTTTTGGTTGTGCAACACACACTGCAGTGGGTCAAATGCCGTTGTCCGTAGAAGTTTTTGACGTGGACAAAAAATTAGTCAGTCGTCTTAGTCGCTAAGCTGCTCTTTTGAGCTCTATTTATTTTTTTGCTATATTTTTTACTATCATGTGATTTAACTTTTTATACGTTTTGTCATAAATAGTGATGTCTGTACACATTAAATATGTTTGTGATATCGAATATATCACCGGCTAAATTTTATTGTTGACTCATACGTTTAAAATCTTTCAGCGTCATTATTGCACTAAAACCTCAATACATTTAACAATTTTACCTAACAACCAGAAATTAAATTCCAACAAATATTTGAAAACGAGAAAATATTGTAAAAATAACCCCCAAAAACCTGTAGTAGAAATAATTCGCCTCATTTTTCCAAACGGTCATATAAACCAACATCTGTTTAGTGATTCCCAAAAATAGTGCCCAGTTTATTAAAAATCCCTTACAATTTAGGGTTAATCCTTATCTAAGTAACCCCCTATTTCTACTTGATGGATATGCAACCACAGCCTCCTAACCCCACACACAAGCGCATGAAACGCGAAAAACAAACAATAGCCTACATGATTGACCTCTACTGCAAAGCACACCACAATACCCATGGAACACTATGCCCTGAATGCAAAGAATTCAAAACATATGCCCTCCTACGGCTTGATAAATGTCCTTTCCAAGAAAAGAAAAGCACCTGTGGCAAATGCACTATCCACTGTTATCGTTTTGATATGAAACAAAAAGCCAAAGTCATTATGCGTTACGCTGGTCCACGGATGATGCTACACCATCCAAATCTGGCCCTGCATCACGTCTGGGATGGATATCGAAAACCACCAAAACTAACAAAGAAAACGCTATAGGTATGACTTAGCGCTCGACGAAAAGTGTCCTTAGTTTCTCATTTTCCATTAAAAATTAAACCCTTGTGCATTTTTGCTTAACAAATAGCCCATACACCTGTTTTGCTTTGTAACCGCACGAACTAAAACATGCCGATTAGAAGTAAACTTTTTCTATCCACCTCAACTCAATATAGTTGGTGCACACATGATCGATGATATCGAACTGGCTCTTAAAAACTGGTTCTCTAATGTAGACCGCACGATTATTGCCGGTATTGGCAATCCCATTCGCGGCGACGACTACGCGGGCTTAAAAATCGCTGAGTGTCTACAGGGAAAAGTTTCTAACAACGTTTGTGTGATAGAGTGTGAAACAGTTCCTGAAAGTTATCTGCTTGATATCGAAAATTTCCATCCCACCCATGTATTACTCGTAGATGCCGCTGTTTTGGGCATCCCGCCTGGAAAAACCCGATTGGTTGACGTTTCTGCCATTGCATGGTTTTCTGCATTCTCATCACATGTTTTACCCTTGAGAGTTTTTTGTGAGTACATCATAAAAATGACTGGCGCAAAAGTTGCACTATTACTAATAGAACCCAAAAATATGGAATTTGGCGGGCCTCTAAGCCCTGAAGTGAAAACCGCCGTGGACAAACTGACTGGAATTCTGATGGATTTGCTCAGCTAATCCTACGTTTAAACGCATAATCAGTGGTCAGTAACAGTTTGTCCATAGAGTAACTTTTCTCTTTAATATCAAACTGGTCTCTATTTCTCCATTTAACAATGATGTACTCTTCTTGCTCTTGATCTTCAAAAGCACCCCGCCAATATAGCTCAAGGGTAGAATTACCCCGATATCTCCCTGCATGGTCATGAAGTTGCCCCTCTGAACTTAACCTAACCAGATGCACTGTATCATCTACGGGGTCAAATGTCCAGTGGTCATTTTGATAAAAATCTTCATATCCCTCAATGGAGCCATCGATTCCACAATTTATACCCCATTCAGTTTCTTTTGCACACATCTCGCCCCATCCAGCCACAACTTTCCCCGCGCTGGTTCTCATGGTAACACCCGCACTCCATTTGCCAATGAGTTGCCTGAGATATTCTTCTGTTTTAGTCAGCTTCAAACTTTCTTGAACCATACCCTTATCCTCACCATAGTTTTCAAATACACGCTGATAAGCCAATGTGGCTGTATCGTTGTAACAACGGAAAATTGCTAAGTAAAATTGTTAACACTGACTTGAATCCACATAAAACGCTTCTGAATAATTTTGATCCAAACACACTAAAACCTTTTAAGGTTAACACAAAAACTTGCACAAAACCCACACAAGTGCTAACTGTACTGCTCAAAACACAAGACAAAAATTTGATACTTTTTGACTTATTTTGTTTTAATCACTCAAAATTATCATAAACCAACACAATTTCAATAGCCCACTAAACCCAACTTTATAAATCATACATCTGCTCTGTTCCATGCGCTTACCATGCACAAAAACCAACAAACCAAATATCCCTAATTAAATATTAATTAGCAGGCTAAACATAACTACTACGATACATATGACTGGTATAGCAATTATAATCATGGGCTCTGAGCGCGACCTCGAATTCTCCCGTGAAATCGCCAAATACCTAAACCTCTTAGGCATAACCTACGAATTCCGCATAGCCTCTGCACATAAAACCCCCCTAACCGTACTAGAAATCCTCAAAGAATTTGAAAAACAAAAAGTTGTCTACCTAACCGTTGCAGGCCGTTCCAACGCCCTTAGCGCATTCATTGATGGCAACACCACCAAACCAGTCATAGCCATCCCACCCTACAGCGAAAAATACGGCGGCGCCGACATTTACTCCTCACTTCGAATACCAAGCGGCATAGGCTCAATTGTCACCATCGAACCCGAAGGAGCCGCAATTGCAACAGCAAAAATATTAGCCCTCAACGACACCACACTACTTAATAATGTCACAACATATCAAAATAACAAAAAACAAGAACTTGAACAGGCTAACAAATCCGTCAAAAAACTAAGATAAAATCTTTTATCTCAGCTCATTTTTTATAGCTCTCAACGCGAAAACCACATCTTTGAGCGGATTCATACCTGCCTTTTTATTATGTTCACACTTAGAACAGCGAACACTCATCTGAGCCTCATGCTCACATACATCACACTTGCAAGCTGTATTGCTCCTCAAAGTGTTAGAGTCAAGCATTACATTAAACAACAAAAAACCAACAACCGTTCCAAGCACCACCGCAAAATTCGCGTTGACAGTCGTGAGCAAAAGCGCAACCGTTAAAAGCGCTGTCATACACATAAAACTCACAACCGTACGGATTTTTATACCATGTTTTTTATCAATCTTACTCCACAGCTTATTCTCCTCTACAAAACCGCTCCTTTTAGCAAAAGCCACATAATTTACAAGCACCAAAACTATTGCGGCGCCCAAGCCTATGCTATAGTAAAGCAACACTAAGACTGTTATCTCTGAAATTATTTCCCTCTCCCTTCCTCTATAGTTGAAAGACCTCAAACGCTGACGAGACAAACAAACTTTGTCTATGCGTTTCAGATAATTGCCCCTATAACGTTATCGCCTCATAAAAATATTGTGACAAGCGCCTGTATACGAGTAATTTTGCAAAAAACATAAAAATTTAACTCTCTAATCAAAACAAATGCAAAAACCTAATTATTCACGTCGGTAGTTTAGGAAAAAATACTCCAGATTGCACAAAACTCCAATAAAATTCACCAAGGCCACTACATACAGCAATAGGAAAGGGCATATGCTATCTGTAATGTTTAAATCCTGAACTTTATAGCTTATGCCACAGTTTGAAGGTTTAGGGGTTGTTTTCGTTTCTTTTTTGGTTTTTAACCATAAATTTCAAAAAATTATTATGCTATAATTACGATATATGCAACAGATTCTCATCTGACACGTAAACCTTCAAAAACTAAAAGAACGGTAAAATAGCCTAGGCAACCTCCGAAAACACCCTTTCAGAAAACCAAGTAACCTATTTGTACGATTTTTAACCGATGATTTTTGGAAAAATATGGGTTTTCGGAGGTCGCCCCTAACATGGTGTAAAAACGAAAAGTTCCGGATAAATGTTGTTTTTTGACTTTTTACACAGTCTGAATTTGAATTATTTATATTGCCCATTGTTGCGAGTTTTTGGCTATTTTTACAATAATTTTCTTATTTTTCGAATATTTTTTAGATAACAATTTAATTTTGACTGTTTTAACTCAAACTGCCAAATGTAAGTAATTACACTCCCCGTGGCTACCTAAATAAACACATCAAACACTGATGCCATAATAAAACAAGTTTCAACCAATAATATTTTTATGTGGGACGTTGCCTAGACTTTATACGCTGGGGTGGCCGAATGGTTCAGGCGGTAGCCTGCAGAGCTGCTCTATATGGGTTCAATTCCCATCCCCAGCTCTTCGATGTTGCTTCTACATCTCTTCCTCATGTTCGGTCTCTAAACAAATCAGAAAAGTTTCTGCCTTTTAAAATTCCTGAACATACAAAGGGTATGATAACAAATCGATCTATACACAACTATGAAAAAAGCTTTGAACGATTCAAATACAACATCAAACAATTACCCAACAGCCAGATAAGCCTACAATTTCTAGACCACTTAGGCGCTCTGGGTCTTTCGGTAGGTCGATTAGTCAAATACGCCTCTTACCTACCAGTACTACTTCGCATAATAGGCAACACAAACCTCAAAGAACTAACAAAAACAGATGTTGAACGAGTCGTTGCCAACATTAACAGTAATCAAAATAAAGCCTCAACCAAGCACGACAAAAAATTGACCCTGCGAAAAATAGTACAATATGCTAAAACTGGAAGTTGTGCTAAAGGCACACCCCTGCCCCCTGAAGTTAGCTGGGTCAGCTTAGCTATGAAGGACAAAGATTCGCGAGTAACACCCGAAAACTTGCTAACCTCTGAGGAGTTAATCTCCATTCTCAAAGCTACGTCTAATAAGCGGGATAGGGCGATGATTTATGTTCTCTTTGAAGCTGCTCTACGGCCTGGTGAATTGTTAACTATGTCTATTGGTAGTGTTGAGTTTAAGGAGAGTCATTGTCTTATTACTGCTAATGGTAAGACAGGGGTTAAACGGATTCCTTTGGTTGTTTCCTGCAAACCATTAATGGAGTGGCTAGAAGAACATCCCTACAGCAGTGATCCATCGGTGCCGTTGTGGTGCTCTTTGTCGCATGGTCATATGGGTACTCAGTTGAGTTATCGACATTTTCGAGAGATAATTCAAAGGTCGGCAAAGAAGGCAAATGTGAAAAAATCTATCTGGCCTTACCTCTATCGTCATTCTTCTTTGACGGCTATGGCTAAGGTGTTTACTGAGTGTAGGTTGGAACAGTTTGCGGGTTGGACGTATGGGAGTAAGATGACTAGGCGTTATGTGCATTTTTCGGCTAGGGATTTGGAGGATGCTGTTTTGGAGTTGCATGGGATAAAGTCTGTTTCAAAAAATACTGGTTTGATAAAGCTGGTTGATTGTCCAAGATGTAGTGCTCAGAATCCTGTAGGCAATGTACGATGTACAATTTGTGGTATGGTATTGGATAAAATAACAGCGTTAGAATTTGAGGAAACTGAAAAACAAAAAGAAGCATTGACACAGGAGAAAAATGTAGAGTTGCAAAGTCGTCTTGAAAGGTTGGAAGGCTTTATTTCTTCTCTGATTGCCTCTCAGGGCAAAACGTAACGGGAGGGCTGGCGAGTTTTTTCAACTCGGCTATTTTCTTTAAAATTTCCTCTAACACTTTTTTATTGATGCTGATTTGTTCGGTCATGTTCATCACAAATGATAGCGGCTGAATTTTAAAAACCGACATAATTTAGGGGTAAACGGGCTCAAGTTAGGCACGTATTGACTCAAATCATGTCGCAAACCACTTTTCACATCTCATAGCGGAGTTTAAACGTGTGTGACTGAAATGTTTCTCACGTTAGAAAGATGGTTTTGGAGTGTGTATCCCTAGTTTGGGGCAAGATGGTACATTTTTTGTGTCATCTTGGCTTTAACTGGGGTTACTGTTTGTTTGTGTTTGTGGTGTGGTTTGGGTAGCCATGGTTTTTGGGTAAACAAGACAGCGGCTGTCTTGTTTGGGGTTTAACCGTGGCTACCGTTTGTTTGTGTTTGTTGAAAGGGTTTTTGGTGATCTAGTTTGGGGCAAAACGTAGCTGTTAGAGTTATGTTTTGGGTAAAACTAGATCATTTTTCAAAGGGTTGGGGTGTTGTTGGGTGTACATGATGTGGGGGCAAGATGGTGCATTTTTTGTGTCATCTTGGGTATGTCGTGTACACCATTTAGAGTTAGATGGTTGGGTGTTTACTTGTGTTAGGTATTTTTTGTGACATAGTTTGGGCAAAACGGGGAAGTCGGTTATCCGTATTGGATAAATTGTGTCATAGATTTTGTTTTAGTTGTTTTGTAATTGTTTTTGTGCGACCTGGTAGGGAAGATGGTGCATTTTTTGTGCCGTAATGGTCTAAACCATGTCACGTTTGACGTGTTCTTTTTTTTATGGTGTTCTTTAGGCTGTGGGGGAGACTGTCTAAAAACTAATTTTTTTGTGTTTTTGGCGGAAACGGGCGGAGAAAAACAGTTATTTTCTTGTTTTTCTGGGATTTGTGTTAGTTTTCGGACAGTCTGGGGGGCGTGGTTTGTGGTTTGTTGTTGACAGAAATATCAATTATAACCCAGGGGAAAATGGTTTTGAAATGGTTGTGTTATGTGGGAAACATGTGAAACTTGAAAAAACGTCTTATTTTATGATAAAATATTATAAAAACCATTTGTGTATTGACGAAATTTTGTTTATGACATATATTAACTGAAAAATTGTGTTGCGTATCGGCTAAGTTGGCTTATTTGCCCCCATTATAACGTGTAGATATTTTTGTTCTGTTTCCCACTTTTTGTTTCCCAACACCAAGAGGACTTGTTTAGTTGTGGGTGTTGGTATTAGCTGTACGTAGAATAGTTCATAGCATGTCTCTATTACCCGTAATTTTTCAAAGAAACCTGTTTAGCTATAACATTGATTTATCTTAAGAGGTGTGAATATTTTTGTAACCTTTAGACCCTGGATGCAGTGACACTATATAGTGTCCAAAAATTGCTACAGTTTATTTATGTAGGTGCAGGAGGTGGGATTCAAACTCGTCCGTTCATGGTGATATCGACATAATCACTTGCTTATTTTCGTTATTTTTTCTTTTTCTTTTTTAAGTTTTAGTGTTATCTGTTTTTTAAAGATACTATTTTTGCATAAGAAGTTGAATAACGATGTGGGTTTTTTGTAGGTGGTGACTTTTTATAGTTAAACATTTAGTGCTGTTCGCTTAGAAGTCTTTTGTGATTTTTCGGCGGGATTCTTTATGTATTGTAAATTTTTATTTCAGATTTGGTGTGTTGTGATGTTATTTGTTTTGGTCAAGTGTGTCATCTTCTGAAAGAAGTGGTGTTGATGATTGTTGCATTTGGTGTATGTCTGCTGTTAGTGGTTGAGCAGAAGGTTTTCATATAGATAACTATATCAGCATGATATGTTAACATTTTTAGTCATATTGCATATTGCGATGCGATAAAAAATAACGCTTAATTCCGGAATAATGGGGAGAAATGTGTGAGGTATATAAAATGAAGAGTATGTTTCGTAAACTAGTATCGGTGACATTGGTTGCCATTATGTTGCTGGGTGTTATGCCCGTATTTGTGTCTCAAGTGAATGCTGCAGACCCTGATGTTGGGTTGGGTCTTCTATTAAGGGGTTTTAATGCTATTTCTGATAAAGAACTTAAAAACTTGAATCTTGAAACTGCGAGGATTTTTAAGCCAAGTGCGGCTGCTGAGCTTGCAACTTTTTATGACTATTATCCAGGCTTCGAAACTACTACAGGTATGACTTCGGGCAAATCAATTTCTGAATTAGGTGTCTTAGCTAACCTTGATGTATCTGCTGAAGCAAAGTTGAATTTGGCCTTATTGCAAGCAGGCGTAAAATGTGGTGTAGCCTCAACTCTTAACTACGGTAATTCTTATGATTCATATTTCTATAGTTTATATGTAACTCGTATTGTGGGTAGAAATGCATTTAATGATCTTAAGTCACCAGCAACAGTAAATGCCATAAAAAGTATGGCCAGTGATGAATTTTTAAGTTGTTTGACTGATAGCAATGTTTCTCCACAAGAGGTATTTGATAGGTATGGAACACATTTTATCACATCGTATGATGTTGGAGGATATACGGAATTAGTTATGGGTATAACAAATGATCATCAGAGAATTCCCAGTGCTGAGGCTATTAGAAATCTGTTTGGTGATATTGGTGTTCCTAGTGTACCTGATTTTATTGCTGACTATGGTAGTTTGGTTTCGTTTGCGAAAGATAGCAATTCTAAAACATGTTTGGTTGGTCGTGTGATGGGTGGTGTTGGTGGATTAGATTATAGTGGAGATTTAACTCAAATAGGTTCGGTATATAATAAGTGGACAGAGTCTCTTAATCCTGCGTCTGGGTATAATTCTAATTGCGAGATATTGGTTGATGAGCGCCTCTCTATGATGGGCGTTTGGGAGTTACTTCCAGATGGTTATACTGCAAGGTACAATGAACTAGTGCAAGCGTATAGAGCGTTGTCATTTGCACAAAATGTGTCTTTCTTTAAGGATTTTGTGTACAAAACTGTGCAACCAGTTGGAAATTTGCCGCGTCCTGATGTCGATGGGGCCATAATAATTTCTACCCCTGAACAGTTAGACAATGTACGCAATAATTTGTCTGGTAAGTACATATTGGCAAATGATATCACTTTAACGAAAAACTGGGAGCCTATAAACGGTTTTTCAGGAATCCTTGAGGGTAATGGATATACAGTGAAGAACGTTGCGATAAGCAGTGCAGGGAAAAACCTTTTTGGAACCAGCCCAGGAACATTTAGAAACCTTGTAGTAAGTTACACTGATCGTACAAGCTTTTTCTCACTGACAAACGGTATCACCACAAATCCCAACGCTAAGGTAGACAACTGTTACACCGATCTATCATTCAACGAAGCAACAGTAACTAAGTATGCTTACACTAACGGTAATGTCAACAGAGATCTTGTAAACAGCATTACAGCAAAGCAGGCTGTTGTTGATTTATCCGCCATAACTGATGGAAGTCTTGTTGGTGACAAAAAAATAACAATAGACAACGGTGTGGACACCGTTTGGTTCAAAGGGTCTATAAACTCTTTACCTTATCTTTATGTTAATTTTGAAGTTAAAGGCGATACAATTATCATTTTAGAAAATTGTCGCATTGACACTTTCTTTTCTTCGATTAAATTCAGTGGTGTGAACTCAAATCCGGCTATCGTTTCAATTGGGCGTTCAAATGAGATTCTTGGATATTCTGCAAGCGGTTCAAACGCCATAATAGAAGCTGCAGGTAATCTGGCAATTATTGGTTCCGCAGATATACGAATCTTGAGTAACGCTAATGGACAAGATGCTGTTCGTGTCGCGGGAACCTTGGATATTGCTCTTGACGGGGCGAATTTTGAGGCAAGAGGTGGCAACGGTGCCAATGGCAGTACTGGAGATCCTAGTACTAATGCTGGTACTGTTGGTGGTGATGGCGGTACGGGTAGCAACGGTGGTAGTGGCGGTAATGGTGTGATTGCCAATAGGTTAAACATTCTGAGCAATGCAAAGGTATATTTATATGGCGGCAACGGCGGCAACGGCGGCAACGGCGGTAGAGGTGGTGATGGTGCCCCCGGAAAAAAAGGCACTGATAATACTTTAAAAGGCGGCATCGACAACAATGCAGCGATCACTCGTGCCGGCGGTAGAGGTTATGATGGCGACAACGGCAGTAGAGGTGGTGATGGTGGTAACGGCGGTGATGGCGGTACCCCATTAAACGTTATAAATTATGCCAAATCCCCGAGTAGCTCTTTATATTTACTGGCTGGTGCTGGTGGACAAGGTGGTGCTGGTGGACAAGGCGGACAAGGCGGCACTGGTGGTGGTGCAGCGGCGGGTGGCTCAAGCGGTAATGGCGGTAGAGGTGGTGATGGTGGTGATGGTGGTAATGGTGGTAATGGTGGTAATGGTGGTCACAATGGCAACCTCGCCGTAGTAGGTGGAATTTCACAAAATTATGGTGGTGCAGGTGGTGCAGGTGGAGGAGCGGGAAGTGGCGGCAGTAGAGGGCCACGCGGTGTTCCTGGTGCGTATGGTCCAGGGTCAGGTTGCGGTTGCTTTCTTGGGATTCATTCTTGTTGGTCTGGTTCTCTCGGTGCTCTCGGTGACCTAGGATCCCCCGGTGGCGTTGGTAGTCCTGGTGCAGATTTTTCGGGGTCTGCATCTTTGTCTTATTCAGATCCACCAACATCATCTGATACACCTCCCAATCTGACAGGGGCTCGCCTTATTATCCAAAATGTGAGAAATGTTGTCTATAGTCCTGGTCAGATATTTGATACGACTGGTTTAACTCTTGGTCTCAAAGAAGCAGGAACATTGCAATCGCCAATTTCACCAATAAATGTAAATGATAATCGGGTTGAGTTTTTCTACGATTTCAGCAAAGAAGGCATGACGCTTGTTACAGTTCGTTATTATGATACTGACGAATATATAGGGTACATACCTGTTATGGTAGTTGACCTTGGTCCTTTCAACCCGAACGCGCCGAAAGTCGACGTATCAAACGCGTTAGGTGTAGCGGGTGGAGAAGTCACGTTGGCTGTAACGTTAGAAAATATTCCAGGAGTTTCGAGCTACGGTATATCAATGCGGTATGATCCAGATGTGGTTACTTTTGTTTCTGCAAAACCGGGCGATATGTTAACTGAACTCTTTTCTATGCCAATTATTGCACCTAATGTAATCAACTTTAACTCTGTTAATTTTGCAGGTGCCTTTGAGACCGGATCGGTGTTGTTCACAGTGACGCTGAAAATTAGTGAAGATGTAACACCCTGTGTTCTTAGTAGTGATGTTTTAGAATTCTTTTACGATTCTATGGATGGTTTTGCTATAAATGCGAATGGCGGTACTACGCCGACACTTGTTTTGCCTCGTATTGATCAACCACGTATAACGATTCCTGTTGTTCTCTATGGTGATATAAATGGAGACGGGCTGGTTAATCGTGTTGATCAAGTTTTAATGAATCAGTATTTCGGGTACACATTACCTGTTGGTACCCCATTTGATATGGTGGCTGCCGATATTAATGGTGATGGGAAGGTTGATCGTGCTGATCAGGTTCTCTTTAACCAATACTTTGCCGGAACATATCCAGGACCATTAGGACCCCATATAGCACCGGCGTTTATGAGCTTTAGTGCGTTATCACTGAATGCGGTTGTGAGTGATTCTGGGCTTCAGGTGTCAGGCGGTTCTGCTGTACCCGGTGAAGAAGTGACGTTGACTGTAATGCTGGAGAACAATCTTGGGTTAGCAAGTTATGGTGTGACGATGAGGTATGACCCAAGCAAATTGACATATGTTTCCGCAACGGCGGGAGATATGTTAGCGGATAATTTCGTTGTGATGAGGATATCAGATGATGAAATCAATTTCAACTCGTTTAACTTTATAGGCGCATATGAATCAGAAACAGTGCTGTTTACTGTCACGTTTAAGGTCAATGAAGCAGTGCAAGCGGGCGTTCTGGGAAGTGATGCTGTTTGTTTCTCCTATGACTCTAAATGTGATGGATTTGCTGTAAGTGACGCTACTAATGGTCTGATGCCAAAACTTATATGCCCTGTTATTTCACAAGATGTTATTATCGTGGAATCTCTAACTGTCTCACATTCGATCAAGATTACGGGTGTGTCTGTTGGAAATGGTCAGGCTGATGTGGATTTTGCTATAAACTCAGCAAACGGCAAGGGCTATACAGTATACCTTTCTAGTAGTAATGCTGGCGAGTTTAAAACATACAATAACGTGAATTATAATGCGAAAGGCGCACACCTTAAAGGGTTGACAAATGGTTGCACATATTATGTATATATTGAATATAAGGAGACAAATGGTAATATTTTAGTAAGCAATGTAGTGAGTATCACACCAAATAAATAGATTGGAGAACATGAAAAAAATGCAAAATATAAACGTAAAAACAAAACTATTGCCCATATTTTTTATTGTATTATTGATGTTTGGATTGTTTGCGTGTTTATCTGGAGCTGCTCTGGCAGAAGAAGCTGAACCAGTAGTATATGCATCAAGTGGGCATGGAAAAGCTGGAGAAACAGTAACATTGACTGTTTCACTAGAAAATAATCCTGGGCTATCTAGCTACGGTATTACATTATGGTATGATCCAAGCAAGTTGACGTATGAATTTGCAAAAGCAGGTGAGTTGTTGCCTCTGATGTTTACCGCTGTTAAAAGAGGCGATGATAAAGTAAATTTTAACTCAGTTAATTTTTTGGGTAACTTTGAGACTGGGTCGTTGTTGTTCTCATTTACGCTTACAATTAAGGGAGACGTTACCGATAGTGTTCTTGCTGGAGACGCTCTTAAGTTCATTTATGATGACAATAGGGATAGTTTTGCTGTTCTGGAACGTGGTACTATTAATAAACCTGAAAATGTGTTGCCAGACATAACTCAACCTGTTATCACCATAGATCCTTGTGATCATGTGTATGTTGGTGAGGTAACGAAGGTTCCTACCTGTGTTGAAGAAGGTGTAATGACTTACACTTGTTCGAAGTGTGGTCACAGTTATACTGAAGTGATGGTCAAGGATTCAAGTAATCATGTTGGTGGAACTTATGAGAAAGTGATTACTGAGCCGACTTTTGATACTGAGGGTTTGATGGGTATTTACTGTTCTGGTTGCAATGCGCTGCTTAGTACAGAACCCATACTGAAACTTGACACTACTATTACAGAATTGTTACAAAGCATAACCCGTGATGTTCTAAACGCTAAAAAGGGCTTTGACGATTTGAATAACGTCAACTTAGTCCTTACAGGTAAAACACTAACATTGGTTGTTGATGGCAGAGAAATCGTACTCAGTACAAATGCTAACAATAAAAATCAGAGCGGACAAATTGATCTCGGTGACGGCTATAAACTTGTTTTTGACATTAAAGGCAACGGTTCAAACGTAAAGGAGTTTAGCGTTATCAAAAAATAAACACCCCTAAAAAATAATACCCTCCGTTTAGTAATGAAAACGGTTTTTGGGTATTCACTCTTTTTTATTTAACTTTTTCACTTGTTAAACCTCTGAAATCTCTTATTCTCCGATTTAGTTGAACGTGTGTGTCCTAAAATTCTGAAAATAACTATTCACGGTGACCAAACAATTACGACACCTGCGTCAGATGTGAAATCAGCTTTTGGTTGTTGTTGTTTTGGTTTTTGTTTTTGTTATTGTCTGGTCTGTATAGTACAGTTGGTCTTATTTGTTTAGTGTTTGACTATGAATTCTCAAAAAGAGGGTGATTAGTTTTCATTGTATTTTTTGATTTTTATTTTGTGTTTTTCAGCGATGTATTTTATTTCGTTGGTGAATAGACCGAGACTGTGTTCTTCTTTGGATTTCCTTGCGCAAAGATAGCTTTTGTTTTTTACGTTTTTAAGTCTGAAATGCCAGCCTTCACTTGCAAATTTTAGTATTAATTGTTCTTTCTCTAAACCCTCCACAGATAACCCATTACTTTGTCTATCTACCGGTTGTTTTTCTGTTGATTTTGAGTTAGCGATTTTTTGGTTGTTTTGGTCGTTGAGTATGTCACTAACTTCTATTGTTGACATTTCGGGGTGGTCGGGTTTGAATTGTGCGGTGTTTTGTACGTAGGTGGCTTGCCATTCGGATAGTTTTTCTTTTAGTTTTTCTTGGTCAGTTTGGGTTGACACTATGAAGACCGTGGGAAAGCCCATTTTTTTATTTCGTGTATAGTTGTCTTTTAGGCGGTCGTAGTGTTTTGATGGGTAGGTTTCTACTTCTACTGCAAAACTCTGCGGATAACTCCAATTGGTCTGGTTGATGTAGCCTTTCTTTGATTCTTCAGTTGAGGCGGTGGGTTGGGTGGGAGTGACGTAGATGTCAGCTAAGCTTTTTTCTGTTTCGCCTGTATCTATTTGAGTTATCCAACCGTTTAACCAGTATGATTTACATTGGGCGATGATTGTTTGAATATGTTTTACCCCGCCTGACTTTTCACCACAAAAACTCGGAGCCAGCAACGCTTTGACTTTTTTGTCACTTAAAGCTAAACACCAAAGCCGTGAGCGTACCTCTTTGGTTTTTACTTCTACTTTGTCATTTGGCTGAAATTCTGTGCATTCTTGCTGTGGTTGTTGGGTTGTTTCTTTGCAGGTTAGCCATGGGTCTCTTTTTGCTGTGTCAATTGTGAGGTTTTTCAGGGCTGTTGTTAGGGTTGTTTCGGTTAGGGTGTATGGTTTGGGGTTTGTTGGGTTGTAGAGGAGTTGTTCTTTTAGGGTTTCTTCGGTTATGGTTCCGCCGTGTTGTCTTATGGTGAGAAGTATGAGCCATTCGGCTGGGTTTATGGGCCAGTCTAAAAACTCTTCCTGCACCGACCTACCCTTTACCTGATCCATCAACTCATCAACATCGACTTGACGACCGTATTTTTCAAGACTATAGTGAATTACCTCTTCAGGATTGCTATGGCCCATTTTGTGGTCAATGGTTTCTAGGACTTGATATTCTCTGTTGCCACAGAACGGAGTTGAAACAAAGAATAGGTATCTATGCAGGTTCATCAGCGTTTGGTAGCCGTATTGTTTGGGATAGAATTTCTCAAGAGTTCGGGCTGTGTCTTCGCCTACTCGAAAAGATATTATGGTTTCACAGGTTTGGGTAATAGCATCTTGTATATCTTTACGGTATTGTGTAATGTATTGACTTGCCAGTGTTATGAAAACCTTGAATTTTCGCAGTGATTGGAGGGTTTCAGAGATGCTTTTGGTAGCGTAACGGTAGGCTTCATCTACGTAGCCGTAGAATGGTTCGCGTTTTTCTTCGGGAAGGTCTTCGCGGGACATGCCCGTATTGTACACGGATGAGAGTATGAGGCTGCCTAAAAAGTTGGCCATATCTGTTGTTATTTTTCCTTCGAGGAGGTTTACGATGATTATTTTTTTCTCATCCATGGCCTCTCGGAGGTTTATGCTGCTTTTGGCTGCCATAAAAATCGGCACCAAAATCCTCTCTTGGACAAGACGGTATAGTTTGGTTAGAACGGCTATTGAGGCATCTTGTGGCATTTTGTCGTATTGTTTTTCCCAAAACAACCGCACACTTTGATCACTACATCTTGTGATGAGTAGGTTGCGGAAGGTTTTATCGGATAGTACTTTGTAGAGGTCGGGGAGTTTGGGGTTTTCTTTCTCCATAAGCAAATACAGAGCATTTAGTAGTATCATGTCTAGGCGTGGGCCCCACCATTTATCATAGAATTTTTCAAGAGTATCCATGAACATACGGGCTACTACGTCACGTTGATGCGGGTTTTGGTGTTCTAAAAAGTTAATTTGAACCACCCGATTGCCAAATTTGTTTTGGAATGCTGACCAAGGATTAATGTAAACAACCCTATTCCATTGCTCAGGTGGAATATGTGATAGGACGAGTTGCGTTAGGTCACTGTGTGAATCTATGACCATAAAACCCTCGTTATGGTCAATATGCTGTTTTATCATGGATAGAAGGAAGCGGGTTTTGCCACATCCTGGAAAACCCATAACTAAGCTGTGAATTCTGTCGTGGGAATAAATGCCTCGTTTTTGTTTTTGACCAATACAGGGATCTATTTCTGCATCTATCCCTAGTACGTGTAGTCTGTTTTTACTGTTTGATGATGGTGAATTTGAATTTTTATTACTCATAGTCTAAACCTAAGTTCTGTAAAAGTATAAGTTCTGTGAATTTAAAAGGCCAAGAAAAACAGTTTTGTTGCAACCATTTTCACTTTTTATATAAAATGCATAAACGGTCATTGTTAAAAGAACAGACACACCATTTTTCTTGCGACATTTCTTGCGACATTAGTCCTATTTTTGTCGTAACAATTTGCTCGTTGGATTAGCAAAGATTAGCAGAAAATGCTTTTGTTAATATGTATGCTAATTACGTGAGCTATACTCTTGTACGCGCTAACTGTTCATAATTCAGTCGGATATAATCTGTTGACAAAAACTAAACAAGTAAAAAAAAATTTAAAAAATATCACAAAAACGTCAGGTTAGTGGTAAGTTTTTTATTTTAAACCGTAGCTTTCTGTGTGTAGGCTGAATGTGACTTGGTAGACAAAAAGAAAGACACAAAGGGTATGGACATTTTTATAGATATTATTGAAAAAGCCTACCAAGGCACTAGTTTTCAGTATGGTGAAGAAACCTTTAGATTAGCACCTACACTGGTAAGGCCTGCGGATTTTCACAGAAAAACCTGCAATGCCCAAACCTCTTATGAGTCACTTTTAAACGCTTTAGATCCGGCCTTTAAAACTCTTGCAGCTAGTGAGGTCTATCGAGCAGACACTGGTTGGATAGCTAAAGGTGTTAACGGGTATAATGGTCATAAAATCAGAAAAATAACTGTTGGTGAGGAAGTTTTTCTTTTACCAAATATTTCTAAGCAACCAACAGCGGGGATTGATACAAGTGGTTGTCAAGATAACATCAATACCGTTATGGTTATTTGCTCTATTCCTGATTGTGAGGGGGCGTATGTCTGGTTAGAGAAGCATTTAAAGTTACCAAAGGATGTGAGGCAGAATGAGTTTCATTGGAATAAGCTTGGGCAGAGTTATCGTCAGCGGTTGTTGGATAATTTTGAGTTGGTTTTGGCGGTTTGTTGTGATTGTCTTTTGGTGTTAAAGACAAATGTTTTCATTGACCGCAAGGGAAAAATGGAGACTGTTTTTACTAATCTTGTGGAGGGTTGTTTTTCAGGGTTTGAGAGTGTTCCTCTTGCGGCTGATTTTAGAGCAAATTTAAAGCAACGGTTTTTTAGGGCGATAAATGGGGTTGCTATTCATTGTGATGATGATTTTACACCTTTAACGCCTGATAAAGTGGTGCGGTTGTTGGTTAAGACTTTAGCTAAACAGGGGGCTGATTATTTTGAAAGCTATATGCCCTTGTTTGCAAGTTTGTACTCTCATGAGTCTAAATCTATTCAAATAGCTGATGTCATTGCTGGTATGGTGAAAACTATGCTTGAAAATAGAGAGGTTAAAGTGTTAAGCCCCTTGCCTTTTGATGCTCGTAAACTAAATAGGCAGGCTAAACAGTTGCCAAAGGCTTATTTTTGGGTAAATGGAGAATAATTGTAGGTGCCGTGAGCTGTTATAACACGGACGTTGCCGCCTCTGGCGACCCCGTACCCCGCTGAGCCCACGAACTTTTGTACCATACAATTATAAATATTGTCTTTGAAGCTTATAAACTATTTCTGGAGAAATTCTCCAGATGAAAAGGTGTAGGTGTCGTGTGTCTTAGATTGGTTCGCGGACGTTGCCGCCTCTGGCGACCCCGTACCCCGCTCGACAGCACGGACTTGGGTACCATACATTAACAGGTATCTGTCTTGAAGTTTTTAAACTATTTCTGGAGAAAATCTTCAGATGAAAAAGTGTAGGTGCCGTGTGCCGTTATAGCACGGACGTTGCCTCTTCTGGAGACCCCGCAACCCGCTGGGGACACAGACTTTTGTACCACACACATAGACATATCTTTGAAGCTTTTAAACTCGTTCCCCGTCTTTTTACTGAAAAATATTATGTGCAAAAACATTTCTCATATTTTGTCACCCATTTTTTATACTTCGGGGCGTTTGGTTTTAGTGGGGGCACATTTGTGTTTGTTGTGTTTGTTGGTTGTTGAGGTTTTCAGTGAACTGTCTTGACTAAAACTGTATGCGACTCTTTTTTGTACACGTGTTGGTGGATGTTTTTCTAAAAAATACAAATTTAGAACATCACCATTATAAGTAAAAATATTTGAATGGACTGGAAAATATTTGGTAACTATCGGTTGGTATTTGTTGATATGTTTTTTGTTGTTCTGTTGTAGGTTGGGGTTTATATTTTTCTTTGGATATTGCAAACTCTTAGGGGTTTATGATGTTAGCAACAAAGAAGTCATTTGGTTCAACGAATAGACTTGGTAAGCGGGAGAAAAGGATTCTCTTACTAATGCTAAAAAGGGATAACCTGCCAGGTCATGCTACTCTTCTTTGGTTGGGCATATACAACGAGTTTAAAATAGACTATAGTTCCCTGCCCAAAAAATATCAATCAGAGTATATGGAAGAGAAAAGATGCCGATGCTCCATTTACCGGCTAGTTAAAAGAGGTTTTCTTAAACCCTTGTTAGTTGTGCAAGATTTTGTTTTACCAGATCCAAGGGGATCAGGCTATCTTTTTTATTATCTGACTAAGAGTGGACGAATAGCTGCTAAGAAAATACAACAACAAAATCGGGGTTTAACTGACCCGCCAGATCTAAAAGCCGTTTTGAGTAAACTTCGTGATATGGGTCATATTCAAGTTACGACTGCTCAAATCCATGAAGTACTATGGCAACACTCATTACAAAACTTTGCTACCCGAGAAGAGTTTGACAAATATTGGAACAGAACTAAGCTTGGTTTAATGTTGCGCAAATGTATGGTGGGGCGTGCTCGAGTGGGGGCAAATGATGGCCGAAGACTTTACCGCTTACAGGAAGTGACATTGTTTTAGCAAACGATACAGTGAGTTAATCGTTTTAGGTCGACTATATCATTGATGCACACCAACAATAATCTGACCATAGTTAAAACATAGCCAAGAGAACAGAGTATAATATGGACATGCACAAACGTAATTTTATTTCTGTATGCATCTTTCACCTATAAAATAAACATCACATCTGACACGTGTAATAGCTATGCATAATTTATTTTTCCTATGGAAAAAAGTCAAAATTAATGATGTTAACATAATAACCAACAAGCTAAGCTAACAATATATCTAAAATTTGCAATGTTCATTAACCGATTGGAACGCATTTTTGTTTAGTGTTTAGCATGAAGCCTCAAAAATTATTCCGCGATTTTTTAGGGCAAGATACAAACTATACAACTCAATTCACTGAAAAGTAACGTATTTAACTCCCAGAAGCATACATTTAATAACTGGTGTGAATGCCGCAATTTCGTGATCCAATTCATGGATTTATCACTATAAGTGAAGATGAACAAAAAATAGTGGATTCTGCGCCTTTTCAACGGCTTAGAAATATACGCCAGCTTGCGACAACATATCTTATTTACCATGGATCAGAGCATACTCGTTTTGGGCATTCAATAGGTGTAATGCATTTAGTTACTCGCACGTTTGATTCGGTAGTTTCCAAGTCGAAGAAATTATTTAGAGATGATCCTAAAGAAAATGTTGCTGTAATAAAATGGTATCGTCAAATATTGCGGTTAATTGCGCTTACGCATGATTTAGGTTATGCACCATTCTCGCATGCAGCAGAAGAATTGTTTCCCACAAATTTTAGACACGAAGATTACACGAAAAAAATTATTGAAGAGACCGAAATAGCAAAACACATCAAAGAAATAGGTGAAAAATTACAAAAAAAGCTTGCAAACAAACTACAGGTTTCACCTGACGAATTAAGTAAAAAATATAAAATACAAGCCATTACACCACAATTAATCTGGATGATATACGGTAAAAAACCTAGTATAGATAAAGACGAATACCTTTGGCCTGATTTTCTTTTTCTAAAAGAGTTTATGGATGGCGAGTTAGATTGCGACAAAATGGACTATTTGCTCAGAGATTCACTATATTGTGGTGTAACATATGGTAAATATGATTTAGATAGATTTGTATCGACTCTAAGAGCACATAAAAACAAAAATAACAACAGTATATCATTAGCAATAAGTAGCGGAGGAGTTCAAGCATTTGAAGAGTTTGTCCTTGATCGCTATTTTATGTTTATACAAGTTTATTTCCATAAAACACGTCGATATTTGGATAGACTTCTCGTCAAATGCCTAAAAGACATTCTGCCAAAGGTAAATACCCTGAAAATGTCAATGAGTATCTTGAGTGGGATGACATTCGGGTTATAAATGAAATGAGAAAAGCTAACACGGTATACACTCAACAATATCTCACTCGGAAAGTTATGACGTGTGTTTGTGAAACACAAGCACATGCAACACGCGAAGGAAAAATGTTTATAAAAAGTCTATATGATCAGGTTCAACGAGAGTTCAAAAATACTGAATTTCAATTTGATGAAGTTGATAAAAGAGCCCATGAACTATTGCCCACTATTTACTCTTTAGAAGATGATAGCGGACGCGAAATAAAAGTTATAGATAAACAAACTGGCGAAACAAAGAACGTTATGGATTGTTCTTTGATTTTGAAAGGGATTATTGAAAAAATTTATATCTGTAGAATATATGTCGCTGGTTCTCGTACCGGTGAGATTAAACGTTGGATTTCCGAGAAAAATGCAGAGTACACAAAAATAGGAGTATGACAATATGGGTAATGTGTTAAGTGTAATAAAAAGCATTAAAGACTCCACAGGTATACCTTGTAAGAAAGTAGTACAAAAAGTCATTTACTTAATCCAAGAAACTGGCGAAGACTTAGGATTTGACTACAGTATTCACTTCTATGGACCTTACAGTGCAAAGTTGGACTCTGAGATACGCTATCGTTACAATCGAGGGGATTTAAATATAGATTTTACAGCACACGGTCACATGCTTTCTGTTGATGACTCTCTGGATATACCTCCTGTTAACTCATCAATTCAAGAAATAATTACTCATTTCTGTTCAAAAAATCCGTCTGAGTTAGAACTCCTTGCAACAACTCTTTATATCCAAAGGGCAATTCCCCACGCTGATAAAGAGAACATTTTAAACAATGTCCTCCGAATTAAAGGCGATAAATATTCTAAAACAGAAATAAAAGAAGCCATCAAAGAATTAAAAAACAGAGGCTATTTCCAAATCTGAAAATAAAAATACAACACTATTTCTTTTATTGCGATTGATTTTTTGTGGGCCTGTTTAGGTTCGTTAGCTGTTAGTTGTTTGATGTGTTTGGGTGTTAAAGTTTATATTATTACCGGAACTTATCGGTTTTACACCTAGGTTATGGTTATTAGGTCTTTGAATACCTCCAAGATGTCTTCGGTCTTCTTTGGCAGCGCACACAAATACCTCTTACCACTCTGCTCAACA
>JAISPR010000088.1 GCA_031274765.1 Nitrososphaerota archaeon | reverse complement strand
AGCTGCGAATGCAACAAACAACCCTGCGAATTCAAACCCTGCTGCGAATGCAACAAAAAACCCTGCGAATGCAAACCCTGCTGCGAATGCAACAAAAAACCCTGCGAATGCAAACCCTGCAACAATGACCACGAAAATCACTACAAAGATCAAGACCATAACCACACAAATAATGAAACAGATGACCAGAGTAGAGGTAACGAAGAAGAGTTTCCTGCAAAAACAAACCCCGAAAATGACAAAGAGAACACACAGCCCCCCGAAAACAACCAAAACAACACACAACCCCCCGAAAACAACCAAAACAACACACAAACAGTAGCGGATAATACGTCAGGTTCTATTGCTACAAAATCTTCCCAATCAACACCTAAACCAGATATTGCCTTACCTCGCACAGATCCCCAAAATTCACCTACACAAGCGCCTTTATCCCCGCGGGTTGTTGCTGATGGTCTGACCCTGTCCGACTTAGGTTGGATAGGAGCGGTTTTAGCGGTACTACTTGGATCCATTGTGACATTGCTGATAATAAATACAAAACGACCACTGTATAAGAAAAAATCAGAGTGTTAGTTTCCTAACACATTAAAGTGATGCAGTGTGTATTTAGATTTTTATCCCCACAAAGAGTTTTGTGCTCATTTATGGGAGGTATCAAAAAGCTTTGCGAGGGCTAAATATACACACAAATCACACCCCCCATATTTTACGTTATTTTTTTGGACATAATAATGTGAGTTTCATTTTTTATATTATAAATTTCATTTAAATTATTAGAAATCTTGCCATACATATTTCTCATGTTGTATATAAAGTTCAGACTAATAAAAATATTCAAAATATTTTACTAAAAAATCATGTTTATATAAATTGGTTGTTTCTATTAAATCATAAGATTAATAACAATATTAACAAGTAGCTCTTCTAGTCACAAAGCACAAATCTATTTGCATTGGATGGAAACCTGATGGCGCATATCAAACAACATGGTGGGTTTAGCCATTTTTAAAATATTTCGTGTACGCTAATTTTTCAGCACATACTTTTGAGGCGTATAGCTAATGTTGGTTTTTTGTTTTTGATGCGTGTATGATGAACGTTTGGTCTCATACCGCCATATTTTATGAATTTACAGCATGATTTGTTGTGTGTATTTTTGTTGTAGCTAAACTTATTAACTTACATTCGGCAGTTTAACCTAAAACAGTTAAAAATTAAATCACGCTCAAAAAATATTCGAAAAAGAACAAAGAACAGGAATCATCCATAAATTTTATGTTATACCTAAAATACGAAAACTAGGATACAACACTATTCACCAAAGGGTAACAAAAAAGAAGAAAAGGGAATGTTATTCTGTTTTAGGGCCGTTTTTTGATTGCCATTAAAAGAACTACCGCCACAAGTATTATAGTGATGATGATAGCGGCTACACCTGCTGTGAGATAGGTTTCGAGGGGAGGTAGTGCGGTTGTGGGTTGGGGTGTGGGTGTTGTTGGTGCGGGGTCAACGACAAACGACGAGATTGCATGCGAAGGCCAGTATGATTCGCTACCTTCAAATGTTGCATAGATTGTATAGGGGCCTTCAATATCGGGTTTCCAGTTAAAACTAAAGAAACCATCTTGTGTTGTTGCTTTGCCAATTTCTCGATAGTTGTCATTTGCGTCGATAACACTTAGGGTAACTGGGACGCCTATGGTGTTAGTTGGACGAGGTTTTTGCATATAGATGTATTCCATCCAAGTGGCTTGGCTCTCATCAGAAACTACCGGAACACCTTGAGGGAATCTTACGACCTGTTCTGTTTGTTGGGTTCCAGCAGAAATATCCATAACAGATCCTCTGATTACTAAAGAGTTTCCAAGGACTGTTGAGGTCATAGGAGCTTCAACGGTTAACGCGCTTGGTCCTTTGCCAAACGCGGTGAGTTGGTGGTTGTAGCAATTGTTAAAGACATAGATGCCATCGGCAACTGCAGCATAAGTACGTCCGGGAAAACCGCCATAGCCCATTATACTCCAGATTTCTTCACCATTAGTTGCATTGAGGACACGGAGTTTAGCACCTTTCCAGAGCGGTGAGTCGGGAGAGTGGTCACCTGATTCAACAAAAACTTTCCCATCTGCAACTAGCGTAATGAATTGTGGATAGTGCCCGTAGGCGGTTTGGAAACCTGAGAAGGTGCTGTTTTTGGGGTTTGAAGGATCGTTGCCATTTGTCCACAGTAGGGAACCGTCTTTGGTGTCATACCCATAAACTACGCCGCCCATACCAGCATGATGGAGACATCCGTTGGCAATCATGAAGAGCTGTGCGGCAAAGGTTGAGTCAAAGTATTCATAGTCAGAAACGTTTTCGATGGGGGTGGTTGTCCAGAGGTGTTTACCGGTGTCTAGACTGTAGCCTTGGAAGACCATGGTCTCCTTGTCACGGAAAACAATGACACGGTTTATTGGGTCGACTGTTGGGAGCCTGCGAGTGACACCTTCAGGGGCGGTATAGTTTTGTATCCAAAGTAGGGTTCCGCGGGTTTCGGGTTTTAGGCTGATGGCCCACATGGTGTAGGGGTCGGGGGTTTGGAAACCTGAGAATGATGCAAGGGTTGTGCTACCTACTAGTATGTCGTTGTATATTGCGAATTGGGCTGATGTGCCGGTGGGTATGGCTTGGGGTAGGGTGATATTCCAGTCGTAGCAGATGGGTAGGTTTGCGGCTGCTGTTGGGGGTTGGGCGACTGCTGTGCCTGAAACGGCCCAGATGACTTTTGAGGAGTTCCATTGAGCTATCCATCGGTTTGGAATGTTTAGTTGGTAGCGTAGGATTTCTCCGTGGGGACCGGTGGCGGCTATGCCGGTAGGGACGCCGGTTATGTTTATTCTGAGTTGTCCTGTGAGGGGATCGTAGCCGGATGCAAAGTTGTTTGTGAATAACATGCCGGGGGGAATGACCCCGTGTTGGTTTTCGCTGTTAAAGTCATAGAGGTAGCCAAAGGTTGGTGCGGCGCTACCGCTTACACCTATTTTGTCGCTGTACCATAGGTCTTGGCCTGTTTGTAGGTTGATGGCTTTGTAGCCTCCACCTGTGGGAGTGTTTTGTAGGGGTAGGCCATAGAAGAGTTTGCCGTTCATTATGATGGGGTTGGCGAATCGGGCTTGGTAGGCGAGGCCTGAGAAGTACATATTGCCTTCGACTCCGGTGTTGGTTCCTCCTACGATTCCGCCTTCGTCGATGGGTTTTGTCCAGATGATGTGGGCGCTGTTTGGAGCGGTGCCGTCGGGTTGGACTCGGATGTTGTTTGCGATGCTTGGGTGGGCTTCTCCAAGCCAGTTTGATGTTATGGCCCACCAGTCGGTGTTTTGGCCTTCGATGGGGCGGGTCCAGTATTCTGTTGGGAGGGGGTAGCTGGTTATTGCGTTTGGTAGGGGTTCTTCTTGTACGATTAGGGTTATGGTTTTGCTTGTGGCGCCTAAGAAGAGGTCATTTCGGTAGGTGGCTGAGGCGCTCCAGGTGTAGTTTAGGTCTGGGTAGCTAAAGACAAAGGTGTAGTTGCCGATTTCTTTGGGGGTGTATTGGGTGAATTGTGTGGATGTTGTGTCGATTATGATTGGCCAGGTTTGGATTTCGTTGTGTCCGTCGGGGTGTATTATTGTTAGTTTGTAGTCGCGGAATCGGACTTCGTTTCCAACTGTGGCACCGGGTAGTACAAGGCCGGCCCACATGACTATGTTGACAGATTGGCCGACGCCGATGGGGTTGGGTGAAACAGCAAGAAAGGCGTAGGTGGGAATGGCCCAAGGGGGTGAGTGTGCGGCTGTGTTTTGGGATAGTAGTAGTGATGTTGTGAGTGTTGTGAGTAGGGTTATTATGAGTAGGGTTGTTAGTATTTTGGTTTTTGTGGGTTGCAATTTTTTTTTCTCCAAGTTTATTTGACTAATGAAGCGTGTGCTTCTATATTCAAGACTCATTTCTGTATGGAACCATTTAACTCTTTGCAAATTGTATCCGCATCAAAAAATAGAAAAATTTCCACATGTATTGCATGTGGCTAATTTGGGTGGTTAGATGTTTTTGAAATCAAGTTTGCCGTCACTAACAGTTATTAGGCGAGTTTTGCCAGAATTGTTCCAAAGCGTTTTTGTTTTTACGCTTGCTTCGCCAGCGTCAGTTTTAATTGTAAGAGTCTTGTCAACGTTTTTAAACCAGTCTGCACCGACATACAGCTCTACTAAGGTCTGTCCCCGTAAATCAAAAACCACCACTGTACCAAAACCACCCAAAATAGTACTCATTTGTGCCTGTGTTGGTCTCAAGACAGCCATACCGTTAATGAGTTCATATTCTATTTCAATGCCATTTACTTGGAGGATATTGGTTGAAGGTAATTTTGCTATGGTTTCGTTGTGTGTTTCGCCACAGACTCTACAGGTGTAGGTCATTACGCCCAAAGTTTTAGATGTTGCGGGGGTAGTAACTATACCTGTATCCCAGATATGCCCAAGAGCAAGCAATATTTGTGTGCGGATCAGTGTATTGCATTTAGTGCAAAAAAAAGACAGCACACCATTTTCGCATGCGGGCTCTTTTGTTACTACGCCTCTACCCTCAACATGCCCAGATGCAGGCACATAATGGGTCTGCTGTGTCACGCCACAACCTAAACACGCATAAATAGTATATCCTTGCTCTGTGCAGGTGGGGCTAACAATTTGCTTTATCTGCCAAACATGAGCAAGTGTATCCTCAAAATCATCAAGGTAACTATCGCCACATATAGAACAGATATGGGTGGTATAACCTTGACTTGTACAAGTTGGAACAATAATCACGTCGACATAGTTATGAACTAATTTTTCTATTGGCTTGGTGTATGTAGCACCACAATGCAAACAAGAAAAGACCATAACACCTTCTTTTTCACAGGTAGCTTGTGTAGTGATTACATACTTAGCCCAATCATGACCCAATGCATCCACAAAATCATCAACATAACTATGCACATCATCATTAACGCAAACATACAAAGAATAACCCGGCTCAGTACAGGTCGGAACAACAACAAATACGCTCCAAACATGATCCAAAACAGGAATCACTATAAAAATGTCTGAGCCTTTAGAGCATACATTACAATAGTTAATTGCTACACCTTCAGTCTCACAGGTAGCCGGAACAATGATTTCATGAACCCATTGATGCTCAATGTTCGCATAGTAGTCAACAACTACATAGCTATCAGAACACACAGTGCAAATATAGGTTGTATAACCTATGTTTTCGCAGGACAGAGGAGGGGTAATAGTAGCGACATAATTATGGCTGGGTGCGATGGATTCAGTAAAACTATTGTCACAAGTTGAACAGGTATAGGTCAACAGGCCCTCATCCACACAGGTAGCAGGAGTAGTAATAACTCCAACATAATTATGAGCTAAAGCCGAACCCTCATCAGCCTCAATATAGATGTGGTTACAAACAAAACAGGTAAATGTCCAATACCCATCTACCGCACATAAAGGAACACTATATACACCTTTGTCAAAAAGATGTTCAGTAATAGAGATTGTTTCGGCACGTATTTTTGTACTACATAATAAACAAAAGTAGGTTAGTTCACCTTCTGTTTCACAAGTGGCTATAGTGGTGACTATACCCTCGCCTATAGTGTGACCAGTTGCAGGTAGATAAGTATCTTTTTTGGTTGTGCCGCATTTGGCACATTCATAAATAGTGTAACCTTGTGCCTCACACGTTGGATCGATAACTGCTTTTATGGTCCAGATATGTTCAATTTCAATCTCAGAGTTACTGAAAACACCAAGATGTGGATAACCCTCGTTGACATTTGGGTCGAGGATCCAAATCGTGTCAAAGTCCCAGCCGATAAAGGATGATTGTTGGCTCATCTGTGTAGGTGTGAGGGAGGTCCCTTGAAAGTTTAAGGTGTTACCGGTGAGTGTTTGAGTGGAAAGATAGTAGCAACTATGACTTTTGATACTTAGAGTTAATAAATCTCCGGTTTCAAATATATTTTCAAATATGCTCTCAAATATGCTCTCAGTTAAACAGCCCACTAGACGGCCGGCTATTCCTACAGAAAACATTGAGAGGGCAGAAAGTTCAGCGACAACATAGCAATTCTTCGCAACCAGACCATCATCTGAACCGACTAGGCCGCCGGTTAGACCGCCTACTATGGCCCAAGAAGAATCCGACATAGAAAAAGCAGAGATATTAGCTATAACATAGCAATTTTCCATAACTATACCATTAGCTGAGCCGGCTATGCCGCCGGTTAGACCGCCTGAGATAAGCCAAGAAGGGGCAGATGTGAGGGCAGAAGTAGAAATTTCACCTCTAACATAACAGTTTTTCACATTCAAATTGTTGCCTGAACCGATTAAGCCGCCTGCGGTTGCCCAGAGATAATCGGCAGCAGAAACACAAACATTCCCTTGGATATAGCAGTTTTCTATGGTTGCTCCGCCGATGGCTGAGCCGATTAAGCCGCCTGCGTATATTAAGTCTGTGGCAGAGGCGGCGATATTGCCCCTGATATAGCAGTTTTTCATACTCACATTACCAGTGCTTGAGCCGATGAAACCGCCGGTGTAGGCTTGGGTTGAGATGTCTGGGATAGAAATATTACCGATTACATAGCAGTTCTCTACAGTGACGTTCTCAGTGCCTGTGATATAGCCGATTAGGCTGCCTATATAAACCAGAGAGGATGGGGTGTCAGGTGTGGCGGCAAGTAATCCAGTAGAGGCGATGTTTAGGCCGATATTTTTTATGGTTGTAGCGCTGAGGTGTCCAAATAGTCCAGCAGAGGGTTGGTTGTTATTTGGTGAGATATAAAAGTTGTTTATGCTGTGGCCGCGGCCATCAAGAGTGCCTTTGAAATCGTCAAGGGGAATCCATTTGTCTATGAGAGTGAGGTCGTTGTCAAGGACATAGTATTTGTCAGCACTTTGGGGTCCGCCAAGAGTGGCAAGTTGGGTGGTTGTTTGGATGTGTATTGCATCAACAGGCAGAGGGTCTTGATCGGGAGAAGTTATAAAGTTGTTGTATACAGAGTTTGCCTGCGGCGTAACGACATCGTTAAAAGGTAGATCCGCGTTTTCTATGTCTGAGCTATTTGTTTTGATTAGGTTAATCGGGAGTGTTAATAGGGGGTCTGTGGCGATGGTCAGTTGGGGTGTGGAAGTCACAATCAAGATTGTAACAAGCGTTATCGCTAAGAGTTTGGGAAATGTTTTACTTGTCCTCATGTTTAAATCTCCAAGGTTATTTAGCAACAAACGTTTAACGCTTGGCTACTAAACAATTTAGCACATGGAAATATAAAGGAACCCTACAACCAATTGGTTTAATAGGTGAACAAAAGATTATTGGCCTTTCGCTATTTTAGGTGGGTGCACCCATTCTCCCTTCTTCAAGCTTACCTATGTTCTCCCTTATACTCCATACAACATTATGCCGCAACGAAACTTATTGACTTTCCCCACCTGATTTGACGAATAACCAGATTATTTTTTCCGGAAATTATTTCATCTTTCAGACTGCACAAAAGTCAAAAAACAATGCCATTAAACACTACTGACAGTGCATATCCCTTATCTATTGCTGTATGTAGTGGTTGGTGGATTTTATCGGAGTTTTTGCGCAGTCTGCTTTTGGAATTATTTTACTAATCATTATTCAACCATCCAAAAACTTAGCCACAATCCCCATCAAACTGTTCGAAAACTAACAACCTAAATTCCCACAAAATTTATACACAAATGTGGGAACTATTTGATAAATGCATTTGGTTTTTAAAAAACGCCTCAAACAACGTTTAGTGATTAAACAAAACATGTGTATAATTCAAATTTAATTATATATAGGTCGTATTGTTTAAGGCGTATTTTACAGGTATTTTTATAAGTCCAGTTATTTTCGTTGATTTCCATCAACCTGTGTATAATAAATCCGGGAAATCAGGTAACAAACGCCTTAAAAAACAAGAAACAATTGTTTTTCTCCGTCCGTTTACACCAAAACACTAAAAGTGATAGTTTTAGACAGCCCCCCCACAACTAAAAAAGCATGCTGTCTTGTCCCAAAATTATTTCCCCCTTTTCGAGTTATATCACGATTCAATATTAAACCTGCATAAATAATTTTACCGCACCCACAAACACCTCCAAAAATACCACCCAACCCAATTAAAACACATAACCAAAATCAAAAACAAAAACAACTCAAATGGTACCTACAACAACACTAACAAAACAACATAACCACAAAATACGCAACAAACCATTCAAAATAACCCCCAAAAGATTCAAACAACTCTACACCCAATACAAACAACCAACACTTCCAACAATAGGAAAAACCTCAGACGACTCAAAAAACAAATCATCCCAAAAACAGGACAAAACACACTGTAATGGATGTAATTTGAAGTATTGCTCGCTGTAGTGTTAACACTACAAAGAACAATATCTCAATTGAATCCATCATGGCTTTTTACTCATGAAAAAATAGTACAGAATGGCTTTTTAATCAATCGACCCTCGAAAAAACTCCACGGTCTGTTCACATAAGTACTGCATTCAAGACATGTTCTTTGTAGTGTTAAGTTAATGACATTGACTGAGTAGTAACGCTTTTTCTTTTTCGTTTGTAAACCAAACCAAAAACATGACAATAAACCAAAAATTAGAGTTACCTTGTGTATAGAATAGGATAAGCCTTTTACATCACAACTAAATGTTTTATTTCCTTAGAAAGCCATGTTTAAAGTTATTATACTTGTAAGGGTTCCTGATTTAACGTTAGAAGAATATGATTTTTTACTCACCCAAATCGCTCCAGAAAAACAAGAACGGATTAAACAACACCAACTCTTTTTGGATGCACAAAACTCTTTGATAGGCGATATTTTAGCCCGTATTGAGATATGTCGGGCCACCGGCCTTAGCAACAAACAACTTGAATTTGCCACCAATTCCTATGGCAAACCCCACCTGATAAATAACCCGCAAATTCATCACAACATTTCCCATGCAGGACACTACATCGCCTGCGCAATAGCTGACAACCCAGTTGGCATAGATATCGAACTAATTAAACCCATAAATATAGAAATCGCAAAGCGCTTTTTTTCAACAAATGAAACATCCTATATCCTATCAGTTTTAGGAAACATACGGATGCACCGATTTTTTGAAATATGGACAAAAAAAGAGAGCCAAATCAAATTGGAGGGCAAAGGTTTGTCAAAACCATTGGCCTCATTTAGTGTGTTAGATAAACCAATTCACCCAGAGGTTTTCTATCATCAGGTTTATAGCAATAAGAAAACCATCTGCTATGTAAGTTCAAGCAAAAAAGAGCCCCCCCACATCAGAATAATTGACACACACACATTATTACAACAAATGAACTACAAAACACATAACAAAAGAAAAACACAAAGTACAACACCCAAAGTTTCTCTTAACTCCAACAAACAAAGCAAAGAATAGAGGATTAAACAGTTCTGGGAATATAACCCAGTTCAGCAAACATTGCCAAATATTTAGAGAAAACCACTTCATCTAAAACTGGACACCTAATTCCACTACCAGCAAGCAACGCATCAGCATTTGAAGTATCAATCCGAGCTTGCCTGTGACCATACCGCTCAATTAAACCCTCACCGGCCCGCCGTTTGTCAACAAACAAACGAGATAAAACACTCAAAACATTTTCCTCAAAAGAACACGCAACCAATCGCGTAGTCCATTCAGCATACGGCAAAACCTCTAACTCATACCCCGCCTTTTTAATAAATCCCCCCAAAACTCCAACATCAGTGGTATACTTATTGACAAGATTAAAACATTTACCCACTGCCTTTGTTTGACGAGAAAGACAAATAATAGCCTCACTTACATAATCCACAGGCGTAAGCGGCAAACAAATATCAACCGTGGGTACCGCTCGCATCTGAATACATCCCACAATAATCCGACTAACCATATCATCTAATTTCCAAACACCCGCCTTCAAAGAAGCTGTAATTTCACCAGGACGATATATAGTAATACGCAAACCACGAGCCTTTGCCTCTAACACAAGTTTTTCAGCCACCCACTTAGTTTCAGAATAACCCAAAAAATACCCCTCAGGCGATAACAAAGAATCAGACTCTAAGACCACTTTACCGAAATGACTAGGATTGTCATAAACACTATAAGAAGAAACATAGTGGAAATACTTGGGATGACCCTGGCAAGCAAACCGCAAACACTCAAGAGTGCCAACTACATTTGCTTGTTTTAAATGATTGTAGGAAAACAAAAAATTTAATACTGCTCCATTGTGATACACCGCATCAACAGTATTGCAAAGGGTATGGTAGAGGTTATTTTCAATCCCCAGATTAGGCTTTTTTAAATCTCCAGGTATGGCTACGATTTTGTCTTGGAAGGTTTCTTCCCAGCAGTGGAAAAATTTCATGTTAGAAATGATGCGGTCTAGGGCTTTTTGTTGATTTTCAGCTCTAACATGGCAGTAGAGGGTAAGGTTTTCATCATTAGCTTGTTTGAGCAATGAACAGATAAGGTGAGCCCCCAAAAAGCCGGTGCTCCCTGTGAGAAAAATATGGCGGCATTGTTCGGGTTGGTGGGTATATTTTTGTGGGGGATAAATATCAAAAGGCAGGGTGCATTCAGCAATTAAATCAATGGGGGTTTGTTTTGCGCCTCGCAAAATACAGTGGATATACTGGGATAGGTCGTTTACGGTTAGGGTGCTAACGATTTGTCGGATGTCTATTTTTGTGCCAGTTTGGTTTTCTAGTTTGTTTAGCATCGCAATAACGGTTAGCGAATCAGTACCTAAATCGGTGAAAAGGGTGTTGTTATCAAAGTTGTCGTGGCCGATAAAACTTTGGAATATGTTTCTTATGCAGTGGGTTATTTCTTCGATGGAAGCGGTTTGGGATAGTTTGGTTGTTGGGTTATCTATGGTTTGGGGGTTTTCTTTTTTGTGTTGGAAGGTTTTTGTGCTGTATAGTATGGGAAGTTTGTTTTGTTCGTAGAGTCGTTTGGTGGCGTTTGTTTTGATTTTTCGGTTGTCTGTGCGGGGCAGAGTGTTTTTTTGGACAAACACTATGTCGCTAAATGAAAAGTTATAGGTTTGCGCGACGGCGTGGTTAATGTCACGGGCTATGGAGGCAAATGGGAGAGTGCTGCTTTCTATACAAAGAATGGGTTCTTCTTTGTTGTTGGTTTGTATAGAAAAGACGCTTAGGGCTTCTTTTGGTAGGGTAGGGCATCGTTGTTGGAGCAACAGGGCAACGTCATTTGGGAAAATGTTTTTGCCATTGATAATTAGCATTTCTTTTAGGCGGCCGGTGAGGTAGAGTTCACCCTCAAAGATTACGCCCATGTCGCCTGTGCGATAAAAGTATCCGGTGTGGTTGTTAATGGTTGTGTAGAAGCGTTTTGTTTCCTTGGGGTTTTTCCAGTAGCCTTGGCAGATGCTTTTGCCTTGGATGTATATTTCTCCGATTTCATTTTCGTCACAGAGGGAGCCGTTTTCTTTTACGGCCAAAACCTTTAGGCCGTTTAGGGGTTGACCTAAGCTGACGACTATTTTGTGGTTTTGGTTTTGTGTTGGGTGGAAACGTCCATCGAGGTATGCTTGGAGGTCTATTTTTTGGTATTTATAGGAAAGGGGGGAGAGGGAGGCTACGCAGACGCATTCAGATAGGCCGTAGCCGGCTGTGAAGGCTTTTTTTGGGAGGCTAAATAGTTCGCAGAATTGCTCGATAGTGTGGGAGAATACAAATTCTGAACCGTTGACAAGTAGGGTTACATGGGATAGGTCGTATTTTTTGGCGTCTTTTTTGGTTATGAGTTTTGTGCATATGTCATATGCTGAGTTGGGGGCTACGGTTATGTTGATTTTAAAGTCTGACATTGCTTTTATCCAAGTGGTTGGTTTTTGTAAAAATTGGAGGGTGGGTATGAAATAGGATGTGCCGTGTTTTGCTACGATGGCGAGAAATATGGTTATTAGTAATCCGATGTTGTGATAAAAAGGAACCCAAGATACGATGTTATTACCTTGTGTGAAATCGAAGACTTCTTTGCAGCTGGCAATGCAGCTCATGAGGTTGTCATTGGTGACCATAACACCTTTTGGTTCAGCGGTTGATCCTGAGGTGTATTGTAGATATATTAGGTCGTCTCTTTGGAGGGCTTTTAGGGTTTGTTCTTTTTTGTGTTTGATCATTTGGTCGGTGTATATGCGTCTCAGGGTTATAACGTGTAGGAAGGTTTTTTTTAGCAGAGTTTTTTTGATGTTGTTTTTTGATTCTTGTTCTAAACCATAGTTGGATATTAAAAATTTTGGGCGGCAGGATTTGAGTACTGAGATGAATCGGGCTAGTTTGGCGTCGTCTATGGGTGGGGGAATTACAGTAAATATTACCCCTTCTATTATGCATCCCAATATTGCATATATTGTTCCTGCGTCTTGCATGGAAAATATAATGGCGCGGTCGCCTTTTTTTGCGCCTTTTTGTTTTAGGGTTGTGGCCATGTCGCAGGATTTGTCATATAGTTGTCGCATACTGATGGGGTGCATAGCAAAGGGTTCTTTGCTGCAATCTAAGAAATTGAATACACATCTGTCAGGATTGGTTTTTACACCTAAGTGTAAGTATTCAAGGATGCTTTCCATGTTTATCGCTTCCGATGGAGGGGTTTAACTGGTTGGTTGGAAGGTGATGGGCTGTTTTGGGGGATATATTGAGGGTTCTGTTCAATAGGAAGGATTTTGGCGAGACTTGGGGGATAATGTCGGTTTGATGTGAAGGTTGTGTTGAAGGAGAAAAGGAGAGGAGCTCAAAAGCTAAGTATTGTTTAGTTGGGAATACACCCAGGTCGTCTATCGATAACTTGTCGGGCAGGATGAAATAAAATGAGAAGCTCTTGGGTGGTTGGGAAAACAGGTGGGTTTTATTTGAGGTTAAGCGGCTATTTGAGTGTGAGGGGGGGTGTTTTTTATATCTTAGGGGTTTTTTAATTTTGTCGATGGGTTCAGATATTATAGGACTTGCGGATAGAGTAGGAAAATCTTTGTAGCGTGTGGGTACGTCACAGAGCGTTCTAAACTTTGGCTCATTAAGGAATAGCGCTGTTTTTTCTTCGAGAATGGCACTGTAAGTAGCTGTAGGGGTAGTATAAGTGTTGGGGCAAACCGTAGGGTAAAAGGTAATTTCTGGGGTAGGAGTTTGGGCTGTGTAGCCATATTGAAGAGTATAGTTGATTGGGTTAAAGGGTGCAGAAGGAGTTTGTTTGTTTGAGTTTTTCCAAGAAGAATAGAGTTTTGTGATATATTGAAGTGGGGAGGGTTTTTTGGGGTGGGCGGCGGTCTGAAAAATAGAGTTTTTTGTGTTTTTAATGGAAATGGGTGAAGAAAAATAGTCGGTTTCTTGTTTTTCAAGGGGGTTTGCTATTTTTTGGACAAACGAGTGGAGTGCTGTGAGAGGAGTTGTTTGGGGGTGTGGAAAGGTTTTTAATTTTTTAGCTGCTGATGTTTCAAAAGTCAAAGGTGTGTTTTTTTTCTTGGCAGGAAGCAAAGTATCAAACGACCTGGGCACATGTTAATTTGTTCCTATTCCTCACAAGAGCATTAATTAATGTATGTGTTTTTTTTGACAATTATAGCGTAGAACAGTTTAAAATTAAAAAGTCAGCATTATGTATTGCATCATAAATTAATTCTTAACTCTGTAAGCTTGATAATATCCAGTTTAACATTTTAAAACTCGGTTCTCCATCAAAACAGGCAGGTAGAACCAATAAGTTCCGTTGCAGTATAATGTTGTATGGAACATAAGGGAGAACATAAACAAGCTTAAAGAAGGAAGGATGAGCGCACCCACCTAAAATGACGAAAAGCCATTTCCAACATACACCACAAAAAAGCAGGTTAACAACCATATTGTTTTGATTTGAACCAAAATTTGATTTCCTGCAGCTGCTTGGTTATAAAATGACGGCTATACCATACAAAACCTGATAAAATAACTAAAAAACCCACAAATTGCATCAACAAAATAGGATCCCCAAGGGAGGGCGGATTGAGAACATAGAAAGAGTAACCCACATCAAGATGAGGCTGAACACGAAAAATCAAATAAGAGGTAGTGGATAATTGTTGAGCAACAACCATATTAGCAAGCAAAGATGCCGCTAAAAGAACCCCGACAGACATGACTACTACAAGAAACAACCCCCGACGAAATTTTGAGTTTTGTGTAGAACGTCTAAACAACAATGAAGCCTTGACAACTAAAGAGGCAGCAGCTATACTAAATAGAGGCAGAGCGTGATATAGATATTTGATGGCACTAGTGTAGGGAGCTTTAAGGTTTAGATTTACAGCTAAGTAGAGCACAAGGCCCAGGATAAATCCAAGGGTGATTAAACATATAGTGTCAAAAAGAACCGTTTGTTTAGGTAGATAGCGCCAAAAAATCAGGGTAGCAAATAGGGAAATTATGAGAGTTATACAGAAAAACATACCTAGACCATAGCTTGTTAGAAAGTCAGTGACAAACGCGTAGGTAGGGGTGTAGGTTGAAAAGTTGTAGTCACGAAAATCGTTGTGGTTAAAGAGGTAGAGGAGTTCTTTGTGCATGATGAGGTTATACCATATAAAATGAGTTATAGCTACTGGAAAAGCAAAAAGAGTGAGTTGAGAAAAAATTAATTTTTTGTTTTTTGGAGGAGATTGGCTGTGTTGTTTGAGGTGATGGTGGATGTAGAGGATTGCTAGCGGAATGAGCATAAAAACGGCGAATTGTTTGGTAAGGAGGGCAGCCGCAAAGAGAAGGCCAGTGAAGGTTGTGAGTTTTAGAGAGTTTTTTTGGATTGCTATGATACCGGTGTATAGGTATGCTAGACTTAGTAGGAGACATTGAGTATCGATTAGGTAGGCGCGGGTCATGATTAGCTGCCAAGGGGTTAGAGCGAAGAAGGCAGCTGCGATGAGTCCGGTAGTTGGGCCATGGAATTTTTTTCCGATAAGATAGACTAGTATGATGCATCCTAAACCCAGTAGTGTTATGAGAGCGATACCGGTTTCGAGTTGGGTTCCAAATAAAGTTTGATGTAGGGCTTGGGTGTAGAAGCCTAGTGGCGGCATGTTGAAAAGGTCGCCGTAGCTGTCGATGTTGGGAGGACCGAAACGGTCTAGGTAGGGGTAACCCCAGCGGAGTATACCGCGGGTGGTGTTGTATTCGAGTTGAGTGTCTAGAGTTTGGTAGGGTCCCATGGGAAGAGAGATGAGTAGGGTACCAATGAGGAGGGCTATGAGAGGGTAGGTTTTGTTTAGTTGGAATTTGAGGTTTAGTTTACTCAACATTTGTTGAGGTTTCTCCGTCAGCTGGCGCGAGTGGCGCTGTGCTCTTGTAGGTTATCTTGTGGTGTGTTTATAGGTGTTGGTAGAATTTTTTGAAATGGTGTGGTGTTGGGTGATTAGGATTTGTTATTGAGCAACGTTTGTTGTTTGTTGGTTGTTTGGTTTGGTGTTTGTGATTTTGGGAAAGATTATTTGTGGTGTGTTGTGTGGAAGGTTTGGTTGGATTTGTATTTTGTGAGAGTTGTTTGGCTCTTTGTTAAAACAGATAGTAGGCCAATAAACTCTTTGGTTCTTCGTCAAATTAGGTGGGTAGGTCAGTAAGTTTTGTTACTGTAGTGTTGTATGGGGCATAATGGCGAACATACGGTTTAGAGAAGAAATGGTGAGCATACCCACCTAAAATAACAAAAGCCCTCCTTTGCGACATACGTTGTTTGGAACATATTTGAAAATTAACAGATTTACCTAATTTCCCGGATTTATTATACACAGGTTAATGGAAATCCATAAAAATAATCGGAATTATAAAAATACCTGCAAAATACACCTTAAACAATATGACCTATGTATAATTAAATCTGAATTATACACATGTTTTATTTAATCACTAAACGTTACTTTGAGACGTTTTAAAAACCAAACGCATCTATCAAATAGTTCCCACACCGGTGTATAAATTTTGCGGGAATTTAGAGATTTAAAGAAGAAATATCAAGTGCACCACCTAAAATAGCAAAAGACCATACTGATTGGCACGTATAGGATTTAGTCGGTTGGTAGTACACTGACACAATTAAATTTTAGGATATAAAAACCTCAGTTTCCCTCTCGCATTCTCAGTCGTAAAATGCCAGTTAACAGTCTTGGAATTAGCATTACGAGAAACCTCCCATGCAAA
>JAISPR010000158.1 GCA_031274765.1 Nitrososphaerota archaeon | reverse complement strand
ATATTGATTAATTTTGTGCCAAGTATTGCTTTAGGTGTGATTGTTCCGATTCTTGCTAAAGTTATGACTTGGTATGGTCTCCAGCCTCAAAAGCATGCTGGATACTAACCCCACCCTTTCTTTTTATCACCTCAAAATTCTACCCTACTAAATATTTAGGTTTCCAATAGTTCAACAGTTAAATCTCTACACAGATTATGGTAGTCTAAGCACGTATATCTGACAGTGTAACATAATTCAAAACCTCCTACAAATGCAAGCATATACACATTTGTAAAACAACCCAAAGATAACCCTCTGATACTTCTCTACCTGACACGATTTGTCAACACATTTGTCTGAAAAATAAACCTATTTGATGTAAACAAACCGAAAATCGGTTCTCTTTTGCTCTCAAAGAGTTTACTAGATTGGACCATTGATTTCTATTCTGTTGTTGCATTTGACTTGTGCCGCAGTGCACACAATCTGAGATATTAAGATATCCTCAAACGCTAGCTGATGAGGTAGTTTGGAAAATATTCAAATGGTTTATCTGGCAATAATGTTGGTGTGTTGTGCTTTGGTTTTTGTGGGGTCTGTGGAAGGAGGATAGACGCGGTTTTTATCAAGCCGGTGATGTTAGGTTGTCTATGTGGTTGTGATGGTTTGTTGTTAGGGTTGAATAGGTTTTAAATGCGCTGGGTGTTTTAAATTTGTGCGTGATGTTGTTTAAATCTTGATGTTGTGTAGAATTTTTGACAAAGAAAAAAGTTAGGTGGGGGGGTTGGGTGCAAATTCCCAAACAATATTACCTTTCCAAAGTTCTCCTTTCTTAGTTAATCGAATTTCTTGATCATCGCTTTCAATTAAGTCTTGAGCTTTGAGTTTTTCTATCTGTGCGGGAAAAACTTTTTCGGGCGTGGTGTTAAACTTTTCTTGAAACTCTTGCTTGTTAACAGGCAATCGGAGATAGAGCCGGGTCATAGTGCGGCGCATCATATCCTCCATGGTGGATTCTGAGAGCCGACAGATAGGCAACTTGCCCAACCGAACCGTATCCATATACTCATTGATATCTTCTATGTTTGAGTAGGAAAACTTTTGAAGATAACCCATAAAACATCCTGCCCCCGTGGTTAAAATGCCCCCCCAGGGCCAACCATTGAGACAGTTCTCACGCATATGCCACTCAACCCGGCTATAGCGATCATGCCCCACCGCTTTGTAGCCTGCTTCTGTGAGCATCTCGTAGGCCTTTAAATACATCTCTTTTTCACATTCTGCATCACCGGGTGGAGGTGACTGACCATTTTTAATCATTTTCTCAAGCAGTGTACCTGGGTCAACGTGTAGCGAATAGGCATCGATTTCTGCGTCAAGTTCAATGGATTTTTTAAGTGTAGCCTCCCAACTCTCCATTGTTTGACCGGGGAGATTGTACATTAAATCTACACATACAACAAGGCCTAGTTTTCTTGCATGTTTGATTGCTTTTTCCACATCTGCAGCACTGTCTGGTAAGCAGAGTGCATGGCGTAATTTGTCATCAAACGTTTGAGCTCCCATGTCCATTTGGTAGACACCATATTGGGCTAATTGGTCGATTTTTTTTAGGGCCAAAGTTTTTGATGAGCCAGTTATTTTGATAAAGTATTCTTCACTGGTGTTGAAATTTGCTTTACAAAAATCAATAAGGTCGATTATTTGTTCTGCACTAAGAACGCTAGGTGTCCCTCCTCCAAGAACAATTTCGTCAAAGTAGCTGGTTTTGATGTATTTTGTTTTTGCATACATAGCGAGTTCTTTTTTGAGTAGGTCTAAGTAGGGTTCTATTTGCACTTTGCTTGATGCGGTGGTTGGGAAGTAGCAAAAGGCGCACCGGGAATCACAGACTGAGACCCAGGGTTGGAGTTCCATGAGTTTGCCTGAGGTGTTTTCGGTGTTTAGAAATTGCATGAATGCTTCATAGGTCTCTGCTTTGATGTCTGGGTAATCCCGATAGGTGTAGGGTGGCCAGTTTTCTCGGGAGTCATAACCTTCTAGTTTGCTTTTTTCAAGTCCAGCGGGTTTTGTCATCTTATCCCCTTTTTAATTATACTTTATCACAGGGCGGTACAATAATAAAGTTTACTAAGTTTATTTTGAGCTTTGGGTTGTTTGTGTGTTGTGGTTGTGTTGGTGTTCAGTTGGTAGAACAGGGGTTGTGGGGTGTGTTTGTTTTTGTGGTTGAGGGTTTGGTGGGGGTCTAATTGGTAGAACAGGTGTTCTGTTTTTTGGTTTGGGTTTGGGTTTGGGTTTTGTTAGGGTGTGTGTAGGGGTTTGTTTGGGGTTTATGGACTACGATGCATAAATTGGAGTGGTGGGTTGTTGTTTGGTTGTTGGTGGGTGGTTTGTTTGAGAATGGTGTATTTCCGACTGTGTAATCTCATAAAATTTGCAAGACCCAACTTATAGCATGTATAAAGGGTCATTATTGGAGTGTTTAGTGCTGTTGTTTTTTGATTTTTGTGTAGTTTGATTTTTTATTTTTGTTGGATCTGTAGGCGACCGCCGAGAACCTATATTTTTCCAAAAATCGTCTGCTAAAAACCGCGCAGCAATATTGTTTGGTTTTCTGAAATGGGTTTTCGGAGGTTGTCTGTAGAGAAATGGGTCTTGTTTTCTGGTGGGTGTTGGTTGTTAATTGTGGTTTGGTGTTTGTTTTGTTTGTGGGGGGCAGGTGTTTTGGTGTTTGTTTTGTTGGTTTTGGGTTGTTTTTGGTTGTGTGTTTTGGGTTTAGCGTTTGTTGGGGTATAAGGTGTTGGTTGGTTTTTTTGGGGTGGGTTGGTTTTTTTTGGGGGGCGGGATTTGGGTTTTTGGGGTTCTTTTCTTTGTTGGGGTTGTTTATGCCTGGTTGTGTTTTTATCGGTTTATTGCTTCTGTTTACATGTTACGTATTTGTCTGGTGAAAGCGTTTTGTATTTACCATAAATTATATATATTGCTTTTTTAATTCCGATATTTGTCAAAATTAAGGAGTAAAAAAAATTGCAAAAAACTAAATCTTTGATCGCGATAATTCTCTTAATCGCACTAATCATACCAACAACACTACAAATCATCTCATTCACATC
>JAISPR010000141.1 GCA_031274765.1 Nitrososphaerota archaeon | reverse complement strand
GAAAAAAACATCATCAAACACGGAAAAAACCGAGCCGGACACCAAGTCTACAAATGCCTCCACTGCAACAAATACTTCACCCAAACCAAAAACACCCCCCTATATCGAAAACACCTAACACAACAACAAATAATAACCATATGCAAACACCTAGTCGAAAAAAATGGCATCCGAAGCATAGAACGCCTAACCGGCCACCACAGAGACACCATAGGCCACCTATTAGAAGACATGGCCGAACACGCCCAAAGCGTAAACGACTACTTAATAAAAGATCTAGGACTTTCTCAATATGAATGCGACGAAATCTGGACTCATATTAAAAAAAAGAAAAAACACTTAAACGAAAAGGCGAAATCAAACCTGAATACGGTGACGCACACATCCATACAACCATAAAACGTCGTCTTACCCTTGCGGCTTTCTCTGCAGATAAATGGACACAACAAACCTGTTGATTATGAGCCGGAAATCCACTAACACTAAAACCACCTTCTTTGCAGTGTCTCTTGTAACTATTTACCGATGACATGATGAATATACGCATGTTTTACCACATGTTTTTGCTATAAATATGATTGAGCATGAACAGTTGATTAAGCTTGAAAAGAAAAGTTGGATGGTGAGTAGGAGAAGCAGATTATTTGTTGGGTACCTGCACTAAAAGACATTAAGACGACGACTATGGGGAATTCTAATAGTATTTTGCGTGAGTATATGGGCCGGTTGATTGTGGGAAGAATGTGTTTTTCTGTGGTTGGGCGGTGCTTGATTTGTGTTGTTTAGTGTTTGTTTTTTGGAGTTTTGTTAATGATTTGGGTGGTTTTTCCGTGTCAACTTGAGGGTTGGCTTGTCATTTGTGGTCTTGACAAGCGGTTTTTACATAGTATTATCAAATCCAAATTAGCACATTACCCGAATTTTCATCGGGTGTATTTATCGTGTAAGCAATTGATAAATAGAGTATAGAGTATAGAAACCATACGCAAAAATCAATCTACTGATTAAGCGAAAACTGCCATACCCAAATGCCTCTACAATCAAACCTAAACTACCGCGCAGAGTCCAAACTGAGGAGGGCCGGTAATGAATGCAAAAAGGACTATAACAAGCAACAATACGGTAGCCTTTATTTGAGATCCAGTCTTTGATGTAGGCATCCTCAAACATGTGCAGATTTGGAGGAATTTTAATAGTTTTAACAGCACAGGTACGGATCAAGGTGTCATGAGTGCCTCCGCGGACCTCAAAAATTTTTCTTGTTATGAACAAAAACAAACGCAAAATCTTTGGGTTATTAATAGTAGACCAGACTTCTATGCCCCAAACTGCACCGACATCGGACGTGAGATATTTTTGGGCTTTTTTGTACCAACCTTGACATAGCACCACATCACTATCTACAAACACAAACCATTCAGTAGATACATTATCAATACCTTTTTGGCGAGCAGTTGCACGTGTACCATGGTCAAAGAGAATTTTTATGTTATGATATTTTTTATTAAACTCATTGAGTATGGAAATAGTTCGATCTGTTGAGCCGCCGTCCACAACAATCAAATGTGCAACTGGGACATTGTCATAAATAGATTCCACACATTTAGTTAAAACACGACAACTATTTTTGGTTAACAACACAACATCTACAAAATCAGCCCTCAATATACATTACCGCCTTATCACTACTTAAAGAATCAAGCTGTAAACAGGAGTTCTGTTTGTATATCAATCCATAGACCACCTTTGATTATAACGTACTACTTGCTGTAATATTCAAGCTAAAATAGTTTAGCCCAAAATTAACACGAAGAAAACGTTTGTAGTCAAATCCAATAAACAACAGACTAACCACAAACAACACTTGAAATGCAGACATAGTTTTTATATTTCAACCCTGAATAACTCTAAGCATAATTCAAGTGGCTAGTGAAGGAAATTTGACTACAGGTTTGAGGAAAGTGGCATCTTTAGCGGGACGTTATTTGTCATCAGGTAAACCTCACCATGCACAGTGGTTGGTTACAAGAAAATGTAATTACCGCTGTGTAGGCTGTAACGTTTGGAAAGAACAAGATGAACATGAACTTTCAACTGCTGAGATAAAAAAGGGGCTCACCATTCTAAAAGACTCAGGCATTGTAGAACTCACAATCTCAGGAGGTGATCCTTTACTACGTCCAGATATAGCAGAAATTCTTGATTATGCCTCGGAGCATTTTATCACAACAGTGTATGATAATGGCAGTATGGCGGCAAAAAAAATTGATACCCTGCGCAAGGTTGATTTTGTTGCCATTTCCATCGACAGCTTGGATGAGACAAAAAATGACGCAATAAAGGGTATACCGGGCGCATGGAAAAATGCTATGCACGCAGTAGATGCGTTACAAAAAGAAGGCATCCGAGTAGCTGTTACCCCAACAATTTCGCAGAAAAATCTCTATGAAATCATGGATTTAACAACATATTTTATAGGACGAGGAATACCAATGTGGTTTTGCCTATATTCCTATGATACATCAGTGGACACCCGTCAACTTTTCCGTATCGGCAAAGCAAATGATGAATTCATCATAACCGACAAAGAAGCAATGGTGAACCTCTGTGATCAACTTATCGAAACGATGAAAAAAAATAAGAACATCCTTATGACTAAAAAACTACTCCAAGCGCTTCGGGGTCTCTATGAAACCAAAGAACAAAGGACATGGAAATGTCAAGCCCTAAACCAGTTTCTTGTTGTCGATCATTTAGGCCGCGTTTCTGGTTGTCATAATCATAATTTTACATGTTCGATATTTGATCTGCCAACACAATGGAAGAATAAAAAATTCAAAACACTACAAGAAACATATCATAATTGTACACAGTGTAATTATCTCTGCTACATTGCTTACTCACTCTATGGTAGCCCTAAGAGCATAATTTCGCTGGCATGCGACCAATGGAAAAATATCAAAATACTTTTCAAGTAACGATTCTTTAAACAACTTTTGCATATTGACTTTTAGATAGACATATTTTCACTCAAAAACAAAGCTTGTTTTTTGATAACACCATAGTCAACAGCAACTCCATACACAGATACAACTCAAATACACAATAACTACCTAATTTCCCGGATTTATTATACACAGGTTGATGGAAATCCATAAAAAACAGGAATTCAGACTGCGCAAAAAGTCAAAAAACAATGACACTAACACTACAGACAGTGCATATCCCTTCATCTATTGCTGTATGTGGTGATCTTGGTGAATTTTATCGGAGTTTTTGCGCAGTCTGAATTATAAAAATACCTACAAAATACGCCTTAAACAATACGGCCTATATATAATTAGATCTGAATTATACACATGTTTTGTTTAATCAATAAACGTTGTTTTGAAGCGGTTTTTAAAAACCAAACGCATCTATCAAATAGTTCCCACACATAGTATAAATTTTGCGGGAATTTAGGAAACTAACTAAAACTCAGCAAACGATGTATTAAAATTTGGCGGTATTAAATACAAAAAGTGCTTACATTGTCCACGACGCGACATAAAACTTTGAAAACCTGATCCGCAGTCAAGGTATCGGTATCTAAAATGAAGTCAAACGGTGTTAAATCGTCACCCAAATCAAAATTGTAGAGACACTTGTAAATTGCTTTTGTACGACTTTCTTTTTCCTCAAGCATTTTAAGGGCTTCTTCAAAAGGCATATGATCCCGTTCTGCCACACGCGCCGCCCGCTTCTCGACTGAGGCGTCCAACCAAATTTTAAAGCCACCCGTAAATAACCACGGCATTGTCCAACTATCTAAGAGCACATTACCCTGTTTAGCGTGTTCTAAGAGTTTCTCGTCTACTGCGCGATCAAATTTGGGATTGTTGACACGTTCTTTTAGAAACTTCAACCCATCTGAACTCTCCCACCAGCCTTGAACAGATATATCGTAACCTTCCTGTTTTGCCAAGTCTTTTAGGGCGTCACCACCGGAGTAGTAGTGTAAATTATATTTTTGGGCTAGTTTTTTTGATAGTGTGCTTTTGCCGGTGCCAGCTAAACCGGAGATACAGAGCACTGTTTTATGTGGTTGGACACAGATTTTTTGTGAGACAGCCATAGTGAGTCATCTGATTTATTGTTTTAATACTCATTCAATGGGCAGGGTACCAACTATACGCTGTGCAAGTGTGGATAGAGAGATAGATAATATAGGGTAGAGGAAAAGCACTGGGATGGGACCAAAACCGGGCAGAAACGCTATGCTACTGTCCTGAAACGTTGGTAATAGTACAAGAAGCCAAACGGCAATTTGAATGAATGAAACCCCCATTTGAAGAAACTGAGGTTTCATCATTTTAGCGCGCATATTGGTGATTTGTGATTGTTTTCGTTTGAGTTTATCTATTTGTTTGGGATCGTTTGCCCGTGCTGCAGCCATTTGTTCTTTTTGGAATGCCGCGATTTCTTTGCGCATAACATGGTACTGCTCCCAGCCGACAAAATGGCTTATTAGAACTCGATTGAGCACGGTATTTAATGAAGCGAGCCCTACAACTACTGCCAGCAATATAAATACGGGAGTCATTGTTGTGACACGTGTTGAGGAGGTAACTTCTGAGGTAAATTCAGAAGTTTCAGAACCATCTGTCCCATCACCAACAATGACCCATGTGTATGTTGTAGCCACTGAAGGGTTTATTGCATCAAAGGTAACTGTGAGACTGGCACCAGTGTTTAAACCAGGATCAGACTGGTTGAGATAAATGTAGGATCCGTCATGATTTATACTCCAAGTCGACGGGTTTACTGCGAGATTGTCGATGTTTGTGAATCTACTAGGAATAGTAATGTTTAGGGCAACTAATTTATCGGCACCATCATTTTTGATAACAAAAGTATAGGAAGCAGATTGTTTAACACCGAAGTTATCTGCAGATATTTCGCCATAATAACTCAAAGACGCACTTACTGGGCCTGCAAAAGCGCTCAGTGCAGAAACCGCTACGAGTGCTATTAACGTAACAAACATTAGATATTTGGAGGTTCCCATGACTTTTCACTTAATTTCCGTCTGTTTTAGAGCAGGCCTATTTATTTAGTCTATGCGTACATGCTTCTTGTTAATAACCGTTTCACTTCCAACTCTACAATGTTTACTTAAAACATTCAGATTCAAGCAATTTTCACAGATACGGGTGTTATGCAACACAATTTCCTAAATTCCCAAGGTTTTGAGCACTACAATATCTAACCTCTCAGATTTCTCTTTGCTCCCCAGTAAGCTCACAAACAATCACCTCATCAGCATCACCTTACACTTAGATTACGCAAAAAATGGTTCTTCGTCAAATCAGATGGGTAGAGTCAATAAGTTTCGTTACGACATAATAGTTGTATGAGACAGTGCGCCATGTCATTTAACATGGAGATTTCCCGAAAATCGGGATGGATCCCCAGAAACACTCCAAGGACAACACCCACCTAAACCCGAAAGTGCAAGGGGACAATCGCAGGGTGCATAAAGCAGAGAACACAAAAGACCGCCAATATGTGGCGCTCTGCGAGTCCTGCGTAATATGGCAAAAGCAAACTGCCTGAAGTCAAATTACCAGGATCCATACAAGACCGGGGATACACAGCCTAACCCCCCAAACTGTCCAAAAACTAACAAAAATCCCAGAAAAACAAAAAAAACTGGTTTTTCTGTCAGTTTCCGTCAAAAACACGAAAAAGTCTAGTTTTTAGATAGTCGCCCACCCATACTGCGTCAACTCCTCATTAGTGTTACAAAGAGAAAAAACATTACTATGTTACCGGACAGTATTCTAAAGTAGAGGACAGGGTGGTTTCTTTGTTGACTAATAGGAAGCGGATTTGTTGTCTATTGCTTTTTTGTTACGTTCATAGGTGGTCAGGGGGATGTGTATTTGGGCGGTAGGGAGGTGGTGTCTATGATTACACCTTGATTTGGGGTGATTTTTGTTTAGGTATTGTTTGAAGAAGGTTTGGTGGAGTTTTTGTCTCCGAGCGTGATTAGGAATTTACTTATTATTTGGCTGGTGAGGATGGTGTTTTGTGGAAGTTTTATGACGCTACCTTGGTGCCATGTGTTGGCGTGTGTCATGGCGCTTGTTTGGCATAGGCGGTAGGTGATGAGGTTGGTGAGAGTTGGGGTTTTTTCTTTGAATGCATTTAGGAGTTGTTTGTGTTGTTTGGATGTGGGTGTTTAGGAGGCAGGTGTCTCCGAAGTCTATGATTTGGTTTTCATTTTTTGGTTGGGGTTGTTGTTTGTTTGATTGTTGGTATATTTGTTGTTCTTTGTTTCCTGAATTCTCAAAAAATTTATACCTACAATATGTAGGCAACCCCCGGAAACTCACGTTTTACGTTTCAAACCGATAAAAACAAAAGAAACGTAGCCGCGGCCCATACAAATTTCCCTACTTTACCTTTACTACATATAATGTCCATGCTAGTTAAGAGGTTTTCGGAGGCTACCTGTATTTTGTGAGTTTTTCAATTTTTCTACTATAGACAACCTCCGAAAACCTTCTAAATATGGTTTGAAACACTGTTATACGCCATGTTTAGGGGTAAAAAATGGGTTTCCGGAGGTTGCCTATAACCTATTTTTGATGGACTTTTTCGTGAAAAACAGGTTATTCTCAGCAGCATTTTACTAAAAATAATTGTTTTTTTATGAGGGTAATTTTTTTAGAGTTTTTTAGTTTGAATACATTTTTGGTTTAGATGTTTTGTATGATTTGAAAAATATATGCGGCTTGAATTTTGATAGTTCAACCTGAGCACTTAGTAGAAAAAAATGAAAAACTCAAAAGGTATTTGGTGTAAAACAAGTCCTGATTTCCCGGATTTATTATACACAGGTTGATGGAAATCCATGAAAAGAACCGGAATTATAAAAATGCCTGTAAAATACTCCTTAAGTAATATAGCCTATGTATAATTAGGTCTGGATTACAGGGGTTTTGTTTAATCGCTAAGCGTTGTTTTGAGGCATTTTTTAAAAACTAAACACGTTTATCAAATAGTTCCCACACGCGTGTATAAATTTTGCGGGTATTTAGGATAGTTAAAAAGCAATAAGAAGCCAAAATGGTTGAAAAGCACTGTGAGCAAACAGTTTGTATTTTTGTCCATTTTAAACGGTTTTTTGCGATTTAACAATATTTTAAGTCGAACACAAAATGCAGGTATAAAAAACTCGAGAAGTTAGATTGTTTATGACTGTGCCCAAGACATTTTTGTGTTGTTTTACTTGTTTTGTGGTTTTGCTCGACAGGTTTATTTGGTATGCGTATTCTTTGTCGCCTCTTTTTTCGTATTTTATAAAAGACCAGGTGGTGCACCTGTATAGTGTTCATAGGGCACTACATGCATTCATTGTTTGTGTTGTTTTTATGGAAAAGGTCATTGTTTTTGCTGTAGCGCCCAGAATTTCGGGAATTCAAACTGCGCAAAAAGTCAAAAACAATATCACTAAACGCTACCTGCAACATATACCTCGTTTGTTGTTATATTTGTGGTCTTAGCAAATTTTGTCAGTTTTTGCGCAGTCCGAATTTAGAAATTTTTGTAATGTTCACAAATCAATAAACATATCAAATAAAATCAAGAAAAAGAAAAGAAAGGGCAGACTATTCGCCCAAGATTCTCCTAAACGCTGGGAACATTTCTGCGGCCCTCTCGCGCATCAACAGCTCATAGTACTGGTAGATGATGCCCACGGAAAGCAAGACACCAGTTCCGGTACCAAAGGCACCAAGGAAATCTGATAGTGCAGCCACCAAACCAACGATTATACCGCCCAAGACGGTAACAACAGGGATGTATCGTTTAAGGATCTGCTCAATAGGTCGCTCGCTACGCCTGTAGCCGGGAATCTCCATACCGCTACTCATCAATTGCTTAGCAACTTTACTTGGCCCCAAGCCACCGACTTCAAGCCAAACCAACGAGAACACCGCACAACACCCTACAAATATACCCAAATAAGCCAAAGCATGCAACGGATCAGCAATAACACCGTGAAGATTATGGGGAGAAGTCATGAGATATGTTAAACCTCCGACAGGCGCAATATTACCCGACGCTGAGACACCATAGTCGCCTATGATTTGGAAGAACAGATTAGTTCCCGGCTCAGGACGACCAAACCCGCTCCAGAGAAATTGGCTAATAATGTATGCAACAGAAAACAGTGCAGAAACAAAGATCACTGGAAGATTGCTGACATAGAGGAGCTTAATTGGATATCTGCTACGGAACCCTTTGTAACCAGCGTAACTCAAGGGCAATTCAACTCTGATACCTTGGACATAGATAACAATAAGGAACACAGCAATTGTGGCAAAGAAACCAAGCAACGTTGGATAAACACTACTAACACTACCAAAGATATACACCATTGCCGCATTTGATCCGCTAAACGGTTCAGCGCCGTTTAAAAATTGGGATAACCCGCCAACAAATAGACCGGTAACAGGTGAGAACATAGACCACAGAATAGACTGCGCAACACCAGCCATGATGAAAAGACTGATTCCGCTACCAAGACCCCAACCTTTCTGGACAAGTTCATCCATTAACATAACAACTATACCTGCCGCTAGTAACTGCAGGAAAATCACAATAATTGTTGGTAAACCAAGCTGATCTAGGGTACCATACATACCGCTTATGATAAAAGCTCCAGCTTGAAGACCGGTAAGACCAATGCTAAAAACTTTGCTTGCAGAGGTAAAGAGTCCTCTGTCTTCTGGATTAGACATATCGCATTTGATCATATTGGCACCAACAAGCAACTGCAGAATTAACCCAGCAGTAACGATTGGGCCAATACCTATCTCCATTAGTGTACCCTGGTTTGAAGCAAAGATAACCCTTAGCTGACCAAAACTATCATTAGCATTTGGCGCTACACCATAGAGAGGAATCTCGGTCATAACCAGAAAGATAACCAGAACCAACGCAGTCCAAAAAATTTTCTCGTTAAAACTGACTTTACGTTCAGGCTTTTTGATTTCAGGCAATATTCTGCCTATGGGTTTAAATATACTTAGGAATCGTCCAGCCATCTAACCGCTTTACTCCTCGGATACTTGAGGGATTATGAGTTTACCGCCTGCCTCTTGAACCTTTTGGATGGCGGATTTTGAGGCTGCCCCGACTTGAATAATTAGTGCTCGATTAAGCTTACCGGTACCCAAGAGTTTGGTGTATCCGAGCTCAGTCAGATTGATTTCGACACCCGAGACAAGCTGGTCAAGGTTATAAATATTAATCGTGGATTCAACCCGATGCTTGCTTTGTGGAGAAGTAAAACCATGTTTTCCGAAGTAGTCGGGTTGTGAGGTTACAATTTTGCTCCAGAGATGTTTGTGGCGTCCGACTTTACGGTTGCCTTTGCTTCCGCTATCTCGGTGTTGGCCTATTCTCCCGTATCCCTGCGTTCTTGAACCTCTAAATTTCCTGATTTTTCTAAGTTTATGGGGCATGTTGATCCGCTTCTTTTCCAATTGCTGTTGATTCAACTTTTTTAAGTTTAATCTCTAGCACACCGTTCTTGAACTTGGTGCGCATTTCGTCAGGAATCACTACCTTCGGCAGATTTAAACTTTTATAGTACCGGCGCTCTTTTGAACGCGCCGAAAGCGTAATTTTCTGGTCTTTTACACTAATTTTTACAGTATCTTTGTTAAAGCCCACAATTTCTGCAACGACCGTGATAGTATTGGTATCCTGGAAAATATCGATAAGTGGTTTAGGGTCCTGCCCTTTGCGCTTAGCATAACTAGTGGATGTACGAAAATTGGGCGGTGTAGGCAACGTTCTGGATTTGTACGCTGATGTTTTTTGCCGTTTGGGCATATCCAATTCTTTTAGATCAAGCCATTTACGATTTTTGTTAGTTCTTTTCCATTTTGCACTCGTGTTGTTTCCCCCTCCGATCAACTAACGCATCACTATGAGGACATTATAAAAGATATCGCACAGGAGAAACAGAAAATCCCCGAATGACGAGATAGTTTAAACAAAATAACGCGCCCACTATACGAAAAACTGACCAGCGCACGTCGATTGCATGAAAAAACTAGCTTAAAACCCAACCAACCAAACCCAAACCCCCAAAACACAAAACAAACAAAAACATTATGAAAACTAGCATCACAACAGTCAACACAACAATAAATACATAATAACCACCACACAACAAAACAACACAAAACAACACAAAACAACACAAAACAACACAAAACAACACAAAACATAAACACACACCAAACACAAATAAACCAAATAAACAACACAAACACACACCAAAAAGAAAAAACAAAACACACCCAAAAAAACACAAAAAACCTCACCCTCACAACCGCCACAACAAACACCAAAGACTACACAGAAACCAAACCTTCACAAAAGAACACCAAAAAACCCTCACCAATACATCCCCCTAAAAAACAAACCCCCACCAGACTGTCCGAAAACTAGCAAAAAGTCTTGAAAAACAAAAAAAGGTCTGGTTTTCTCCGTCCATTTCCGTCAAAAACACGAAAATTTCTAGTTTTTAGACAGTCTCCCCCTCCACAACACCACCCAACACACCCAAATCACACTACAAACGAACCCAAACCCTCCAAACACAATACAACACCAATCTAGACACAAAAGAAGACCAACAACTAAAAAAACAACTAACCATAGACGACAAACCCAAGCCGACAACAAAAACAAACACCAAAAAGAACCCAACCACATAGTCAACGTAGTGGACAATGACAGATTTTGCCTAGTACTATAGTTGTAATTTTTGTTTATGCCAATGATGCCACATCGCAACAATCTGATGATCCCGCCGCCAAACCATCCAACGCACAACAAACTCCGAGTATTTGAGAGTGTTTCAAAAAGGATTGTGCACAAGATCCCAGATCTCCTCACGCACACCATAACATGAAAACGAACAAACAAAAAAACAATCAAATCAACCATAAACAAACTCCAAAAAACCACACAAACCTTCCAACAAAACCGCCCACACCAATACCACTGACAAAAATAATTCCGCTCCACCCATGCACCTCAGCCTGCGTTTAAACCAACAACACAGACAAAATCAACTCCACATACACCCCCAATTATCGACAAAAAAATCTTACATCCAAAACCCACAACCTATCAAGCATCAGTTTAGTGTTTGAGCACTTCAGTTTCCACATTCCCAATCCACCAACTCTCCAATAGTTCGACAATACGCCTTCCACACCCAAACCTTGATTTTTTTGATCGTAAAAAATGCCACATCTCATCAAGCTCAATTACAACTTCACCTTGCGGA
>JAISPR010000063.1 GCA_031274765.1 Nitrososphaerota archaeon | reverse complement strand
GGATTGCTGGATGGATTGCTGGATGGATTGCTGGATGGATTGCTGGATGGATTGCTGGATGGATTGCTGGATGGATTGCTGGATGGATTGCTGGATGGATTGCTGGATGGATTGCTGGTGTAATTATGCAATCACATATTCTTAAAAGCAGTTATCCATCACATGGCTAATGCATAGCTAAATTGTTTTTTAGGAGGTGTATGTGTGCCTGAATCTAGCATTTCAGATAAACTACAAAAATTTGGGGAAACCTGTCAGGACTACAAAGAGGCGCTCCTTGATCAGTTCAAGGATTTGGAGGTGGAGGTTAGAGATTGGAATTTCGCGGTTGGAAAAAATGAAAAAGAATACACCGTGGAGGTTAATCTCAAATTGGGTATCCACTCAAAAAAGAATTAGTCCACATAGGTTTTTTTCTTTAGCTCATGGTTGGGTTATTGTTTGATTCCAATAGTAAATTTTGCTATAGTCTTTTATTGGGTAGGCATTATCTTCATAGACTATATCAAGGTACAGCCCATATTCATCGAGCAGTTTTGCCATAGTTTCGTGGATTAGGGGTGTTTTATCATCTGGTTCCCATATTCCCCATATTTTCTCGTTATTAACACGCAAAGCCGCGCCATAATTGTGGGGAAGTATTAGTACTGCTTGAGCTTGGGGGGCACGGGGGTCTCTTTGGGTGAAAACTTGAGTCCAAAATCGTTCCATAGCCTCAAAATGTTCTTCGGTGAGGATAGCATAAGGGTTAGGGGAGTCGTAGGGCCAATTGAATATGGTGATGTATTTGGCTCCTGCGTCATAGGAGGCAACTAATTGTTCATAGATGTTGTCAGCGCTGTCAATGTAGGGGGGTTGGGTATATTTCCAAGTTATAATTGTTCCCCAATCTCGATTTTGTAGGGTTGCTGCTCCGCGTATTAAGGAGAGATGTTGCGTGATACTGTTATTCCAGCCTAACTGGGCCAGCATTACATCATAACCTCCAAGGTAGTCAAACCAATATAATGTATAATCTGATGTGAGTGTGGTAATGTTTTGGGTTTTGAGATTTTTGTGTCCGGGGTTTGATTCCAAAATCCGTTGAAGCCATTGTGATTCAAGGTCGTAGTTGTCGGGGTAAGTGTTGGTTTCTTTAGCATTTTGTAGTTTGTTTTGTATTTGTGCTGTAAAACTTCCATAGAGGTGTCCATTTATTTCAAATTCCCGGATCCAGTCCCAATCCATGAGCATTCCGGCGGGTTCATCATCATAGTATACGCCCAAGAATTTATCGCCATATGTGTCTTTGACTTGGGTAAGAATTTGGAGGCGTTGTTGCCAGGTTCGATAGTTGTGACTGCCCAAGTTTACGATTATGTTCAAGTTTGCATTTGTTGCATAGTCAAGGATTTCCATGACTGCTGTTTGATTTGTACAGAGGCAATTTTGACCAGCGTTTAAGATGAAGAGGTTGGTGTAGGTTTTGGTTTTGTCGATGAGTATTTTGGCTTGTTCGGTTGTGTTACCGCAGTATGCGATTCCAAAGTATGTGTTATTTTTTTTTGGGATTATTTCGTTGCTGCTTTGGGTGTGGGCGACTAGGAGGGTTGTTGTTGAGATTAGTAGTATGAGGATTAGAATGATTGCAATGAGGTGGGATTGTTTCATTGACTGGTTCTCCATGTGATGGGATGGTCTGTGTGTATTTATGGTGGTGATGGGATATAAGCAATACGTCATATTCGTGCGTGGTTGAAGTTTTGGTTAGACGTTAGGTGTTGTTTTGTTGGATAAAGACAAATTGTTGAGGTGGATTGGTTGTTATGTATTGTATGGGTTGTTTGTTTGGAGGTGGGGGACCAAAAGAGTTAAAAAGCGGGGTTTGTTTTGTTTGCGATTTGTTAAGAGGATTCAGGTATGCCATCGGAAATCTTTGATGTTGAAAAGTTTATAGCTATGAGTGCTAAGGCTAAACGTTGCCAAGTTAAGAGGCTAAAAGATGGAGTTAAGTTAAAGTTGCGTACTTCGCATCAACTCTATACGTTAAAAGTTGAGACGCTCAGGGCTGATGAGATCATTAAAAAGCTTCAGTGTGAAATTAAAGAAGAAGATAAAGATTAAGTTTTTCTTTGTGTTTTCTTTTTTCATAGGTCTATTGATTTTTTTGTGTTTTTAATGGGTTGTTTTTTAAGTTAATCGGTTTTGTTAACTAACATCAGGACATATTAATCAAAAGTATTTGCGGTATATAGTTCATGAAATCAAAACAAAACCCAAAGCTATTCAAATCACACCTAACAATAGCCCTCTCATGATAGTAACAGGATTAATATTTTATTATATATTCCGGTCGTGTTTAAACCAATTTTCAATATCATCAAACGTAACGACACCCAACACCACCAACTTAGCCTCTAACGTTCATGCAATCCCTTCAACTTTGATCACAACAAAAAATCGGACGCAAATCCAAAAAATATATGGACAAAAACCAAGCAACCACACTCCACCAGACTGTTTGAAAACTATCAAAAATCCTTAAAACAAGAAAACAACTGTTTTTATCTGTCCGTTTACATTAAAAACACGAAAAATTCTAGTTTTTAGACAGTCTCCCACTTATGCAAAAACAAACCAACCAGCAACCCCACCACCGCACTCACATTTCTGTTCTAAACTTGTTTAGATTCTCCATTATGTCCCATACCTGTTAGGTTGCAACGAAACTTGATCCTACACTCTAATTTGACGAAGAATTATGTGATTATTGTGTTACAACGAAACTTGTTTGCCCTACCACCCGTTTAATGAAGAACCACTCAAATACATCAAAAGATCTGTCAGTAAAAAACAAACCAATTTCCAACGCTATCCGGAATTTGAGATAGAACACAAATGCTCGAAAACAACCGAAGCTTATATAATCATACAACCCAAAAAAAATCAAACCCACAATAGATGCACAAACACACTAATTAAAGCATAAAACCCAAAAACACCTACCAAAAACACACAACTAACGGCCCAACAACATTTCAACAACCAAAAAATACTCAAATATTCAAACACCCCTAAACAGAATAAAATTTTTCCGCCATAATCACCCAGTCAACAAATATTCAACCCTTTTTTAGTACCCAAATTCCCCGACTCCGAGTTCAAACCGCCCAAAACAACGCCACTTAAGGCATATTTAGAAAAATTCAGAGAATCAACACACAATGATAATAAATCAAAATACTGAAGAATGCACATATATAAAACGAAAAACACCGAACATACACATTTAACATTAAAAAGATAAAAAAACAACCTCGTCACCCCAAAAAATCACATAAAACAATACAAAACTTCAAATCACCATCTACTCAAAAGACAAAAAACCACCCCTACAGCACAAACATTTATCCCTCAGTTCCACCTAAGGGAAATACGGTCGAATATTTTGCGTGAACCCTATAAATTAACAGAAACTGACGCACTAATAATAACCGATATCCAAAACGATTTTCTACCCAACGGCACTCTACCCATACCTAACAGCCAAGAAATAATTCCCATCATAAACGGCTACATCAAACGCTTCGAAGCCGCCCAAGCACATATCATCACATCACGTGACTGGCACCCTCCCAATCACACATCTTTTATCCCACAAACCGGGCCTTGGCCGCCTCACTGCGTACAAAATACCTTCGGAGCAAAATTCAGCCCCAACCTCAAACTACCCCCAAACACCCTGATCAATTCCAAAGCCACTAAACCAGACCATGAAGTCTACTCAGCTTTTGAGGATACAAACCTATCAAGCGAACTCTATAAACGTGGGGTGAAAAGAATATTTATTTTGGGTTTAGCCACCGATTACTGCGTGCTTGATACAACACTTGATGCCTGTGAACTTGGTTTTGAAACCATCGTTTTGATTGATGCAATCCGTGGCATTAACGCCGAACCCGGAGATGTTGAACATGCCATGACAACAATGCATAACAGTGGTGCAGATTTGGCAACAGAAACAGACTTTTCTGATGAAGAAGACACTCTACCCGTTGAACAATCAACTCCTGATGCCCTTGCAGCAAAACCCTCAATGTTAATTGATGCCAAAAAGAAAGCCCGTATGCGTCCCAAAGGAGCCAATAAAAGACTTAAAACTGAAAAATAAATAATCGAATACAAGCGAACCTTATATGCGGCAATCAGAAAAAATGACTTAAGTACCCCCAAGGATCCAAAAGATCCGTTTATGTCTTTTTTAACCCCCAAATGAGGTTATTTATCACTTGTTTTGTTCATTAATATAGGTTTAATTTGTTTTACAGGATTAGTTTGTTTTTTGTAGCGATATTTTTGGCTTTAGAACTAAATAAAGTTAACGAAAGTCAGCCGAATGAAAATATTTTACATAAAACAGCTAAAAACCCCAATACGTATTAGAACTATTTACAATTATCTTGTAAATTTCATGGCGCAATAAGGATTTGACACTACAACTGACGAAACACAAAATTTCAAATACACTCCAGACAAAAAGCATAATTCTTTGTCAGATCAGGTGGGCAGGAACATAAGTTTTGTTGCGGTATATAGTTGTATGAACATAAGGAAGAAATAAACAAGTTTAAAGAAGGAATACCAAGTGCAGCCACCCAAAGCAACGAAAGCCAAAAGCATAACACAACCCGATAGAGCAATTAAAAAAGAGCAACTGCAACCATATATAACATAGTCTAAGTGCCACTATGGTGCACACAAAATTTAACTCAACCTGCCATCTACGTTTGCATTAACGATTTTTATGAAACTGTGTTTGGGTGATGCTTTTGTATACCAACAAATATCACTGTTGTTGCGTTTAGCCGCCCACACACCCTTTAAAACTCTAAGCAAAATAGACAAATAGACATTCTGAGGTGATTAAATGACCCATACAAACTACATAAACATAAAACCCGCCATTCTAAACATGGCAACCAACGAGCAGTTACTAAATGCTATGCATGATTATGAAGATATGACAAAACAGCTTTTGAGCACCAGATATCCCTGCAGAGACTGTGAACAACACTTTGACACCTTAGAAGCCCATGAACGCCACCGACGTGAAGATCACGTCTGGCCCCAAAAATACCCCCTTGAAAACCGCCCCATGTAACCATCAACAACAACCATCAACAACAACCAGGTGTACATAAAAATTGGCAAATACAAAACATATTCCCACCATATTCAATTTAAATTAAAAATTAATGCAGTAAGGGCCAATGCACTTGGCTCTCCACTGCAACACCCAAATGGCAGGCTTAACTGTAGCTTGCTTTATTTTATCTATATGTTTAGGGCTTTTCTTTTTTCCATAATAATGTTTTCCAAAATGTTTGCAGTTTCTTTGGCATCAGAGTTTATAATAACCCGCCCGCCAGTCAATTGCATCATATCTTCGGTTAAAACCTTAACCGCCACCTTACTACCAGCTATAAAGGGCGGCAATCCCAAATGCAGAGGTAGTCCAAGGGCTAAACCAAAGGCGCCATCAGCTAAAGCCTGCTCTTCTAACCATTGCGGTGCAGACAAAACAAGCGGTAAGTCGGGCAAATCGATGTTTAACAGCCGGGCCAACTCGACAGCCACACTTTCTAATCTTCCAATCGCAAGACAGGGTCCAAAGTTCAGAACTGGCGGTATGCCCAATTTCTCACAAACTGCTCTCAATTTTGGTCCAGCCAACTCAGCGGCTTGGGGAGTCATCAAATTACAGTTTTCAAGCCCGCCAGAAGAGCAACCTGCGGTTAAAACCAGGATATCTTTAGCAATTAATTCTTTAGTCAATTCTACAGTTAACACATCATAGCCTCCAGTCATGAGATTAGAACATCCCACTACTGCCGCAATGCCTTTAATTTGACCCGAGGCAATTAATTCCACCAAAGGAGTCCAGCTGTCGCCCAAAAACTCTTTTAGTGAACCTTCACTGACTCCTGTGAGTGTATTATCATTGCCATGAGTTTTCAAAAGATTTAGCGTAACCTTGGTCCGACGCACTCGATACGTCTCAAGAGCCGTCGCAATAATTTCATCACTTATACGTTCTTTTTCATCAAAAACAAACTGTTTTAATTCGGCATTGGCTTTTTTTGCCACATCATCTAAACAAATTTGCTTAATTTCTAAAGTTTCACATATGGATTCGATTCCTGGAAGAGTACAATTAAATTCTGAGAGCACCACGTCAATGGCCCCGGTAGCCAAAATAGCCTCACTTGCATAATTATTACCTGCATGCCCCCCAAATATTTCACTATAGTGCACACCCCTCAATTGCAAATCCTGACCCACACAAGTACACCCAACCAGCCTAAAACCCTTTGCACCTGCATCATTTGCCTGTTTGATAACATCGCTTTTCATAAGACTATTTTGTAAATGAGCAAATAATGCGTGCTGATGACCCGTAATCAAAATATTGATGTACTCAGGGTCAATAACCCGTAAACCCACCGGTGCAAACCTAATTTTTGGCTCACCCAAAAGAACATCATTCAAAAGATTTGTGAGCAACAACCCATACACCCCTGTAGAAATACCCAACCGTAAACAATCTACAAGCATATCCACCGGATCAGAATTGAGATTTGTGGATGACTTTACTAACCCTTTAAAAACTTCTGCCTTTGCACCCCCAGGCAAAATACCCAACTTTTGCCAATTCTGATAACGCGGCGTATAGGCCAATTTTTGTACCAGTTGCATCTGTTCAAAATCAGGCCTATAAATATCGGTCAATATAGCCTCAGCAACATTTAGTGCCTTCTCATAGCTGTCTACACCAGTAATGCCCAACATATCACATAAACGATCAAGTGCTTTTAACCCTCTTAATTCCCCCTTAGCCAAAGCAGTCTGCTTTAGAATTCTTGCAACATTTTCCACAACATGAATATAACATCCCGAACCTGCCGCCACAGCTCTTAAAAAATTCCGTACTGCAATAACATCCGAATTTGCTCCACAAACACCCTGGGGTGAATTTGGTGTAATTCGACAAGGACCATTAGCACAGAGTCGACAACAAACACCCTGCAAGCCAAAGCTACATTTCAACTTTTGAGACTCTACACGGTGATGTGAAGTTTCTAAAGGTAACTTGGCAATAAAACTCTCCAATACCTTATCTGCACTTTTACAGGTTACACATCCATGACAGTTATTCATACCTCAATCCTCGATAGTGTTAATATTTAGGGACAAGCGGTCACTGTACGTAAAAAGCTTACTGCTTATTTTTGAGTAAACCATCGCTCGATAGCATATCCCAGTTAAACCAAAAGAAACATTCGCTACACAACATTGCAAGTAAATGGGAATTGGTGTTTAGTAGAGAACAATTGTTTTAGTGAGGAACCATTGAAGCGATAAAAGCGATTTGTTGAAGCACACAGTTTCGCTTGGAAGTTGAACCTTGGAACTTGAGATTAAAGTTACAAAGAGTTCAACGGGTAGGCCAGCACAAAAGGTGCTAAAAGTATGCTTGATGATACGAACCAAAATAGCTTTCTAAGACATTAAAGCGCGGAACTATTAGAGTTGTGAATTAGAATTCTACAGTATTTTTTGCCCACTTTGAACTGTGTTTGACGATGCTTTTGTATACCGATTACCTCACCAAACGGCCCGAAAAATAACAAAACCCCATAAACAAGAAAAGAATCGATTTTCTCTGCCCATTTTTGACAAAACACAAAAGGCCTATTTTCCAAACAGTCTCCCCCGTATTGGTTAATACACTATCAAGACAGCACTACAATAAAATCTACAACAAAAATAATTTGAGATAACTATTAAATACAAGGGTTATATAACCTGAATGCCCAAAATTTTTAACCCATGAGGTGCTATTTTTTGATTTTTTCAAATAATTATGGTTATTCGTCAAATCAGGTGGGTGGAGTCAATAAGTTTTGTCGCGGTATAATGTTATATGGAACACTAAGGGAGAACATAAGAAACTTAAAGAAGAAAGAATGAGTGCACCCACCTAA
>JAISPR010000055.1 GCA_031274765.1 Nitrososphaerota archaeon | reverse complement strand
TATAATTTTTATACCTGCAACGAATAATGTTTTTGCCCATTTTAAATATCTTTTTGCAATTTAACAGTATTTTAAGCCGAACGTAAACTGCAGGTATAAAAAACTCGGGAATTTAGGATGTATGCTGTTGTTTTTGGTTTGGTCATAAATGTGTTGGAATTTGGGAATAAATTGATTTGAAACATGACCAAAGTTAGAGGTTCATTAGAAATATTTCCCAGATGGCAAACGACCCAATCATCAAACCTAGAGGCGTAAGCGTATTTTTTATGGGTGGTAAAATTTCCGGAATTTGGAATTATATAAATTCATTAAACGCAAAAATATTTGATTAAAAATTCACTTATTAAACTTTTATGTGGCAAATGTTGCAAATCGTATTTGTTGCGAAAATTTTCATTTTTTATAGGTTAAAAAACTTTAACCTGCAGATGAACAGTTTATCCGTTTGGGTTCACGTGTTTGCGGTGTTTTCATCGTTTAAATATGTCGGTCAAGCTTTTTCTGAATTCAGGTTATAACTGTTTGATTTGTTCAGATAGTTCGACAATCTGTTTTCTAAATTTTTCACGCATCTTGGTAAATCTCATAGCTGCCGATGGATGGATGATTTCAAAATATCTAATGCCCTCAACCCGTGGAGTTTCCTTTGCTGAAGTACCTAAAAGAACGATGATTTTAGGTTGAATGATGCGGATTTGCTCTTGTAGGTATGGCAGACAGGTAGCAATTTCGTTGGGGTATGGTTTACGGTTTTTAGGGGATATATGTTTAACGATGTTGGTTATGTAGATGTGTTCTCGGTGGATACCGTATTCGGCGAGTGTTTTTGTGAGGTATTTTCCTGACCGGCCCACAAATGGCCGACCCGTTTCATCTTCATCAGCTCCCGGATTCTGTCCGACTATCATAACTTGGGCATCGAGTGGGCCCTCACCTATGACCGCATGTTTTGTATTTTGCCAAAGCGAACATCGTTTACAACTATAAATCTGTTGGTGGAACCGGTATTCAATATCTCGTGACATGTTGATTCAAGCTGGTTATTTGTGGTTTTCGCTGGTTTGACCAGTTTTTCTCTTATCAATTTTACCTCATCAGATATTGTTTTATGTATTCTTTTATACTCGGCGTAGTATGATTTTGAACTTTTGGTTCTTTATCTGTTTTGAAATAATGTCTGGTGATTTTTCATTTGTTATCTGAGTGGTTCTTTATGATGCTTCTCTAAGTTATCTGGTTAATTTTTAAAGGTTACGATTTTGGTCACATTGGTTAGTTTCACATAACATGAATGTTTTTGATTTGGTGGGTAATGGTGTTGTTTTTGTATGACTGTTGTAAGGTTTGCTTCATCTGGGGTATGTCACATAAATCGGCTATAAAGTATTATAGGTGGCCTCTGAAAACCTATATTTTCCAAAATCGTTTGCTAAAAACCGTGTAATTGTATTGTTGGTTTTCTGAAATAGGGTTTTCGGAGGTTGCCTAAAAACCTTGTATTTGTTGTTAAACTTGTGAAATGACTCTAAATTTTAGATTTCTGCAACGTTATGGGCGTAAAAATCCAGAAATTTCGGGTTATGGCTGTGTGAGTGTGGGCCAATTGGATCTGTTTGTGGTGTGGTTCGGTTTTGGATTTTGTGTTGGGCAATTACGGGTTGTTTAACAGTTAATATGGAAAAACTCAAAGATCTGTTAGGTTGGTTTTGTCTGGTAAGAGTGTTTATCCATCGGGATCTATTTGTTGTTGGGTGTATACAATCACACAGGCTTAAAAAAACATGTAGCCTATTGTTAGTCAAGCTCTTATCTGCAAGTAATGGGAAGGGATGTGTTGACTTTTAGGGAGATGTTGTTCTGGGATCGCTTTTAGAAGCCTTGACAGGTAGTACAACGCGTGTTCTACTAAGATTCACGTTTGCTTTAGAACCATTAGCGCCTGCAGTTATATCGGTGCTCATGAATCAGGGCCTACGCCGTTACAAAAAAGGCGGGTTGATTAGTCGCTATAAAACCCATACCAAACGACTGGGCAAATATCATTATCGTATAGAGATCCATTTGGACTTAACTGGTATACAAGTTGCTCACCTTGCAGCTAATCTATTATCTATGCGGTTAAACATTGTTGGGAGGTGGTATAATGGTTGAACGGACGCCTGAAAAAAAAGGGCATTTGCGCATAACTGTGGATCTTGAAGTTAACGACGAGTTGATGGACACCTTTAAAGAAACCGTGTCAAGGGTCTCTACGCGGCTTCCTGAATTGATGCGGAGGGGCGGTGCAGAGAAGACCCATATCAAAGAAACATGTTAAAGTGTGTGTTTGGGGTCTGTGAAGATCAGTAGTTGGAGCGTTGTGCCCCTTCATGTTGCTTTAGCTTTTTGAGGATTGGGGGTTGCTCTTTTTGTGTTGCTGATGTTTCTGTTGTGTTTTGTGGTGAGGCATCTGTTGCGAAGAGAGCCCTCTATTTTGTTTTGTATTTTTAGTTAAAAATATATTTAAATTTTTTTTTAATAGTATTAAATGATGGGTGGTGTGGATAAAATATTTTGTTAAGTTTTGTAATTGTTGATTTTTTGAAATTTTAATTTGTGGTAAAAATTTGTGTGTGCTCATTTTTAATGGATTTACTGTTTATTTAATTTAAACTTTACAACTTATGTTGCATGGTTCGGTTTTAAATTCGTATTGTGCCTCTATTTCAACTTTTGATAATAAACCTTGAATAAAAAGTGCGTCCAGATATGCTACAGATCCGAAAGGAGATTTTGTGTGTGTTTTATTTTATGGTGAATGATTTGAAGGGTGGATAGATGTTATTTGACCTGCCACCGTAGATAACCTGCCTTATAAGGTTACCCACCACCTTTAGTTCTCTATCGGTGAAAACTCTTCATGTTTCCACTAAACGCTCAGTTACTCCTAACGCGACCACACGTTGCTGCTATGTGATAAATCGTGGAAAAAAATAATCGGTGTTCCCTTAGTCATATGAACCAAGGCTTGACAGTTGCAACCGTCTGCCTGTAGCGTCTTCTCTTTTAATCCATCGATCCATACAAGTTATTCACGCGACATCTATTGCTTAGCAACTTGGGTTTAACTCATTGTTAACGTGTGTCCTTAGTTTGTACATTTTCTACATGTTTAAATTATGTGAGTTTTTCAATTTTCTACTATAGCCTATTTTTAACCTATTTTTGATGGACTTTTTTGTGAAAAACAGGTTATTCTCAGTAGCATTTTACTGAAAATAATTATTTTTTATGTTGTTAATTTTTTAAAGTTTTTTAGTTTGAATGCTTTTTCTGATTTAGAAAATTTGTATGGTTTGAAAAACATTCATGGCTTAAATTTTGACAGTTTAACCCGGTGCTTAGTAGAAAAAAATGAAAACTCAGATAAATTACGACGATTTATTCAGCAAATATGTCCTACATAAACACATTTACATAACCCTGTTTTGATACAACCTACCAAGGTATACACGCTAAACACACGCTTAGCAAATAGGTTAAACTAATTCGCCAACAAGCTTGGCGCGACTAAAGACTTCGTCTCGATGCGGCGCTATTTCAAGGTCATCAGTTAAATCTTTACCTGCATTGTGCATACTCATGTGTTCCCCGTCTATCCAAAAACTGTTATCAGATACATCATAGACTTTGCCCTGATATGCTATCCAAGCAGGCTTACCATCTTTCCCGTTATTGGTTTCAAGTTCCTGTAGAGTTATTTTCTGTGTCAAATAAAACCCACCTTGCAATAAATAATATTTAAGTACAAACAACTTTTAAAGGTTTAGGGAGTTCAACTCTTGCTTTTTAGGCTACAGGTTAGGTAAATATTTTTCAAGCCAACAATTAATCTGTAAGGTTAACCAGTTTATGGTATTGACGTTTTGTATTGGCTGCTAGTACACTCGAGTGTGCCAATAATTTTTGACCATTTTGCAAGCAAAAGTCACAAGTGCCAACCAAAGGATAGAGCGCCTATACACAGCAACCTTTCATATTTACTCACGTTTGGCAGTTTGGGAAAAAATACTTTAGACTGCGCAAAACTCATAAAATTCGCCAAAACCACAACATAGAACAATAAATGCAGAGGTACACATTACGTTACTATTCAGCAGATTCCCACTATGATAGCGTTTTTACAGTAAAATAGTTCACACGTAGTGTTATTTTTATTTTCCTTATTTCATACCATAATTTTGCAGAAAAACCGCTATACATAGCGGTTTACGAGTGAAAAATGATGCTATATGCCCCTGCTGAGTAGTAACCACATTACAGGCCGCGTTTAGATGTTGTTTTCGATTTTTTGCGCAGTCTGAACTATAATGTTTCATCCTGAGATTCACTGCATTCTTCTGTTTTTTCTTCGTCTTTTTCATGATTTTCTCTATAGGGGGTGTTTAATACGTCTTTAACACGATTAGTTATGACTGGGCCAAGACCCTGAACTGTACTTTGCCACTCATCTATGCTTATGAGTGCGTTTATAGGTGTTTGATAGGAACATAGAAGCGCAGTTGCTTTTTCCCGTCCAATACTTGGCAGACTTGCTATAAAATATATTTGTGCATCTGTAAGCGTGTCACATTTTTTGAATGCATGAACAACTGCCATGCGTTTCTCTACTATCTGTTCTTGGCGTGCAGCGGTATAGAGGAAATCTATGGTTTCTTTTTGGTTGGCGGTATTAACTATGGCGATACCATTTTTGGCAAGGTTAAACATTGCACCCCAGACGGCTTGTGGTTGGATGTTGCGATATTTGTAGACGATTGGCAAGTAGCCTTCTAAGATAATGAGTGATTTTGGGTAGACCTCTTTTAGGCGGAAGAGTTGTTCAAAGAGAAAGCGGCGGGTGAGGGTGTAAACGAAGTCGTTGACGGTTTTGCGTTCCACCGCACATTGGTCGCTTAGGATATAGTCGCCTTTTTTGAGCATTTCTGTTTTGACTTGGGCTCCTTTTTCAGTTAAGCCTGTGGCAATTTTTTTAGCACTGGAGGCTTCGCGGCTGTCCATGATTATAGTTGGTTCGTCAGGTTTGTTTTTTTCTTTAACAAAGGGAAGCAAAGTTTGCTCTTTGGTCATGGTATCACTTTATGTTTATTCTAGAACCTGGAGATTAAAAAAGAATGGGTTTGTTGTATGCTGTTAGGGGCGGTTTTGTTTTAGAATAGCTGCTACGGTTGCTGCGGTTTTGCGTCTTCGGCGAATAGTTATGACAATGACAACGATAACAATCAGAAGTATGATAGCTATTAATATGGTTAGCCAGGGTATGGTGTTGGGGTCTATTATTTCTTGTGGGGGTATTTGTAGGGTGAGGCTGTGGATGCCTTGATTGACGGGGCAAGTTATGAGCCAGAGGTTGTCTTGGGCTTTGCTTGTGAACTCTGCTGTTTGGCGGTCTATTTTTATCTGTAGCGTTTTTGCGTCGCTGACAAGGGTTTTGGGTATGTAGGTGTTGATGATGGCGGTTTGGGTTCCGTTTGTGTTAAAGCTTAGGGTTTGGGTGGTTGGGTCATATTTTAGTGTGGTTATCTTTGAGGTTGAGGTTGTTGCAAAAGTGTTGCTGTTAGCGTCTGAGGTTACTGCAAGACTTAGGGTGGTATTCATCCAGCGGAGTGTGTCATTGCCGTTCCAGTGGGCACATAGTAGGTAGGTGCCAGTGGTTTTGGGAAGCCAAAGAGTGTTAAAGGTGCCGTCTTTGTTAGTTTGTGCTAATGCAAAGTTTTCCCAGTTGTCGCCATTGTCTGCACTACTTCGAATATATATTTGAGCATTTGGGATGGCGCTGTTATTGTAGCTTAGGGTTCCGCTTATTTCGAATTTAAAACTGTCTGCCGCGATGCTTTGACAAGAAAAATCCATGGTAGGTTTAGCGGTAGGTTCGGGTTTGGGGGTGGGTGTTATGGTAGGTTCTGGTGTCTTTGTTGTGTCTGTTTGGATGAGAATAACTGGCGGCATGGTATTTAGTGTGGCTGAGGTCGTTTTACTTGTGTTTATCGCAGGTATTGCACATGCACTTAAGGGTAAGCAAATTGATACTATGAGCATAAGGGCAAATAAATTTAATAGTTTAATCTTAGCCATAGAGGATATCAACCGGTAATTATTATTCAGATATCCAGGTAGTCATTTAAAGTTTTGCAGAATTCAGCAGTAAACTATAACCTGCAAGTAGTATTATGATTATTGTGTAGCATTATATTTGTGTTATCTGTGCTATGGTGTGATTTTTTTTCCTGAAGGCAGTCTCTGAAAATTCTGTTTTAGAAAATCAAGCAATATGTTGTACGGTTTTTAGCCGACGATTTTTGGAAAAATATGGGTTTTCGGAGATCGTCTAAAGGATGATATGTTGTTGTGTTTGTTGTTGTTTTTTGGGTTTTTGCTATTTTAGTGGGTGTGCTCACTATTTCTTTTCAAACTTGTTTCTGTTTTTCATTAGTGTTTCATACAACATTATGTTGCAACAAAATTTATTGACCTTACCCATTATTTGACGAAGAACCATAGGCAACCTCCGGAAACCCATTTTTTACCCCTAAACAGGGCGTATAACAGTGTTTCAAACCATATTTAGAAGGTTTTCGGAGGTTGCCCATATTTGTTTGTTGTTTTGATGGGCTGCTCTATTTTATTGTATAACAGTTGGGGTGTGTTATGAAATAATTTTATAGTGTTCTAATGTGCGATTGGGTGTAAACATGGCCCGAAAAGCCGGTTTATTTATCTGATTTATATATTTGATATAAAATAATTAAAAATTAATTTGTGTTCAAAAAATATTTAAAAACAAGAAAATCATTGTAAAAATAACAAAAAACTCACATCAATATGTAATGTAAATTCGCCGCATTTTTTCCCAAACTGCCAAACATGAGCATTAACACATCAGAAAAATAAAAATAATTCCCAAAAATCTGATATAAATTTATTTGCAACAAACACATAATTCATAGTCCTGATGTACCTCACAGAAGGAAACCCGATGATAAAAGAAGCAATCCAAACCCTTGCAAAAAAACAGGATCTAACCTATGAAACCGCAGAAACCGTTATGAACGAGATTATGACCGGCAAAGCCTCACAGGTTCAAATGAGCGCATATCTAACAGCCCTGAGCTTAAAGGGCGAAACAATCAAGGAAATTACAGCATCTGCTGCAGGGATGCGAAAACATTGTATCCGGCTTTTACATGATGTTGATGCCCTTGAAATCGTTGGCACCGGCGGCGACGGAGCAAACACCTTTAACATATCCACCACTGCAGCGATTATTACCGCGGCCGCAGGTGTTCCGGTAGCAAAACACGGTAACCGTGGTGCATCAAGTAAATGCGGTGCCGCCGATGTACTAGAAGCATTGGGTGTCAACATCAACATTTCCCCCGAAAAAAGCACCCGCTTACTCAAAACTATAGGCCTATGTTTCCTACATGCCCAAAACTATCACATAGCCATGAAATATGTGAGCCCTGTTCGGCGAGAACTCGCCATACGTACAGTGTTTAATATTTTAGGTCCTCTTACCAATCCTGCAGGTGCTAAAATGGAGTTGATGGGTGTTTATGATAGGGATCTTGTTGAGCCTCTGGCTCAGGTGTTGTGTAATTTGGGGGTAAAACGGGCTATGGTTGTTCATGGTGAGGATGGTTTAGATGAGATATCTTTGTGTGCGCCCACGGCTGTGTGTGAAGTAAAAGATGGTTGGGTGCGTTCATATATTATAGAGCCAAAGCAGTTTGGGTTTGTGGAGTGTGCCAAAACTGATTTGCAGGGGGGTACACCTGAGCAAAATGCTGAAATTCTAAGAGCTATTTTAGATGGTAAACTGGGTGCTAAGCGTGATGCTGCGGTTTTAAATGCTTCTGCAGCATTATATATTTCGGGGAAATATGGTTCCATTGAATCTGCTATTGCTTCTGTTGTTGAGGTGATAGATAGCGGGAAAGCAAATGAAAAGCTTGATGCTTTCATACAATATTCTAATGAAACCGGTGAATCTTAGTTATCGATGTGTTTGTAGGTAAAGTTTGCTGTTTTTAATACGTGTTTATTTGTTAATTGCTGTTTGCGTTGTATGTGTTTGGCTCTTTATGCGTGTTATATTGAGATGTGTGTACACAAATATGGTTTAAAAGTTTATTTTTGACAAATGGAGAAAAATATTTTTTATATAATTGATTCTAAAAGTACACATTCAAGCGGATATCTTTGTTGTGACTGTGTTGGAGTCGTTTATGGCGTGTTTAGGGTGATGGACTTTTCTTTTTTTGTGTGGTAAGCTAAAGTTTGAACTATGACAGTGATAACGCAGTTAAAAACAATACAATAATAAATAACAAATCTGTCAAACTGCTTTAGAATTGTTTTCTAACACTGTTGATATTGTGTTTGGATTTGCTTGTTTATCACCATTGAAACCAACAATAACCTTGACAACAACACCCTGCCCACCTCAAAAACAGCACCAAAAAACAGGACCATTAACAAGCTAACCCCACATCACACCATATTACATATCCACCCATAATGAATAACGATTCAACAAACCTTAAAACTTTCTATATACGCCCTAAGCGGTTCTGCCACACTCCACGCCTGTGCAATGCATCCCCGAGGTATATGAGGCGGGTTACAATCATAAATTTCGTTTAAAGTTCCCAAACCGTTTCTGTAAATACCCTTAGTTAATAGAGGCAAAAGCTGCTTATCTAATAGTTGATTACGCTCTTGCGAAGAGTAAGCATTAACTTTGAGGCAGGCCGTTATGTAGGGTCCAAGCAGCCAAGGCCAAACAGTACCATTGTGATAGGCACGATCTCGTTCATGACGATCACCCGCACATTTATCCACAACCTTTGGGTCATCTATTGCTAATGTACGCAGACCATAGGGCGTTACATGTTTATAATTCACCACATCGATGATAGAGCGGCTGGCTTGCTCATTTAGCATGGTATAATCAAGCGCAATAGCCAAGATTTGGTTAGGCCGTATTGAAGCATCAACACCCTCTGGCTCAAGCACATCATAGAGACACCCACAAGTGGGATTCCAATATTTCGCATTAAAACTCTTACAGGCCTGCTTAGCCATCTCATCGTACTGCTCAGCCAAGGCGTGCTCAGCAAATCTATTTGCAAGCATAGTCATAGTTCTTAACGTATTATACCATAACGCCTGAATCTCCACTGCTTTACCTCCCCGCGGCGTAATCAATTTCCCCTCCACTGAGGCATCCATCCAAGTAAGACCCGGTCCATGCATAAGCAATCCATCACTATCAAGCCCAATACCAAACAAAGTGCCCTTTTTGTGATACTCAAGCACAAGTTTGAGGTTTTGCCACAACTCTGAATAAACAAACGCATAGTCCGCGGTGTATTTGAGATACTGCAAAACCGCATTAACATACCAAAGCGTACCATCAACAGTATTGTAAATAGGAACCCCTGTTTTGTCAGCAATAAAATTGGGAATCAACCCATCCTTGAAGTAATGCATAAACCCCTGTAAAGTATCTCTGGCATCCCCAAATCTGCCCGTAATTAACATCAAACCCGGTAAAGAAATAAAACTATCTCGCCCCCAAGACTCAAACCAGGGATAACCGGCTATAACCGCTCTTTGTCCTATCAAGGTTTGAACCATAAAAGAGTCAGCTGCAAACAATAACCAGTTAAGCCACTCACTCTGTGGAACCTGCAGATGCGCCCGATAAAAATCTGTGAGCAACCTTAATTTACGATTTATTTCCAAAACAAATAGCTGGTCTAGTTCTTGACTAAACAAACCAAGCGAATCCAAAATCTGCCACGCCCCTTTAGGCTCAAGACTAGCGGCGCAGGTGACTGCAAATTTCTTTTCTGTACCCCCCGGGACTAGCAGCTCAAAATATCCTGGCTGAAAGAGATCATCAAAGGCCGCTTCACCTCGTGCGGCTTCATCACGGTAATATAGTTGTTTTATCCAATTGAGGCCCTGGATAAATCTGCCCTCCGTTATGCGACCGGTGATTGTTTTTTGGGGCTGCCTGAATCTAATTTGGAACGTTTGGTTGTTGTTTTCTTGAGTAAAGTTTAGAGGTTCATCGAAGTGGTTAGTGACGGTGTGGTAGTAGCGGCCGCTTAGCATTGGGTAGAGGCGGATTTTTATTGGCGTGGCCTTGTAATTTGTAATATGATACGCTATGACTACGGCGTTTTTTAGGTGGGGTAGAAAAATTGTTTTCTTTAGCGCTATATTGTCTAGTTCGTAGTGGTAGGTTGGATAGGGGTTGAGGGTGAATTGTTGGATATGTTTGTAGCCGTCGGGGAATAGATGGTTGTGGAATTCATTAGCGCCTAGTCGGTAGGTGTGGTTATCTGTGAGGAGATCTTCGTCGAGTTTTGCTAGACAGACGGTGCGGTCTTGGGGGGGTTTGAGGGCGGCCACTAGTAAGCCATGGTACTTGCGGGTGTTGATGGTTGTTATTGTTGTTGATGCGTAGCTGCCCAACCCGTTTGTTATGAGCCATTCTTTTGTGAGTTCTTTGAGGGGGGTTGGGTTTTTTTGGCAGGTTAGGGTGGGTAGGTTCATGTTACATCAGTAATAGGGCTACGTTTTTGTCTCGGGGTACGCTAAAATAGTTTGCGACGGGGGTACATTTTGTGCGAAACATTAGCAAGTGAGGTTTGGTGAGTTTGTATTCGGTGAGGGTTTCGGCGTAGCCCATGCCTTTGGCAAATACGAGTTCGGAATTATTGTAGATGTTGAGAAACTCGTTTGAGGTTTCTGTTTTTTGTAGTCCTACCGCATCGCATCCGGTGGTTATAACTTCATCGGCGAGTTTGTCCATGTTGCTGATTTCAGTGTCTTCTAAGGTGGCGTCATTTATGACCGGTGCGCCTTTGACTGCATAGGTTACTTTTAAGCCCATGTTTTTGAGTTGCTCAACAAGGAGGGTGTCAAACACAATTTCTCCTGCGTTATCGGCTAGGTACAAAATGGTTTTGGCTTTTTTTGTTAGGTCATAGGCTTTGTCTATGTCATCTATGGCGAGGTCTTTGGCTGCTTCGCGTATACGTCCCGCTATGCTGTTTAGGGTATATTTGTGGCCTGGAATATCAAACTCCATAATGTTTCCCACGATAGCGCATAAGCAGGCTTTTTTGAAACGTTCTTGTTGGTTATATCCGGATTCAACATATTTTTTGGCGCGTGGAAGCATTTTTAGGGCTTTTTCGTTGGCGCGTTTTTTTATGATTTTATAGGGGTCATCGCAGTTGGTGAGTTTGCGGATAATGCGGTCACGTTTAGTTCCGATTTCTGCTGCATTGGCGGTGGGTTTGAATTCGCGGTTAAGTAATTTTACGATTTCCGCAAGGCACCTAAACCGTAGGGCGGGGTTTGTGGTGGCTTGGTAGATCTGGATTTGGGCTCTTGAGAGTAAGCAGGATTCACATTCAGGTTCAACCTTCAAATAATTCACGCAGATTTGGTTTGGTTTACTGCGTTAGCAAAGGCCTCAAGTACACAATAGGGGTCTTTGGCTTTTACCACCCCGCTTGCGACAAGTATTCCTTGTGTGCCAAGTTTTAGGGCAAGAAAAACATCTTGGGCGGTGCTAATCCCTGCACCACAAAGAAGCGGCATCGCGGGGTTAATTTGATGCACTAGACGAGCAGTGTCGGTTATGATGTTGGGTTGGGCTTTTGAGACGCTGTTGCCGGTGCCGATGAGTTCGGGAGGCTCCATGGAGGTGATGTCAGGGTTTAGGGCTGCTATGGCGGCACTTACCTGAGGATTGTTGGCACAAACACAAGAAGTTAGATTCTGTTTCTGACATATTGTAAGGGTGGTCTCAATATCGCTAAGTCGAAGTTGCCGCTCAGAGTGATTTATAAGGGTGCCTGTTGCACCTGCTTCTTTTAGGGTTTCAGCAAGTATGTGTCCTGTTGAATTGCCTGGGTAGATGGCATCGAGGTGTTGAGCAAATACGGGGATCTCAACGGTTTGGGCGATTTTGGTTATATCGCAAAATTGTGGTGCCACAACAATACATACTCCTGTTTCTTTAGCTGCTTTCTCAGCCTGCTTAGCTAACTCTAAGGCTCGTGCACCAGTAGATTCAAGATAGGTTTTAAAGTTTACAATAATCAAAGGTGATTGCAGGTTCAAACGCTTATTCCTCGCTTAGCTAAAACTTTTTTTGCTAATAACGCTTTCCCTAACAAATAAATGTCTGGGTTTACCGGAGGGTTTGTTTGATTGGTGCAGTTAACATAGCTACTAGGTGTCCCTCTTTTACCATGGCTGCCCGGTTAAAACCTTTTTTAGTCATCAACTCTAAGGCTGTGAGCAGGGTTTCATTAGTCTGTAGTATAATAAGGGGTGTAAATTTGAGTTCTCCTGCTAGCGTTTTTTGTGGATCTTTTTGGGTTTCGATGATTTCTCGTAGTATGTCTCGGTCACTGATGACCCCAAGGGGTTGATGATTTAGAGTTATAAGAACTGAGGTGACGTTGTTTTGAAATATACGTGCTACGGCATGGGCTACGGATTCAGTTTTTTCCACTTCTACTGTAGGTAATTTTGTTCCGGCTTGGCTTGTGATTTCAGTAATGTCTATGCCACGTTTCCATATATCATCTAGCATTTCACTGACCCGTTCAATTTGGCCCGGGTCGCTTGAATAAAATGTATCTGATAAGTAGAAAGCAGAATCCACTCCAAAATCGCTAAGAGGCGGATTTTTAAACATAAAAAGATGTTTGTTATCGACAACCATCATTGTCATGTAACTAATGGGCACATGTTTAATATTATAATGCAACGCAAGATTCTGTGCAGGTTCAAGATTATCCAGATCAATGGAGGCCATTAACCGAATATTTAAACCTGGATTAAAAAACTTAGTAAACGAATCATCCTCAGCAAGACGATTAATGCTTTGCGAAGAGGTTATAACCACAATCTCTTTGTTGGCCGACTCTAAAATCTTAACCACCCGCCTCATAGCCTCATCAGCATCATGTATAACCACTGTCTCACCCAACGGCACCCCACTGCGCAACTCATCTATACGCCTAGAAGCATCCAACCCACACTGCCACATCTGCACAAAAAACGCCTTAAGAACCGAAACAAACATCTTATCATTAATCCACAACCCCTCATCCTCAAGATTCAAAACAGACGCCTCATTCCCAAACGGCGCATACAAAATAGCCTCCTCCTCATCTTTTATCAAAAACCGAGGAAAAAACTTGGAACTCATCAAAACATGACGCAACTTTATACCCAGCCCATCCTCAACAATATTACGCTCAATACGCTCAACCACCTTAAAATTCTCCATAGCCACATCAGTTATAACCTGAATCTGAACACCCCGCCTAGCCGGTTCAAACGCCGCATCAAAAACCCCCGCAATATCTTCCTGAATTAACCCCAACGCTGTTGTCAAAACAATAACCTCCGACTTAGCCTCCTCAATCATATTTAACATCTTGGAATGAATCTTTTTCTTACCTGTAATTATCGAAAACTTTGCCACCGGATACTCAGACTCAGGCGCACTAATAGACGACCAAGCAGTCAAAAGATTCTGACGTTGCTCATTTAAATTAGTAATCTCTATCTTTTTAGCAGAGATATAATTATCAACCAAAACCGAAAAAGCAACAATAGTAAAACGTGTCGGACGCTCCAAAGTAGCCTCAATAAACCCCTTCTCCTGAAGCTTCTTAAACGTACGATAAGCCTGTACCCGCTCCATCTTGAGACGTTTGGCAACAAAACTAGTTGATTGCACACCGCTCTTGGCAAGGAACATATAAACTTGGATTTCCCGCTTAGATAACCCAAGAATTTGTAAAAATCTAGTTACGTCTTTTTCGCTCAACAACATACCGCCATCTAAAATCCAGCTGTTTCTATCGCTAATCAAAATAATTTATGTGAAAGATGTTTATAAATTGTATCGTTGCAGACGCAACAAAACACAATATTTGACAAGAAATTACCCCAAGGTCTGCTGTTTTGAACCGTATTCCGCTTTCACTCTTCGAGCAGGTGCCCAAGATTTCCGTACACAACTCGGATAAACCCCGCCGCCCTCATCAAGCAGACGCCTAAGAAAAAAGAGCGTTCTATCATCGGCCAAGTAGCCACTGCCAAAATCACCATACTTCGCATGTAACCTATGAATTTCACCATCCCGCACTATTTTTGCAACAATTGAGGCGGCTGCAACCACACTATAGTTCCTATCCGCTTTATGTTCAGAGACAATTGTTGGTTGCGGTGAACTGAGGCCTTCTTTTATATACTCCCCAAACCGGTCAGGTAACACATCAGCCGCATCCACAAAGGCTTTATCTGGACTAAGCTTTTGAATGATTTTTGCCATAGTTTGAGCTTCAAGACGGTTGAGTTTATAAAACGCTTTGGTGCTGCATACAGCACGATCAATTAGCGCAGGCGACACTTTTATGATGTGATGACTCTGAGCAAGATTGAGGATTTCAGGATAGAGTGCCTCACGTTTTTTAATCGAGAGCTGCTTAGAATCTCTAACACCCAACCCCAATAAAGCTGACAGATTCTCCTCCGAAACAGTTATGCCAACAACTACCAAGGGACCAATTACGCATCCCCGCCCCGCTTCATCAACACCCGCGATTAACATCAACTATCGGCCTATTCTGGAAGGTGGGCTTTCTAAGCTATAACACTTTCCAAAAAATTTTGTTCTATACCACCTTTGTCGTAATGAAACTTGGTTTTTATTCTCTGTTTTGACAAACCCTAAGTCAAGGCACTACAATTTTGACACATACCTAGTCAAAATCAAAACTACCTATAGACTACTAACTGTTGACGATTTGCCTTTGAGCATGTTCTCAAGTATAGGTTTTAATTTAGCGTTTTCTGATTGGATTTTTTCTCTACCAAGCGCTTTTTGTTGCTGATCAATTTTTGCTATAAGGTCTGCATAATGGAGCCCTTCTGCTGCAGAGATGTATTCCACACAAAAACGTTGCGGACTAAGACCCAGTTTGGTAAGCATAACCTTGAGATTATCCATTCGAACTTTCATTTTATAGTTGCCATTTATATAATGACAGTCATAGGGCAAATGACACGCGCCGATTAGCACTGCACCTGCACCCAGTTTGAGGGCTTCAAATACAAATTTATGCGCAACCCGACCACTACACATAACCCGTATGGCCCGGACACTTGCCGGATAATCACAACGGCTAATCCCGGCAAGGTCTGCACCCGCATAGCTACACCAGTTACAGAGAAACGCTATAATCTTGTCTTCCGGATTGGTTTCAAGAGCCGCGTGAATTTGAGCAATAATCTGCGCATCGGTAAAGTGCATCTGCGTTATGGCCTGATGCGGACATTCGGCGGCACAGGTACCACAGCCATGACAACTAGCCGGGATGATGCTTGCAACGTGTCCTGTTTTTTGATGAATGGCTCCATAGGGACATTTATCCACACAAACCCCACACCGTTTACATTTAGCCTCATCTATTAGACCTATGATGGGTTCGATTTTCCAGGTGGGTTTACTTAGTACCGTTGCAGCACGTGAAGCCGCCCCACTTCCTTGTGAAACACTATAGGGAATATCTTTAAGACCTGCACAGGCACCCGCATAAAAAATGCCATCCGTTGGAGAATCCAATGGTTTGAGTTTGGGGTGGGCTTCCATAAAGAAACCATCCGTGTCACAGCTAAGATTGAGGATCCGAGCAATGGTTTTGTGATCTTTTTTGGGTATGGCTGCTGTTACCAACACAGCTAAATCAACTTCAAGTTCGATGGGCTGACCCAACAAAGAGTCTTCACTATGTACTGTGAGGTTATGTGTGGCGAGGTCTTCATCGATTCGACTGACTCGTCCACGAATAAAATTAACTCCTCGTTCCCGAGCTCGACCATAGAATTCCTCATAGCCCTTAGCAGAACTACGCATATCCATGTAGAATACATAGATTTCTACCTCTTCTTTGTACTTCTCTTTGAGTTGTACCGCATGCTTGAGCGTATACATACAACCAAAATTACAACAATAAGGGTAATGTTGTTTATCACGACTTCCAACACATTGGATAAACGCAATACGCCGCGGTCTTTGCCCATCAGATTGACGAATAACTTTGCCCCCTGTAGGGCCCGCTGCCAAAATCAGTCGCTCAAATTCCATACTAGTGACTACATTAGAATACTTACCATAGCCCAAAAGAGGCATATCGTAGGGTAGATAAATATCAAATCCAGTGGAAACAATAATCGCCCCAACATTGAGAATTATTTCTTTGGGTTTTTGGTCAAAATCTATGGCTGCTCGATCTCCACAAACCTCTGTACATTTAAAACACTCAATGCAATAATCGCGATTGATACTATAAACAAGCGGAACCGCTTGATCAAAGGGTACACTGATGGCTTTACGAGTCCCAAGGTTTAGATCCCACTCATTTGGATACTCGATAGGGCAAGCATCTCTACATTCTCCACACCCAGTACACTTTTCAGAAATAACATATTGAGGATTTTTACGAATCGTAACCTTAAAATTACCCACATAACCCTCACATTTAACAAGATCACTGTTAACAAAAAGAGTAATCTTCGGGTGACGTGCACAATCCACCATCTTTGGACCCTCGATACATATACTACAATCCAAAGTGGGAAAAGTTTTGTCAAGTGCTGCCATGTGCCCACCAATACTTTGCGTATTTTCAAGCAAATACGTTTGAAAACCCTGCTCAGCAAGCTCTAGAGCCGCATTAATACCTGCAATACCCCCACCAATAATCAGAGCCTTATTAGTAACATGCACCTCTATGGGCTGAAGGGACTGTAACAACCGTACTTTAGCAACAGCCATCTTGACAGCGTCTTTAGCACGCTCAGTTGCTGCCCTGGGATCACTTTGATGACACCATGAAGCAAATTCACGAATATTTGCCATCTCATAGAGAAAACTATTGAGCCCAGCCTCTGCAACTGTTCTGCGAAAAGTAGATTCATGCATTCGAGGCGAACAGGCAGCAATGACAACTCGATTAAGCCTTTGCTGACAGATAGCCTGACGAATTTCTTCTTGCCCAGGATCAGCACAAGTGTAGCGGTTCTCTTTTACATAGACCACACCAGAGAGAGACCTTGCATACTTAGCAACAGCATGCACATCTATGGTGCCTGCGATGTTTAAACCACAATGACAAACAAAAACTCCAATTCGAAGTTCTTCTGGCTTAGCAAAAATTCGGGGAATACTCATTTTTTCTTCATCGCCTCGATTTCAAAGCGCTTTTTAACAATCTTCTGTCGAATCTGTGTGGCATGGGCTTTGAATTCTCTAACCGCCCCCTCAGGACTAGTTATGCGCTCAAGGGCTTTATTCCAAGCCCCCGAACGAATAGGTGTATGTTGCACATTTATTCGGCGAATTGATAGAGCTTCAGGGTTTGGGCAGACGTTTTGGCATGCACCACAAAACGTGCAGGTTTGCTCATCGACAACGACTCTACCCCAAACATCAACACTAAGCGTTCCTACTATGGGGCAGATATCTACACAGTCGCGACAACCCTTGAGACACTTTTCAGAATCAAGTAAAAAATGTCCATCAAAAATCTTTTTAACCTTTATTGACCCCCCCGCACATTTGAATTCACAAAGACGACAAGTAGGACAAAAACCGTTTTGAATATCTATCCTGATTTGAACACGTTTTTGACCCAACGGCGATAAAACCGATAGATCCTGGATAGGTTTACCGTCATAGGTAATTTTTGAAATTTTAATGAGTTTTAGCGGACAAACAGCTTCACATTCCACACATTTTTTGTCACACTTACGCGTATCCACCACTATATTACGTATGAACGCAGGATAACTTTTTTTGACTAACACCGAGAGGTCATTGTTAGCGTTTCCATTCTGGACGACTTTGATGGCTCCATAGAGACAGGTAACATCACAAATACCGCAGAAATTACATTTATCACCATCGATATCAATTTTAACTTTTTTTGCAACTTCACCGGGTAAGCGAAGTTGTTTTTGGAAGGTTATAGCCCGTTTTGGACATGCATTTAAACATATTTGACAACCAACACACCGATTCCTATCCAGTGTTAACCTATAATTTTTAACCTGTAAAAACCATTCTAAAGTTAAACTATTTAGCGTATCTTTCTTTAAGGCCTTAAACGGTATTGCTATCCTCACCGGATGGTTATTCTGCACAGAGCTCATCCATGCCCATGCAACTAATTGAATGCGGCCCTTAGCATAAATACAAAGCAAACCGCATTTATTACATATAACATAGAGCAATTATAGACAGTAATAAGTATGTATTCCCGCATAAGTCAAAAAATATTAACTGAACATACAAAAAATCTATAAACACCACACCACATTTTACGGCCATTATAAAAAATTGATCACCCCAAATTAGACGCTATGCTAATTTTTAGATAACTTGGTAAACCAACAAATATTTAAAAAATATTTCTGCAAGATACACAACAAACAACAACCATACTACCGATAGACAAACACACCCTATACACCAGGTGCGATATACAAAATAGGGCCTCAATGGGTCAGAGTATATGATAGCAACAACACTATCATCCAGAAGATTTAAGTTCATATACGTATTGAAAAACCTCTAAACCCCAAAAATACATCCATAATCGTGGGGCCGTCGTCTAGCATGGATTAGGATACATGCCTGGGGCGCATGCGATCCTGGGTTCAAATCCCAGCGGCCTCACCACAATAATCCAAGCCCCCTTTAAATAGGGGGTCTCACTTACGCTTCCTAAACAACTTTTGATCATCAAAACTGCAAACGTACTCAAAACCTGCCTCAACGAGTTTCTGAGCCTCTTGAACAGTTTTAGCCAACGCCAAATGAAATGCGTCATACTTTTGGGAAAAGATACCTCATTTTTGGTACAAAAAAGAATAAGACGCTGATATCTATTTATTGAGCAATATCTTGTTGATGGTTTTAGGCGTTGACATGGCAATTGATCGTAAATCCGAAATTATCATATATCAAACGCAGGATGGAAAAATCAAGGTTGATTGTCGTCTTACAGGTGATACGCTGTGGCTCACTCAGGCACAGATCGCCGCATTGTTCGGTCGGGATATTAGCGTAGTTTCACGACATATCAAAAACATATTCACCGAGTCTGAGTTAGACCAAAAAAGCAATTTGCAAAATTTGCAAATTCCAAACTCTGACAAACCTGTAACACTCTATTCGCTAAATGTCATTTTAGCCGTTGGTTACCGTGTGAAATCCCCGCGGGGTACACAGTTTAGGCAATGGGCAACAACTGTTTTGCACGAGTACCTACAAAAAGGATTTGCCCTCAATGATGACTTTTTGAAAAATATGGGCGGCGGGGTTTATTGGAAAGAGCTCTTAGAGCGTATACGAGACATTCGTATCAGTGAAAAAATGATGTATCGACAGATTCTTGATCTTTATGCAACCAGTTTAGACTACAACGCTACCATGCCAGAGACCCTTGAGTTTTTCAAAATTGTGCAAAATAAACTGCATTATGCTGTTAGCGGCAATACGGCAAGTGAAATTATTTTTGAACGTGCTAATGCTGAATTGCCTTTTATGGGGTTGACGGTGTTTAAGGGTAGTCGGCCGATGAAAAACGAAGTAACTGTTGCCAAAAATTACCTGACAGAAAAAGAGCTGTTCGCACTACGGCGCATGGTCAACGCTTTTTTTGATATGGCAGAGATGAAAGCCGAATTACATGAACCTATGTATATGCGTGACTGGCTTGAAATACTTGACAAGTTCTCCCGTGACTTTGGGGTAGGTGTTTTAGAAGGCACAGGGCGTGTTAGTCACCTTGAAGCCGTGGAAAAAGCCATTCGAGAATATACGGTTTATCGTGTGCAACTTCCTGATGACCTAACCGATGTGGAAAAGGCGTATCTTGAAACTTTAAAGCAAATGCGGAAAAAACTGAACACATGAAATGCTACAATGAATAGCGTGTTCGTCTGATAGTTGAGCTTTGTTCAAAGTTGGAATATCAAATATATGGAAAAAGAAGAGGTTGTTATGGCGATATCTCCATAAAAGTTGGGGTTCATATCCCAGCGGCCTCACCACAATAATCTAGGCCCCTGCGGATTTATTTGAAGAGTTTTCGCTAGTGCATGTGGTTGATGATGTGGTACGGGTGGTTGTGTGCGAGGTTCCTCGAAAAGCACGGGTTTTGGATGAAAAACTTGGCCTAAACTTATTCCCTAAGGTTACCTGAGTTACGGTTTAAATAAAAAATGGCGTTGCGGGGTTATGTTTATTTTTCGCAGTTTGGGCAGAATACCGCGCTTGGCGGTATTGGTGTGCCGCAGTTTGGGCAGAAATTAGTCCTATCGGTTGATGTCGGCACAGTTAACGGGTGTGTGTTTGGTAGGGGTGTTGATTGGGGTTCTTTCGTGGTGAAAAATGCAACTACCAGTATCAGTACGGCTAGCCACATAATTAGTACACCTATAACAACTATTGTGAGTGCTGCACCGATAAATAGCAGAAGACCGGCTGTTGCAAATAGAGATATGCCTGAACGAGCGGCAAGTTCGTTTAATGAACGTCTTACAAAAAACGCCGCAACAGTATAAAACACCCCAAGTATAACTAAAACCAACAATGAGGTAGCGTTAACTGTTAGTGGTGACAGTAAAACAGTAACTACAATAAAAATGATAGTGCCAGTTATTGCCGCTAAAGCACCACTGCGTGCATTGGTAACAATGTTTTTAGCTTGATAAATTTTGGCTAAACTAGAAAGACTAATCAAAACTAAGATGATGCCAGTTACTACTCAGCAGGTAGTTTTTGTGTAAACACTTAACACACAAACAACACAAACAACAAAACCCAAACAAACAAAAAACACACCAACTTTTACAACACAAAAAAACAACACACAAAA
>JAISPR010000050.1 GCA_031274765.1 Nitrososphaerota archaeon | reverse complement strand
GCGTTGTCTGTTGTGGTTGTGTCCTGCTTTTACGCAGTGTGTGTTTTCGCATTTTGGGCATTTCATAACTATCGTCTGTATGGAGTGTCATATCTCCCTTATAATTCTTTTTGCAACACTCTCAAATAAATGATAAAACGTCCCAGATACACAGAATCAACTTAATCGAATCAACATTTTACCAAGTTAGATTGTTCACATTTGATAAAAATCTTACACCCAAATTATTGCAACAGTTCGATTGATTTTGACACTAAAACTTGCAAACCACCAAACTTATTGGCGCATAAAACTTGCAATATGCACAAAATAATGACGTATAAAATTTGCAGAATTATTGACAAGATATTTTAATTTCGCTATGCTATTAACGAGACGATAAATATGCTAGAGCGCAAGATCTTACACAACTTGTCGGCGTGGAAAAACAATCCTAACCGAATGTGTCTGATGATTAAAGGGGCAAGACAAGTCGGTAAATCTACAACTATACAAGAATTTTGTAAGAAAAACTACAAATATTTTATCGAAATGAACTTTGTCGCAAACGAAGAATACAAAGAAATTTTTGCAGGAAACCTGGAAAAAGAGAACATTTTAAAACAAATAACCCTCTACTTTCCTACCGCTGAATTCATCCCCAATGAAACCGTCATCTTTTTAGATGAAATACAAGACTGCCCTCGAGCTATAACAGCTTTAAAGTTTTTAGCACAAGATAAACGATTTGATGTTATTACCTCAGGCTCAATTTTAGGAATAACATATAAACGTGATAAGAAAAAGCAGCCTCCAAGTGTTCCTGTTGGTTATGTTGAGCATTTAGAAATGCACTCGCTTGATTTTGAAGAGTTCCTTTGGGCAAACAAAATCCGTAAAGAAACCATTGCTGAAATTAAGACATTTTATGATCAAAAAACACCTGTTTTGCCTGCAATGCACACAAAAATGTTAGAGTTGTTTAGAGAATATATTGTTGTTGGGGGTATGCCACGTGTTGTACAGAACTTTGTTGATACGCACAATTTTGGCAACGTGTTGAAGTTACAGCGCGATATTTTGGAGGATTATAAAAAAGATATTGCCAAATATGCTGAGGGTATAGAGAAAGTCAAAGTTAGAGATTGTTTTGTCTCAATTCCTAATCATCTTGCAAAAAAATATAAGAAATTTCAATGGACTATTGTTGAGAAGCATGGTTCGGCTCGTAAATATAAAGATAGTATTATGTGGTTAATTGACGCAGGCATGGTTGAAAAGTGTAATAATCTTGCTATTCCTGAACTTCCTCTTGCTGGTAATGTTAAGGATGGTGAATTTAAGATTTATATGAGGGATACGGGGTTGCTTGTTGCAATGTTGGAGGATGGTTCGCAAAAAAATGTTATAAATGGTGATTTGGGTATTTATAAGGGGGCTTTGTATGAGAATGTTGTTGCTGATGTTTTTAGAAAGTCGGGGAAGCGTTTGTTCTATTTTGCAAGGGATAATCGTTTTGAGATAGATTTTGTTGTGAGGGTTGATGATGTTGCTACTGCTGTTGAGGTTAAAGCGGGTGATAACACTAAGGCGTGGTCTGTTGTTACTATGGTTGGTAGATATGGTGTGAAGAGGGCTGTTAAGTTATCGACTAAAAATGTGGGTGTTGATGGTAAAATTGAGACTCTTCCGCTTTATATGTCGATATTTATATAGTGAAAGGCTGATTTAAGCACTGACAAGTTTTGTTGTTGTATGGCGTTGGAGTTTTGTATGTAGATGATTGCTTGTTGTTCTATGTTGGGGGAGTTCTATTTTTGGGTTATACGGGTGTGATGTTGTGGGTTACTGTTAGTGTGGCTCATTTTAGGGAAGGGGCTGTTTAATAACTTTTTTAGAAAGAACAATCAGATTTCTTCTTCATCAATACCCAATTCTTCTAACATTTGTTTATGGGTATAAACACGACCTTCGGCAATGTCTTTTTTGCCCTGCGCGATATTATTCATTAACTCTTTATCACTTAAAATCTCCAATGTCTCCCTTAAAGACTCAACCTCTAAACGAAGCTTGGGAAACTCTTCAACAACTGCTTTAATGCTCTTCTTTTCTTCCTCGGTGAAAACAGCTTCAATCATCTAAAACACCAACATCAATGACACCCTGCAAAATATCAAGTTTCCTAAACAATAGCTACTAACCCTTACAGAAAAATACTGACCAATTCTATGCTACTAAATATGTGCTATCCACGTTTTGAGTGATGTCTTATTGGCATTATCAAAAATAAGTTGTTGTTCGGTTGTGCGAAAGTGTTGCTCAAAAAGTAGATAAAAAGAACAGAAACAAGAGTGCAAATTAATATGTGCATTTACTTCTTTGTTTTGTAGTAAAATTAGCGTGTTAGCGTGTTTGTACGAATAATAAAAAGTTGAAACAGAAAGTAAATCAGGTCATGTATGAACTGATGACTTCAACAGGGGTGGTTGCACCAGTGGATGTTATGCAGAAAGTTGGTGTTTTGTCAAAAGAGAAGTGCGAAAAGTGGCGTAACGGTCAAGTGGATTATTTGGAGCGGATTTGCACATGTAATTTGGGTAAATTGTCCACTCTTATGAAGGAAATGCGAATCTTTGCCAAGAAAAATGAACTTAAACCTTCATGGACGTATTATCACGGTTGGGCAAAAGCTAAAGACAAAAAGCTACGATTTAGCAAGTCAGGTAATGATGCTATTGAGCAGAATTATGCTACAAGCTATATCAGCCCCAAAACAGTAAATGAGTTAAAAACTGCGAAAATCCAATAATTTTTCGCCCATTCTGAGTTTTGAAAACTTGTCGGTACAAATAAATGGAAAGATATAGTTACGTTACTGGGTGGTTAGGGATTGTTTTCAGTTTTTAGTCCTGTTTCATTCCATTCAGCATTAGATTCGGATAGTTCAGCCCAACATTGACAACAGATAGGACACCGCTCTTGTCCAATTTGTATGTACACAACAATATTTTCGTTCGGGCAGTTTGGTTTTAGGGGGTTTTTACAGGGTTCATTCACATTTGTCACTTCAACTTTTGTGTTTTGGGTTTTTTAAAACAGCAAACATAGAGTTGTAGAACCGAAGGTTTAGAACATGAGTGACCAATCTCCAACTCCAAAAACAAGCAAACCAAGACTACACGTATTAGGTATAGATGCAGAAATTGATCCCGCCGTAGGCAAGAAAATGAAGCGCGGTGTCCGTGGGGCTGATCGTATTCACACTTTAGTTATGGGTTTTCCAGGATGCGGCAAAACCCGATT
>JAISPR010000094.1 GCA_031274765.1 Nitrososphaerota archaeon | reverse complement strand
TTAGTGTTGGTGTGATTTTGTTTATTCGTAGTTTATTGTGTTTATGTCTGTGTTGTGCATGTTTTTTATTAATGGTATATAAGCATATAAACGTTAACTTTATTTACAGACATTTCCTAAACTATTTTTACGTTCATGTTTCCATATGCGACTAACCAATTTCCTAATGGAGTGTTTTGGAAAGAGGCGCCATATATTATGTTGGCCATTGAGATTAAGGCGGCCGCTGTTGCGTAATTTTGACCCATGTAATAATAGTAGGCGGCTGCGACTTGAGCGTAGTTATAGTTGGAGTTAATTGCCCATTCGTATTGAGGCGAACCACCTGCCCAGCCTAAGTAAGCTTGACTCCCAGTACTGCCCCACAAAGGCAGAGTAATGGATGGCGGGTTATGTGTAAAGGCTGCAGGTAATCCATAGCATCCGCATCCGTCCCAGTGTGTCCCTGGTGGCATAATTGCTGATTCGCAGGCCCATATAAAAGTGTGAACATTTTTTGATGAGATCAAATAATAAATGGCCTTTCGCTATTTTAGGTGGGTGCACCCATTCTCCCTTCTTCAAGCTTGCTATGTTCTCCCTTATGCTCCATACAACATTATGCCGCAACGAAACTTATTGACTTTACCCACCTGATTTGACGAATAACCTAATAAATTTCATAGTCCAATATAATAACACCATTATTCATAATCAACCCCATATGTTTCTGGCCGTATTGACACGTGATTGCGTTTCGGTGACCCTTAAAATAAATTACGGCATTGTCATAACTTTGTAGAGTGTTTAGAACGCCTTTAAAATTATTGTCTGTGCACATAGAATTGCGACAATTATACGTTGAATATTTGTTATTAAACACAGATATTATGTAATTAGCGGTGTTTTCGGATAAATTTACTTCATTTTATGTATCAAGACCACTAACATAGTAGTTTGGCAGAAAGTTGGCTGCGCAAGTACTGGTTGAAGCAAAATTTCCGAAAGCTACCGATACAGTTGAAAGCACCAGCAAACAAATCAGCAAAAAGTTGTAAATTATTGTTTTTCTCATATTACAGCCACCATTACACCATAATCTGAGTTTTATTATCAATAAATTTTTATTTTTAACAAAAAAAGATGGGTTAGTTATGTTTTCTTTTAACCATTAACCCGATTACCACTATTGCAATTGATGCTACTACGATCGTTGCCATCACAGCTGTTAAAATATAGTTAGGTGATGTGGGTTCAGCGATAGTGTAGTTTGCGTTATCAGCATAATCGTTGCCAAATGCCATGTTGCTATATGAGATGATTTCGCCCGTATTGGCCCATATGAATGCCGTAATACCCTGTACGTTGCCAGGATAAACTTCATCTAGCATCATTCGGATGTCCCAGCAGGGCCGAAGTTCATAATCAACTGGTTCAGTGACTAATGTAGCCACAATATTTTCTCTGGACACCTTGAAGTCTTTCACTACCGAACCATCAGGCATGTCATAGGAGTAATCCTTCAAATTTTCTAGAGCAATGTCAATTGCTTGTTCTTTTAAGATATTTATTGATGTATCCCCAATTGTGTAAAGCGCTCGATTGTCATACACTGAAATTACAAAGCCGTTTGTATTAACACTGATTTCTAATGCGGTATAGTCTGCGCCGTTAACTGTAGCTGTCCATCTTAGCGTTGCCTGCGCCACTCCAAAAAACGAATTAGCCAATACAACAAGTTTTGTGTTTCCTTTAGTTGTTGTGGAATTCTTTGATAAATCGACATTGTCAAGCATTGTTATTAGACGGTCTGACTTAATATTTGTGACTTTTTGGTATTTTTCAAGAAAGCCCTTCACTGCCTCTTGTTGGTTAGTATAGTGTGTGGTGGTGATAACTTGAGAGTCCACGGGCATAATGAAATAGCTTGTTACTGCATCATTTTCAACAGCAAAATAAACCTCTATCACGCTATCTGAGTCATTGCTTTCCGTTGGAGTTAGTGCATACATTAGGTTTGTTATTTTTCGGTTATCATTGGATAGTGGTACCCCATCCATTATTGAATTGATTTGGAGTTCAATGGTGTATTTTGATAAATCCACTGACATCACATTTTCAATTATGGCCATGGCTTTTTCTTGAGCAACTGCTGTTTGGCCTGCATCCAACTGTGGGGTGTTTGACCCTGTTGGAGGGTAAAGAACCAGAGCGTTATCTTGGGCAGTTGTTTGACCTGCGACTGAAGCTAAAAAAGCTACAAAAAAAGAAGCTACAATTAGCACAACAAGCAATGATGCAAAAATTTTTATCAAATGGTTTTTCATCTGTTTTTTCCTCCTAAGGCAATCCTAAATACATATTACCATATACTTCTAGCCAATTTCCTAATGGAGTATTTTGGAAAGAAGTACTATATATAGTGTTAGCCATTAAGTTTAGAGCGGATGATGTTGCGTAATTTTGACCCATGTAATAATAGTAGATAGCTGCGACTTGAGCGTAGTTATAGTTGGAGTTAATTGCCCATTCGTATTGGGGTGATCCGCCTTGTTGTTGAGGGTATGGATAAGATGGTACGGTGTTGGTCCAGCCTAAGTAAACTTGACTCCCAGAATTGCTCCATAAAGGTATGTTGAGATTGTGTGTAAAGGCTGCAGGTAATCCATAACATCCGCATCCGTCCCAGTGTGTCCCTGGTGGCATAATTGCTGTTTCGCAGTGCCAGTTAAATGTGTGGACATTTTTTGATGAGGTTACATACCAAAGTCCACAATCCCATACTGTGGCACCATTATTCATAATCAGTCCTATATGTTTATTACCGTTTATGCAGTTTACTGCGTTTCGGTGGCCTTTAGTGTAGACTACTGCTGTATCGTAACTTTGTAGAGCGTTGAGAATGCTTCCGAAATTGTAGTCTGTGCATCCAGTGTTGCGACAATCGTACATTGGGTATTTGCTGTTTAGCACGCTTCTTATGTAGTTGGCAGTATTTTCGGATAGATTTACTTCATTTTGTGTATCGAGACCATTAACATAGTAGTTTGGCAGAAAGTTGGCTACGCAAGTACTGGCTGAAGCGAAATTCCCGAAAATCAAAGGTGTCGTTGAAAGCGCCAGCAAACAAATCAATAGCATACTAACAACACTTAAAGATTTTTTCATCGTTTATAAAACCTCACTATACAAGAGAGCGCAAGGCCATAGTTAGATATTTGTGCCAACAATATATAGGGTTTTTGCGGTTTCATCAATTATTTCAAGGTTACTTAAGACACGTCATAAGGATTTGTCAAAAATAATTTGACCATTTTTATCAAATACCTCTTTGAATTATGCTATGTGTGCGGTCAAATTATTTGGTGCCAGCTCCTAAGCATAAAGTTAGGGCGACCTCCGAAAACTCATATTTTCCAAAAACATCTGTTAAAAACCCTACAAATATGTTACTTGGTTTTCTGAAAGGATGTTTTCGGAGGTTGCCCATAAAACTGGCACATACGCCAGATGTTAGAAGTTGAGACGCCTTTGAAGTCGGGACACCTGGTTTGAATAAATCGTGCAAAGTCCTCAACAACAGATTTACCCCATCCGTTATGTTTGACCTTGTCGCTGACGTATATTCCGGTTTCCCAGTACATCGAAATTAACTCGCGATTCACAACACGAAAGACGTTCTCACGAGCCCGCCCAATAATTGTTATGAATTCGCTGTACTCAGCATGATTTTTCGATATTAGCTCATTACTCATAGCTCAACACTTTTCTTCTTTTCTACAACCTTTAAATCCTTTTGCGATTGAATTAAGGTATCATTTACAAAAATTAATTCACTTTTTATCTGAGTTTTGGTCATGCTTCAAATCAGTTTATTTTTAAAGTTCAACCCCTCATAACCAATCAAAAACAACAGCACCACACCAAGACTTAGAAAAACAATAGACACACAAACCAAACATCAGACTGCGCAAAAAGTCAAAAAACAATGACACTAAACATTACAGGCAATGTATATCCCTTCATCTATTACTGTATGTAGGGGTCTTGGTGAATTTTATCGAGTTTTTGCGCAGTCTGACACTTCAAAATTGTACGAAAAATCAAACATTTACACGCAATACACCACGTATTCCACATACCCACATACAACACATCCCAAGCACAACAGCACAATAAACAAAAATATCACCCAAAACACACCCCATATTCAAATCCAAACCCTCCAATAAAACCAACCCCCAAACACTTCACGCTCACACCCCAAAACATAAACCACCATATTACCCCATCATGATCTAAGGCCTTTCGCTATTTTAGGTGAGTACACCCATTCTTCCTTCTTCAAGCTCACTTATGTTCTCCCTTAAGTTCCATACAACATTATACCGCAACAAAACTTATTGACCCCACCCACCTGATTTGACGAATAACCTGATCTAATACACACCCAATCAACAAAGTATTTTTCACAATAGACCCCACATGCATTTCACCCATTTCAAAACGTACGATAAAAAACTTAACAAGAGCTATACATTTGAAATTTATATTTGTTCAGCATTTTTTATTTTTTTAAAACTATCATAAAATATAATCAAACAACCATAGAAGACGAAACACATAACATCAATTACAACCCAAAAAGTAGGCAAATACACCTACATCTATGAATCAACATCATACTGGGACCGCATAAAAAAACGCCCAGGCAATAAAAAAATCTGCATCGGCAAAATAAACCTCACAACGAACCAACCAGTCTACACACAAGAATACATAGACAAACTAAAACAAACAGGCAAACCAACCAACGACATGAAACTATGGACAAAAGCAAAGAAACCAAAAAACAGCTAACCCCAAATCAAAAAGAAACCATCAACGCCGTACACACTATTAGACTTTTTTTATCATACACCTTGACATATTGTGTGCATTTAATTAATTCAAAAATTGAACGAAGCCATATAAAACCGTTTTATGTATAATGATGTGTGAGAGGGGTGACTGCTCATATGGCCCAACCTCTGGGCACCACATATATTTTTCCCCACCCTCTCACAAATAATCGCTTTTCATGCAACAATCGGGCAAAGACCACAACAAACGCATAAACCTTTTTGCAAGCAAACTTAATCGATAAAAAAGAGCAAGCCGCAATTATATAAATTCGTTAACCAAAAAAAGAGCAAGCCGCAATTATATAAATTCGTTAACCAGAACAAACGCCTTCTGCACAAACTAACTGATATATTGCGGTTTCATGGTAAATGATGTCAAAGCTTATCTATATACTCACGTTCAGCAGTTTGGGAAAAAAATACTTCAGACAGTGCAAAAGCCCAAAAATTTTTCAACCTCAACCCCCAAAAATACCAACAAAAATTAAAAAGGGCATTATCCCGATTATATAAATTCGTTAACCATAAAAAAGGGCATTGTCCCGATTATATAAATTCGTTAACCATAAAAAAATAGAAAATGAGAATAGTGTTTGAAATTTTCTTAGGGTCGTTTCTTAAGTAGAAGCAACGTTTGTAATGCGCCGACTATGGCGATTGCAACGATTATAGCGACTATGCCAGGAATTAGGTATTGGTCGGCAAGTGAAGTCTGCGGTTGTAACGTTGGTTCAGTTGCAGAAACGGATGCTTGGACTGCACTTAGATAGGTAGTTGCTGTTGAACTGCCATATGATCCTGAGCCCTCAAAAGTTGCGATTACCTGGTAGAGTCCGGGTACTTCGGGAGTCCAAGTTAGACCATATACACCGTTTAGATCAGTTGTGGTTTCGCCGATGCTGATTGTGTTTTTGTTGGGGTCAACTGCAGTTAGTTTCACTGTGACGCCGGTAGCGTTGGTTGGTTTGGGCTGTTGCATGTGTAGGTATTCCATCCATATGGCTTGGTTCTCATCAGAGACTGCGGCAACACCTTCTTGACCAGGTGACATATCTAGTACGGTGCCAGTTATGGTAAAGTATTCGCCGACTTCGATGGCATTGGCTGGTACGCTGACAGTTGTTTCGCTTGGTCCATTGCCAAAACAGTAGATTTTGCCATCATAGGCGTTTAGGTACACCAGTGTGCTCCAGCCAACACCCATGGGGTTGGCTTCTGCTTGGCTACCAGATATGCTCCATATTTCTTTGCCTGTGGTTGCGTTGATTGCGTAGACGCGTCCGCCTCTTAGCATCTCGGTTAGTGGGGTGTGTTCGCTGTTTATGATAAAGACTTTGTCGTCGCCTGCGGTTGGTCCAGTGTATGATCCATGTAGGGGCCATGAATTGTAGGGTGTATCAAGTCCTGAGGGTCCAGCATACCATTCCCATACTTTGGTGCCGTTTTTGGCCCATGCTCGTACGTATCCATCATAACCTGTTGTGTAGAGATAATCGTATGCTAAGACGGCTCGTCCTGATCCGCCATAGATTGCTAGGCCCTCCATGGGCTCGGTTTCGCCCAATAGTTTGCCTGTGGTGGCATCGTAGCTAAACCATTGAATTGATGGTTGGTAGTGTTTCCAGTAGACGCCGTTGTAGTACATTTCGGGTCCGCCAAGTTGAGATAGGGTCGTTCGGTTTTGTACCCAGAGTAGTTTGCCTTCTTCTCCAGGTTTAATGCTGTAGGCGAGTTCTTGGCGTATTCCATCGGGATACTGTGTTGTTGCCGGTAGGGTGTTAGACATCACTATTAGGTCTAGATCAGTTGCGATTTGGCTGATGCTGGGGTTTCCTGGCACTGCTGGGAGGGTTATGTTCCATTGCAGACCACTTGAGTAGGGGTAGGATCCTTTTCTGAGATCCCAGTCAGCGGCTACACCGATGACTCTGGAAGCGGTGAGGCAGGCTTGGCTGGAATTCCACAAGGTTAACCATCGGGCTCCACTGGAGCCACCGGTTGCGTAGCGTAGAATTTCGCCTTGGGGACCAATGACGTTGGTTCCGCTTTGGACGCCTGTTATGTTTAGCACCCATCCGCCGGTCCATGCATCAAACATTTGCCAGGTGGAGGTTTGAGTGTTCCATAAGTATGCAAAGACGCCTGATTGTGAGGTTGAGATGTGGTAGATGATTTGTCCGTTTTGTATTGGGGGTCCGGGTTGTTCCCATAGGGTTTTGCCTGTGTAGATGTCTATAGCTCTAAATCCAGTCAGTGATGTTCCATCGTGGGTGTTGACGTAGAGTCGTCCGCCCAAGATTATGGGGGGATCCATTTTGTAGGGTCCTCTTCTGCCTGTGTATGCCGAGTTGGGTCCAAGGGATTCATCCATGATGCCGCCAAATATTACTTGTTCGGTCCATCTTATGTGTGCGGTGTTTGGTGCTGTACCGTATTCCTGGAAGGAGTTGTTGGGTCGGGCGTTTGATCCCCATAGCCAGTTGCCTGCGAGATGAGCCCAGTTGTGTTTGTCACCATATATTGGGGAGTTTAAGTATTCTGATGGGAGGGGCAGCCAGGGCATGCTTCCGACGGGTTGTTCTTGAACAACGATTGTTAGTTTGTTGGATTCGGAGGGTTTGTAGTAGTCACCTGCGCGGGGTCCGATTGTGATGTTTTGTCCGGGGAATTTCCATTGTAGGGTATAGTTTCCAACGATGGTGGGGGTGTAATCGATGGTTCCGGCGCCTGCTTCAGCGCTTGCGATTGGTCCGATGGTTTCGATTTTTCCGTCAGGTTTTTCAATGGTTAAGGTTAGGCCTTCCCAGTAGCCGTATCGGGGGGTTTCTATGGGCAGTTGAGAGGGTGGAACGGGTAACATCATGAAAGTGGCATGTATTTTTTGGCCGACGCCTACGGGATTTGGTGAAGCGGATTGATGTAGATAGGTTATGACCTCGTCGGCGTGGGTGATTGGTAGAAGGGTAATAAACGAGAAAGCTATAGAGAGCAATAGAATCGCAGTGATTAGCATGTATTTTTTATTTTTATTTTTCATTTTTCTTAGCTCCATTTTCCTTCTGAAGGGACCGTTCAATCGTATAAAGCTTTTTGAAATAAAGCTTTAGATAAAAGTCTTTTTTGATTTTTTAATTTACTACGCCCATCACATACACAACACAATGCCCGGATGCATATTTTGATTGCTACCACTATATAAAAACATCAACCAGCCACAACTCACATTGGACAGTATAAAAAATATATTGAATCATTTGTAACAAAACAGGTCGAAATTTGTGTTGTGTTGTAGTGCTTGTTGTAGCTCACAGACAGATTTCGATAAATCCCCCAAAGAAAAAACACACACAAGACACCCAAACACAAAAATCTAAGTCAGACACACCCATTTTAAAAAACACAAAATTCAAACCAGCTCACCACACATTACAAGATATCCTAAATGGGGTTACTTTTAAAATACTGAGCTCATTTCAAACTGCACAAAACCGCCAATAAAATCCACCAACCCACAACACACAACAACAAATAAAAGGTTATTCGTCAAATCAGGCGGGTAGAGCCAATAAGTTTCGTTACGGCATAATGTTGTATGGAGCATAAGAGAGAACATAAGTGAACTTGAAGAAGAAAGAATGGAGGCACCCACCCAAAATAGCGAAAGGCCAAATAAAAAACATCCACAGACAACATTAACAAGATTATTTTAACTTACACAAACCGATTTTCCAACAGTTTTGACCACAACACACCAAACCACCAACATACACATATAAACCATAATCAAAAAATAAAATACAAAAAAAATAAACCTTAAAGATATGCATCAGTCACATATCGGTGCATCATACGATGACTATTAAAATAATAAGCAATTTTACCAATAGAATTTTTCATCAACTGTATCCACTCATCACGCCGATTATAAAAAGTAGGAATAATAACATACTCAAGCTTATTGTAGAGATCCTCTTTCTCTTTAACAAAACACGCAGGATCCTCAGTACTCTCCTTGGACAAAGACCCAATAGCCCAACCCGTAAGATTCTCTATCCAACCCTCAATCCACCAACCATCTAACACACTAAAATTCAACACCCCATTATGAGCAGCCTTCATACCACTTGTCCCCGAAGCCTCCATAGGACGCAAAGGCGTATTGAGCCAAACATCAACCCCACCAACCATCTTTGCAGCAATATCCATATCATAATTTTCTAAATAAACAATATTAACATCCCCACAAAGTTGACGCGCATAACCATAAATTTGCTCAATAAGACGCTTCCCCCCCTCATCCCGAGGATGCGCTTTACCAGCAAACACCACTTGAAACTTAGCCCCCTGACTAATAGACCTAAGACGATCCAGATTAGAAAACAAAAGCGTCGCCCGCTTATACTCAGTAGCCCTACGCGCAAACCCCAACGTAAACACCTCAGGATCAAGCTGAATATTTGACGTTTGATTAGCAAAATCAATCAAAACCTGCTTTTGCTGCTGATGTGCCTGCCAAATTTCACCATCCGGAATAAGATCAACCTTTGCTAACAACTCAGGCTCAAGCATCCAACCCGAAAGATACTTGTCAAACAACCGCCTATACCACTCACCCGTCCAAGTATAGGAATGAACCCCATTAGTTATAGCATGAATAACATACCCGCTAAACATTTTACTAGATATCTCCTGATGACGCTTAGCAACCCCGTTGACATAATTACTCAAATTAAGCGCAAGCCGAGTCATATTGAGACGCTCCTCACCACCATACTTTTTTAACAAAGACAAATCAAGAGTTTGAAGCACCGCACCAATTAAATCATAACTAAACCGGTCATGACCCGCTTCTACAGGAGTATGTGTTGTAAAAACACAGAGTTCACGAACTTTTTCCGCATCATAACAATATTTATTCATCAACTCTACAGCTAAAAAACTCGAATGCCCCTCATTCATATGATATTTACGCACCTGAAAACCCAACGCATCTAACATCCTAACCCCCCCAAACCCTAAAACAGCTTCTTGCTTTAACCTATAACGCTCATCACCCCCATAGAGATAAAACGATATCTCCCTATCTTGCACAAAATTGGGTTCAAAATCAGTATCCAAAAACACCACCGGCACCGCCCCCCCAGCCGGACTCTGATAAACATAGAGCCAAGCACGAATGTTAACAGTTCGATTCTCAATTTGTATATCCACAACACTTGGAAGAAGAGTTAAGTACTTTTCAGGTTGCCAATCATGTGACTGTTCACTCTGACGACCATTAGAATCAAGTTTTTGCTTAAAATAGTTACACTTACTAATCAACGTAACCGCTACAAGGGGTAAATTAAGATCCGCACTAGACCGTATAGCATCACCTGCAAGCGTCCCCAACCCACCGGCATAAGTGGGAATCTGACTATTCAGACCTATTTCCATAGAGAAGTAAGCTATTTTTTGGCCTTTTAATACACCTTGTAGTATGTTAGTCTGCATATTTTCATCCGCAAGAGCTTATCTACAGAAGGGTTATTTTTGTTTGCGGTAAAAAGAACAAAAACGGATTGTCAAATCTAAGTTAGAGGCGGGCGGGTGCCCAATTTTATGGGGACCGTTAAGGTTTGATTATTTCGTATGATAGTTAAATCTATGGTTTGCCCAGGCAAAGTATTTTCCTCTAAGTAACTAGCTAGATCATCGTTGTTTTTGATGGTTTGATTGTTCATGGCGATAATGATATCATTTTTGAATAGTTTGTTGTCACAGGGCCCGTTTGAGACAATGGAGACAATTTGCCAACCATAAGTTAGAGAAACATGGGTTTGTTTTGCTATATCATAGTGCATGTCGGTTCCAGTAACGCCTAGGTAAGCATGGCCGCGATAAGTTCCAGTGGTGATAAGCTCAGCAATTTCACGCAGTATGGTGTTTGATGGAATAGCAAAACCCAACCCTTGAGAGTCACTAAGTATGGCAGTTGTTATACCCACCACGTTGCCCAACGAGTTTAACAATAATCCCCCGCTGTTACCCGGATTTATAGGGGTACTGGTTTGGATAACATTTGGTATAGCAAACCCTCCAGCAGTATCTTCAACAAGACTACGCCCAGTGGCACTGACAACACCTGTTGTTAGTGAACCCACTAGACCGTAGGGGTTTCCAATGGCTATGACGGGTTCACCGACGCGCAAAGTTGAAGAGCTAACAATGGTGACAGGATTTAGTTTTTCAGCACGAGAATCAGTTAGGGTGAGTATGGCTATATCGACATAGGGGTCTGTGCCAAGGATGGCTGCAGCATAACCTTTGCCATCTGAGAAGGTGACACTTAGACTTGTGGCATCAGCAACTACGTGATAGTTGGTTATGATGACGATTTGTCCAGCATAGTTGTAGATAAACCCCGAACCTTGCATGCCATGGGTGCTTGTTTGACTTCGGATTAAAACCACAGAGTCACGCACCTCCGCGTATAGGTCCGCTAAGGAGGTCCCGTTTTGAAGCACGGTTATACTTTGGTAGGTTACGTTTTGGAAACCTTGGAGACTAGCGATTGTTGCTTGAAGGTTATCGATACGGGTGTTTAGGTGGGATAGTTGTTGAGTGTTAGCATAGAATAAGAGCAGGCCGCCAATTAGTAGGCCTGCAATAAAGAGTAATACAAATACACTAGTTGAGAAAGTAGTTTTGTTGGAGGGGTTATTCATCTAGTTTCCTTACGGATGAAGTATTAAAGGGAGTATAAAAATTACTATACTCGCACGCCATTAATTTTAAGCGAATAAGCTCAAACCAACACCCACAAACAACACAAAACCAACAAACCAACAAACCAACAAACCACACACATCCAAACGTTTATGTACACACAAAAATCTATGTCAAAAATTTAGTTTTTAGACCGGCCACCATTGTAGCTGGTACACACAATTCAACCCCCTACGATAAATATCCGAAACACCAAAATAGGCAAAACTATAACCAAACCAAACAACACCGAAGTCCCCACCATAATACGCAACGCCCGACCAATATCACCCCAAGACAAATAACGCCCCTCATCACCAAGTTTATAGTACCCCAATTTTTCTAACTGAATACCCAAAGCACCCGCCATAGCCGATATAGTATAACCTGCATTAGGACTCGCGGTCTTGTGCTTATCACGTTGCAAAATATGCCAAGACATACGCCAAGACTCACCCAAAACAAAAGACACCCCAACCATCAAATAAGCCGTTAACCTGGCAGGCAAATAATTGGTCAGAGTATCAAGTTTAGCACTAAACCAACCAATATTTTTGTAAGTCTCATTTTTATAACCTACCATCGAATCAAGAGTATTGATAACCCGATACGCAAAAGCACCAGGAACACCCAAAAGAGCAAAGAAAAAAAACGGAGCCGTAATACCATCAGTGGTACTCTCAGCAATAGATTCAACCGCGGCAGAGATAATCTGACGCTCCCCTAGACTGTTTGGATCTCTGCGAACAATATAGGGTAACCATTTACGAGCACCCCCTAAATCGCCTTGTTTTAGAGCCGCTGCAATGGGCTTTGTATATTGTCCCATACCAGAAACAGCAAAGGTAGCTTTAAAGAGAACCGCGCCAACGATAATGTAGAGAATTTCACCAAAAGGATAGGGTAAATTTTTTAGCACATAGAGCAACACAAAAACCGGCAGAGCAAAAGTAATAATGACACAAAGAGTCATCAAGATACCATTTACTTTTTCAATACGAGCATTTTTATGTTTAGCTTTTGCCTTAAGATAAACAACAAGTTTACCTATGGCAATGGTGGGATGAATACGGTCGGGGTATTCACCCAAGACAATATCAATTAAAAAAGCCAAAACAAATATAGCCCCGGTATCAACAAACCAGAAAAGATCAAACCCAAACATACTGATCAACCCGGGTTTAGGGCGTTTTTGAGAACTTTAATTAGGCGTATGTTTTCGTTGCGTGTTTTGATGGCTATGCGGATATAGAATTCATTTAATCCAACAAAGTTACTACAGTCGCGTATTAGAATTCCTTGCTTTAGCATCCTGTGCTTAAGGGCGTTGGCGGTTAAACCGGTTTTTTCAATATCTATAAAGAAAAAATTAGCATCCGGAGGGGTAAAACAAAAAGTTTCAATACTGCTTAATTCAGTTTGGAGCCAAGCTTTTTCTTCTTTTATGAGCTGGGCGGTTAGTTGGAGATGGGTTATATCGTTGATTGCGACCGTTGCAGCCGCCTGTGCTAAGCAGTTAATGTTCCAGGGAATCTTTGATGCGTGTAATACCTCAGCAATTTCTTTGCTTGTGATACCATACCCGACACGCAACCCAGTTAACCCAAAGATTTTGGTGAAAGAACGCAAAACAAACAGGTTAGGGTACTTACTGATTTGAGGTATCATGGAACGGTTTTTTTCATCTTCAACAAATTCAAGAAAGTCCTCGTCAAGAAAAACCAAGATATCCTGTGCAAGAGCCGCATCAAGAATAGATGTGAGGATATCTTGGGAGATAAGTTTACTTGTGGGATTATTTGGGTTGCAAAGAAAAACCAGTTTACACCCTATCATTTCGCGCTTAAAAATTTCAGCGTCGAGCTGAAACCCCTTATCAAGGCGCACAAATTTTACCGATTCACCGGTTTTGCGCACAGCACGCTCATATTCACCAAATGTGGGTGCAGCCATCAGAGCTTTTTCACCCCGTTTAAGAAACGTCTCAGCAAAAAGATACATAAGCTCAGTAGAGCCATTGCCAATAATGAGGTTATCTTTTGTTATGCCCCCAAAGTGTTGGGCTATTGTGTATCGAAGCATCTCAGAGGTTGAATCAGGATATGCCGCAATTTCAACAAATGCTTCTTGAATGGCATTGAGCACTTTTTTTGAGGGCCCAAGGGGATTAACATTTGAACTAAAATCAAGGATTTCTTGGAGCTTAAACCCACTTTGCTTAGCGGCCCCATGAATCTCTGCACCATGCTGACAGGGTTTGAGAGCGTTTAGGGTATCTTTGGTTAAGCTTCCAATTGGCTTCATAAGTCTGGTTCCTATGCCCTGAATCAGAATTTCTCTTTTAGGTAAATCATATAAAGGTTTGGTTGGATATTCCATCCAAACCATGACCTTTACCCCAAAACACACTATAAATCCCCAAACCAGTCTTAGTCTGAGCAGATAAAACATCGTTAAAAGCACTAAGAACTGATATTCGACAATTTAAAATAAAGCCTGCCCAAAACACCCCAACAACCAAAAAACACCAAAAACAAACCCAAACAACACAAACCCAAACAACACAAACCCAAACAACACAAACCCAAACAACACAAACCCAAACAACACAAACCAACCCCGCCAAAAACAAACCCAAACCCAACAACCAAAAAACAAAAACAAACAAACCACCACCAACACACCCACCACCCAAACAAACACTACACCACAAAAACTCTAAACTAACCCAACAACACCAAACCACCCCCCAGACTGTCCGAAAACTAGCAAAAATCCCAGAAAAACAAGAAAAGAACACTTTTCTCCATCCGTTCACACCAAAAACACAAAAAAGTCTAGTTTTTAGACAGTCTCCCCCTTTTATGAAAATTCCCAAAACCTACACAAAAGAAAAATAACTTAAACTCCAACACCACTACAAATAGGGGTTCAATTTGACAGAGTTAATATTCATAGGGTTAGGCTTAAACGACGAAAAAGGTCTCACCCTCAAAGCTTTAGAAGAAACCAAAACCGCCAATACCGTATTTATGGAAACCTACACCAACCACATGCCCAACTTTAACATAGAACATTTTGAAACCTTATGTGGCAAAAAACTCCAAATACTCACAAGAAAAGACCTTGAAGAGGAAAACGGCAAAAAACTCCTCGACGCAGCCAAAAAGGGCAAAACAGTCTTTTTAGTTCCAGGAGATCCCTTCATTGCCACAACACATATCACCCTACGAATAGATGCAAAAAAACAAAAAATTCCCACACGCATTATCCATGGCACATCAATCATATCAACCATTATTAGCCTCTCAGGCTTGCATAATTACAAATTTGGCAAAACCGTAACAATACCGTTTGCAGACAATTTTTCAGAAACCCCCTACAACGTCATAGCTCAAAACCAAAAATTTGGACTCCATACGTTGTGTCTTTTGGACCTAAGACAACCAGAGAACAAATATCTCTCCATTAAAGAAGCCATAGAACAACTCTTGAAAATAGAAGAAAAAAAACATCAAACCATCATAACCTCCACCACCCCGGCTATAGGAATTGCAAGAGCAGGCAATGACAATCCAGTACTCAAAGCAGGATTTGTTAAAGATATCCTTACCTTCGACTTTGGAGCACCCCCCTTTAGTCTTATCATCCCAGGCGAGCTACATTTCATGGAAATTGAAGCACTGCTTGCATTTGCGCAAGCACCTTTGGAATTTAGGAGTCTTATCAATGAGCCTTGAATATCTCACTAGCAAATACATCAACTCGGCCCAAGCGGTACTCTTAGAGCTCAAACGTAATCCAACTCCGTTTAATGTCGACACAGAAACAGTAGAGGAGATTTTGCATTGGGTAGAGAATTATTTAGAGGACGCAAAGTATTATAAGACACAACATAAGCTTGAAACCTGTTTGACGTCAGTGGCTTATTGCGAGGGGCTGCTTGACGCACTCAGACTAATCGGCGCAGTGAACTTTCAATGGCCAGCCAAACAAGAAAATCTAACAGAAAAGTTGTGATTGCTTCAGGCGTTTTTGATCTGCTACACCTGGGTCACGTAAGATTTCTTGAAGATGCAAAAAAAGCTGGAGGGGCAAGCGCGAAATTAGTCGTTATTGTTGCACGTGACAGCACAGCAGAAAAACTCAAGGGCAAAACACCCATCATGAATGAAGCTCATCGATGGGCACTTGTAAAATCGCTAAGAGTCGTCAATGAGGCCGTTTTGGGATTTGAAGGTTTAGATATCGGGGAATCGATTAAAAAAATCTGTCCCGACATCATCGCATTGGGTTATGATCAAACTGAAATGGAACAAGCAGTCAAAACATACCTAGCAGACCATAAACAACCTGTTTTGGTTGTTCACATCGATAAATTTGGGGAAAATACTTTAGATAGTTCATCAAAGATTAAACAGCAAATACTTGATAAACTCACCAACAGCGGTTAGATTCATGAACAGTGAAAAATACAAACCCACCTATATTCTAATTACACTAAATGTAGCCATCTATATTGCAGGCGTCATCATTGGAGGAAATATATTACAAACACCAAATAGTGTGGTACTTGTCTTTGGTCAAGTCAACATGTTTGTGTTTGAAGGAGCATTTTGGCAACTTTTTACTTCAATGTTTATTCATGCATCGATTTTTCATCTGGTGGGCAACATTGTTTTTCTATTCATTTTTGGGTTACGAGGCGAAGAAATGTTTTCGCTATCAGAATACTTGGGCATTTATTTGCTTGGGGGATTAGCAGGTAATGTTCTTTCTTTGTTATTTGGGGCGGCTCCAAACGGCATACCATTCATATCGGTAGGAGCTTCAGGAGCCATTTTTGCAATTTTTGGTGCATGTCTAATCTATGATAGGCGGGCGGTTCGTCAATCCATATTGGGAGCCTTAGTATTTGCGTTTTTCTTGTTTATTATTAACACCGGTGAGGGCGTAAATATTTTAGCACACTTTGGCGGTTTAGCTGCGGGGCTTATTGGGGGATATGTAATAGCATCACGGCGCAAACCTGAAGAACATATTTCAGGAGAATTTAGATACCGTAATACACCCTTTTAAAAAGAAGGACAGATTTCAACTTTGACTTTAGAGCCGTCTTTGAGTTGCAGGTGCTTGCGTAAACAAACAGGGGCGATTAGTTCTAAAACGGAGTCATCGTAGTGACTACGAAGGGCGGTGACTAAAGCACCTTTAACGCAGCCACCAATTAAAGCCGGATAACATTTGACCAATCCAAAGCTACGGGTTTCATTTTGAAATCCTGTGACTTCCACGGCAAGATATCCTTCAAGGTCGCGGCGGGTTTTAAGGTTGTATTTGTTTGATAGTTTTATATTTAAGGTTCCAGGATAGGGTTCAAAACCCAATTTTTTGATAATTTGGTTTTTGTAATCAGACTTTGATATGTAGTAAGCGCCTTCGCCCAAACCTGTAAAGGTGGTGCCTTCTAGGATGAGTGTGGTTGGAAGTGTAGCTTCGAGCAGATTTTTTAGTTCATTGTGGAGATGTTGGAGTTCAATTTCTCCGGGTGTTTCGATTTTTATGTGGCTGCCATCGGGGGTGATTGTGCGGGTTATCCAGCCTTTGTGTTCTAGTTCAATTAGGTAGCGTGAAGCGGTCTGCTGAGAGAGGTTTAGCTTTTTAGCTAAGTAAGGAGTTGAGATTTGGGCGGTTTGTTTGTAGGCTCCTGTTTCAGCGAGTTTGAGAAGCATATAGATATATGGCCATTTTTGCTTTTCAGTCACGTCAGCGGCTCCTATAATTTAGTGAATATTTAGTTGTCTATTTAAACGGTTGTGTAGAATGGAATTGTTGTTTGAATCAGGGGTGTGTGCAGGTATGCTGGGCAACTGTTTAAAAACTAATTTTGTGTTTTGGTGTAAATGGATGGAGAAAATGTTTCTTTCTTGTTTTTTGGGATTTTGTTAGTTTTGGGGTATGGGGTGTTTGTAGGAAGCGGGGTGTTTGTTATGTTAGTTTATTTGTGGAGCTATTTTGTTTGTGGTGTTGACAGGATTCAAGTGTATGGAAGGGACAGAAAAAAAGGGCTGGAATTGTGGGTTGCATTTTGTGGTGTGATAGAGGTTGTTTGTGAAATTTTATGCCTTTGATGTTAAATGAAAGGTAACATTTGTGTGTAGATTAAATAGGGTTAAGTGGCGCATAAGAGTTATAAGCGGGTGAAAAGATGCTGATTTGGTGAGTTGTAATGAGTGTTTGGAAATTGCGTTTTTCCATGGTTGCCACTTTGGTAGCTATTTTTGGTTTAACAACATTGGTTTTTTCAGCAATTTTACTCTATGTGGGTTATTTTAGTATACTGACGGTTGGTTGTCTTATTGTGGGTTTAAATCTTGTTCAGTGGCTTTTTGCACCCTATTTTGTTGGTTCTATTTATCGTGTTAAAGAATTAAAAGAGTCGGATAATCCCAAATTGCATCAAATGGTCACAGAGTTAAGCATAAAAAGTAAAATCAAAAAACCCCAACTTATGCTTGCACAAATTCCATTGCCTAACGCATTTGCGTATGGTTCACCTCTAACAGGCAACCGTGTCGCAGTAACACAGGGACTACTAAATAAGCTAAACGAGGGGGAAGTTGAAGCAGTTCTGGGCCATGAGCTGGGTCATCTTAAACATCGTGACGTGCAAGTGATGATGGTTGTTTCTTTTCTACCGGCCTTGCTCTATTTCATAGGCTACTCTATGATGCTTTCAGGCTTTTTTGGTGGAAATCGCAGAAGCGGCGGCAATGCAGGCGGTTACAATGCAGTGCTGGGGATTGCGTTTATGGTGTTCTCGTGGGTTTTGACTTTATTCACGCTTCATCTTAGCCGTTTACGTGAGTATTATGCAGATCGACACAGTGCTACCATTGTTGCAAATGGGGCCGAAAAGCTTTCTATGGGGTTAGTCACCATTGTGGAAGAAAGCCGACACGTGGGCAAACCAAACAATACTCAAACCAAAACCAACGCTACGTGTAGAGCGCTCTTTATAACCGACCCAGGTCATGTTGCCAGTGATGCTGAAGAACTCAACAACGCTATGGGGTGCAATAAAAAGGATCGCCTCAATGAGACTCTTGCAAGACAGCCAACATCAGGAGAGCGTGTTGTGGAGATTTTTTCCACCCATCCAAACATCATTAAACGGCTACGTGCGCTACAAGAACTCTACAATCCACAACCGGCATCAAATAATGCATATTAGAACAGCAAATCAGGATTTCGACGATTTAGAAAAGGGTTAACTCTTTTTTCTTCACTAATTACTGAGGTTTCGCCATGTCCAGGATAGACTTTCAAGGAATCGGGCAGGGCTTCAACTTTGCGCAAAGAACGAGTCATATCACTAAGAGATCCTTCAGGAAAATCGGTTCGCCCAATCCCACCGGCAAACAAGGTGTCACCGGTAAATACCACATGTGCACCAATAAGGCATATACTGCCAGGGGTGTGGCCGGGAGTGTGGAGAACCTTTAGGGTTTCATCACCAAATGTGACTAAACGGCCCTCTTCGAGGGCAACATTTGCGGGTGCATTTGCTATGTTCATACCAGTTAAAAAGCAGAGGTCTTGGGAGTGTATGCAAATGGGAACCAGATAGTTTTGTTGTAAAACCCCGTTACCTTTGATGTGATCAGAGTGCCCATGAGTGTTTAGGATGTATTTGATTTTTAATCCGGTAGCTTTTATGTAATCAGTGATTAATTTTGCTTCAGGAAAAGATTCTAACCCAGGGTCAATAATAACCGCTTCTTTTGTATCAGAGCAACTGGCAAGATAACAATTAGTTGACAACATACCAACGCTAAAGGTTTCAATCAGCATACGTATCAACAAGGTAAATATGTTGAAATAACAAATAAAGCATTTGCTCAATAACATACATATACATTAAACAACACCGGCAAACCAGCCCATAAACCAGCATATTCATATACAATCTGAATTCTATAATTTTTTATAACTACAATAGGAGCTAAATTACTCTCAAATGTTTGTAAACACTTAGAACTGACAACTTCAGCACATGTCTTTTGGGTAGTGATAAAAAGGGCAATGTCTCGATTATATAAATCCTGAATTCCCGAAAAAAATTTAACCTACATATTTAACGCGATGAAAACGCCGTAAATGTGTGAAAACGGTCCGATAAATGTCGCATTAATAGGTTAAAGTTTTTTTTAACCTACGAAAAGTGGAAATTTTTGTAACAAATATGATTTGCAATATTTGCCGTATATACGTGTGCTAAGTGAACGTTTTATTCAAATATTTTTATGAATTGCTTAGTAGGTTGAAAAATTCGAGGAATTCAGGATAAATGCGTTAACCATAAAATAGTTATTTGTGGAACAGGTGCTTTGTGTTATCCGTGAATTTAAACGTGATTTTTTTGCAAAACTTGAAAAGCTACCAATCAGCTATGGAGCCAACATGAATGTGATTCTACGTTAAACCAACTGCCTAAATTGACACACTGGCACTTTTTCGAGAAAACAAGTTACTTGCAGTAGAACTCTACGGGAAATAATGATTTGTGTAAGTGTAATTTTTGAAATTTTTAGTTTGAACACTTGTTATGCTTTAAGTTGTGTATAATTTGAAAAACGTGTACGACATGTACTTTGATAGTCCAAACTGGACACATAGTAGAAAAAATGAAAACTCAGATAACAAAGTGCATATAACATCATAAAAACGCATGCCCTCTACTGCGATAAACAAGACGTTTATCAAACATGTCACTATTTGTGACATTTCCACCTCATTAATAACACACAAGTTATCGCTAATCACAACACATTATCTATCAGTACAAGAAAAGCAAGGATCTAAACTAGCTAGATTCGCAGGCACATCTGCAAGATTTTCACCAATAATCGTCTCAAGGAAGGCAGGCAAATTAGCAAAAGTCGGTGTGCGAACCTTTACCCTATCCGGTTTATCGGTTCCATTACTCCTAACATAGTAAAAAAGCTCCCCCCTATGAGCCTCAAGACGATGTATAGCTTCACCTACAGGTACGGCCATAGGCAAATCGATTCTATAGGGCCCACTGGGTAAATGATCAAGGCGTATTCTACAATTTTGATGCTCTCTTCAACTTCATCCATGCGCACATTCATTCTTGCCCACGCATCGCCTTCAGTGTAAACAATTTCTTTAAATGGAATCTCATCATATATTTCGTAGGGCGCATCTTTACGTATATCAATATCACATC
>JAISPR010000076.1 GCA_031274765.1 Nitrososphaerota archaeon | reverse complement strand
GTAGTGTTTGCATGTGGTTTGTAATGCGCGTGTTTGTTGTGGGAGTTGTTGGGGGTGGGGTGAATATTGGTCAGGGTGGGTGGTTTGTTGGTTGATTTTTTGTGTCGGTTTAAGTGGGTGGTGGTGTTTTGTCGGTTTGTTGAGGTGAGTTGTTTGTGTATTGTTTTATGGTGGGGGTTGGGTGGGGTATTTGGGTATTGTTGTTGTGGGGGAGGTTGAGAATCTGTTAGTTAGGGTCGTGTATGTGTTTAGTGGTTTGGTGTTTGTTGGGTGGGTTGTGTTGTTTTGGGTGGGGGTTTGTGGTTTGTTTTGGGTTTTTTGGTGTTGTTTGATGAGGATTTGGTGGAGTGTGATTTGGTGGGGTGAGGGTTGTGTGGGAGGTGTTGGGTGGTTTGGTTTGGTTGGTGGGGTTGTGGGGTTGGTTGGGTGTGGTTTGTTATTGGGGTGGCTTTTGTGTAGGGTTTTGTGTTTGTGGTGTGTTTGTGGGTATTGTTTGTGGTCGGGTGATTTTTTTGTTTTCTGTTTCTCCATTGGACTGAACAGTTACATTTTTACAATGGTTTTCTTATTTTTTCGAATATTTTTTGAGCATGATTTAATTTTTGGCTGTTTTAGGTCAAACTGCTGAATGTAAGTAGTAAAGGTAAAGTAGGGAAATTTGTATGGGGTAGCTGCTACATTTCTTTTGTTTTTATCGGTTTGAAACGTAAAACGTGAGTTTCCGGAGATTGCCTAGGCAGCCTGGAGCTATTTTTGTACTATCAGAAAGAGTTATAGGGATAGATTTGGGCAAATACTATTGAGCTTGCTAAATGTCTACTGTTGAAGTAACCCCTGCCAGTTCAGCTGGTGCCATTTTTGGAATTTCCCTAAATCAAATTATCTCTTTGTTCTTAATTGTAATCATAGCTGTTACCATAGAGCGTTGTATAACCAAATATCTCTCCCATTTCTCCAAGAGAACAAAACTTGAACCAAACACTGCAAACAAACTAACTCTGACTTTTCGCATTCTAATTTTAATCGGTGCATTGCTTGCGGTAAGCCGAGTCGGCGGGGTGTCCTCTGAGTTGTTTTTATCTGTTTCAGCAATCAGTGGTGCCGCTTTAGGGTTTGCTTCCCAAAAAACTATAGGCAACTTTATCGCGGGACTCTACTTACTGACCGCTCGACCCTTTAAGGTAGGTGACTATGTCAAAATCGGCACCGTTGAGGGTATAGCCCAAGAAATAACTCTAAACTATGTTAAAATCCTAACTGCCGGCAACTCTATTGTTGCAATAAGCAACCTGCAAATGCTTGACCGCGACATAACCAATTACTTCTACCAAACCACCCAAACCGGTAACATCTATTGTTACACCTTTGAAATTGGATTTGACCATCTGATTCCAACCGAGAAGCTCTTAGAAATCTTTGAAACCACCTTTGACACCTACAACCACTTTCCCAAAAAACCCTTCTGCGTCCTAACCCGATCAACTGCTACTGAAAGAGTCTACACGGTCTATTTCTACGTAACTCAATCCAACGACATTTTTACCACAAGACCTCAAATCGCCAACCAAATTTTCAACCAATGGGACAAAGCAAGAGCAAACCTAAAAAAACAATAACCAGCACACTAAACAGTCTTTTTTAACTATTTGCTACATTTTCTGATTGATTTGCTGGCAACTCAATGATGAACTTTGCTCCCTTGCCCTCTTGACTCTTAAAACTTATTGCCCCCCCTAATGCATCTGTTATGCGCTTAACAACAGCTAAACCAAATCCCTGCCCCTTTGACTTCGTGGTAAACAATGGTGTGAATATCTTATCCTGCGCCTCAATAGGGACCCCTCCACCTGTATCCTCCACCTCGATAACAACATTGCCTGCTTTGCTACTCTGATAAGTACGGATGGTCAAAACTCCTCCCTCGCCCATAACTTGAATGGCATTGTTAACTAAATTAGTTAAAGTCCGCCGTATCAGCGTTGGGTCTGTTCTTAACTTGGGTAAGGCATCAATATTTACTCTAAGGGTCACCATACTTGGTAGCCTGACCGCTTGAAAAATACTATCAATCAACTCTGCTATATCCACTTCTGCATACTCTGGTTTGATAGGTCGGGCATAATCCTGCAGATCAGCTATTATCTTATCAATATAACTAACTTGCTCCCCTATTACATCTAATTCTTGAAGAACATCTTTTTTTTCTTCACTCTCAGTCATCAGCGCCAAATCTTCTTTAATCAAATACAATGAAGACATGATTGCCTGTAACGGATTGCGAATATCATGACCCACCATTCCCGCCGTCTGGCCAATGGTTGCTAGACGCTCACTATCTGCTAACTGATTTGTACGCTCTTCAACAAGTTGTTCTAGATATCTGCGGTGGAGTTCTAATTGTTGTTCAGCTTTTTTACGTTCAGTTATGTCTTGTTCTATCCCCATGATTTTTGTGGGTTTGCCTTCTTTGTCAACTTCTGTGATGGTGTGTTCTGTGTGTAGGTCGCGTATTGTTCCATCGGCTAAAACGATGCGGTAATCAAAAAATGTGGATTCGTCGAGTTTGCCTTCTAAGGCAAAGGTGTCTGCTATTTTTGCTACGCGTTCGAAATCGTCGGGGTGGATGTAGTTTTTGTGGGTTTCGCGGTCGGGTTCGTATTTGTCTGGTTGGAGGTTAAAGATGTGGTATAGTTCATCTGACCAGACGGTTTTGTTTTCTGTGATGTGGTGTGCCCAGTTGCCCATGTGTGCTAGGTGTTGTGATAGTTTTAGGTGTTCTTCGTTTTCTTTGCGTATGGTTTCAAATTTTTTGCGTTCGGTTATGTCTGTGAAGGTGCATAGGGTGTAGTTTTGTCCGTTTATGGTTATGGGGTCTATTGAGGTGATGAGTGTGATGGGGTTGCCGGTTTTTGTTTGCATGAGTACTTCTATGTTGTGGATTGTGGTTTGGGTTTGGAGGATGTGGGTGAAGTTTTTGCGGGTGTTTGGGTCGGGATAGATATTGAGTTTGGCTGTTGTGTTTCCGATAATTTCTTTGCGGTTGAATCCGAAGGTGAGTAAAAATGCTTCGTTTGCATCGATGAGGTATCCGTCTGTTAGGCGTGTAATGAGGAGTGCTGTTTGGCAGTGGTTGAAGGCTTTTGCGTGTCGTTCGTTGTTTAGGTGGAGGTTTTTTTCTTGTTTTTTGCGTTTGGTTATGTTTTGCCAGGTTATCACTAAGGTGTTGTTTTTTGGATAGGTGCTGATTTCCCATGTGGTGTCGGTGGTTGGGTTGTGCCATTCAAAGTGGTGGTTGTTTTTTTGTGTCATGGCGGTGCGGAGGTTTTTCTCTAGGGGGGTTTTTTGGTATTTTGGGAACTGGTGCCAGAAGTTTTTGTCTATGTTTTTTTTTGTTTCTATGTTTAGTGTTTTTGCTGCTCTTTGGGTGATGTATCTGATGTTCCAGTTGTTGTCTACGATGATGAGGCCGTCTTGGATGTTTTCTAGTATGGTGGTTAGGGCTTGGTTGGTTTTTTGAGGGGGGTTGGTGTGGTTTTTTTTGTGGTGGTTGTTTTTTTGTTTCTCTGTTTTTGTCTTCTGATGTTTAAAACTAGAAATTAGACTAGACTGTCTCAAAAATCCGAGCGCTCCATAAGTATTAAGGAGTTAAGCCATAATAAGGTTTGTATCACTTGTTAACTTTTGAGGTGCGTTTTTGGTGTTTGGTTGTGTTGTTTTTGGTGTTTGGCTGTTTGTTGATGTGTTGGGTGAACGTGGTTGTTTGTTGGTTATTGTTCTGTTGTTGTTTTATTAGTGTTTGGTGCTTGGAGGGTTTGGATAGCTTTTTGTGGCCATAAATGGTCGTGCCAAAGGGCTCTTCCTATGGCGGCTAGATCTATTTTTCCTTCTTGGATTAGATTGTTTGCAAAGTTTGCTTCTTTAATTGCCCCTACGCCGATAACTGGTCCTTTGATTGCTGATTTAATGGTCTTGGCTTGAGAAATAAAGTAGCCTGCTATGTGTTTGAGCTGTTTGGGTTCACTGCCACACATACCTCCCGATACATCCATAATATCCACCCCTGCCTGTTCGAGTTTTTGTGCAAATATGCATGCCTCTTGAGGTTGTGTGCCCATTGGGGCTAAATCATCTGCCCCTAGTCGATAGAGGAGTAGTCCTCCTTTTAGTTGGGTTTGAACTTTTTTAACAACTAAGAGTGGAAAGTGCATTCGGTTTTCTAGGGTTCCTCCGAATTCATCGGTTCTTTTGTTGAGCAAAGGGGTAAAGAATTGATTAAGTAAATATCCATGGGCGCCATGTAGCTCTATACCATCAAAGCCTGCTTCTATGGCTCGTTTAGCTGCTAGGGCATATGTGTCTGCGAGTTCATAGAGTTCAGATTTTTCGAGCATACGAGCTTTGTTTTTGTTGCTGGGTCCCATGGGTGTGGTGTTGATGATTTTTTTGTTTGCTACTGCGCCTGCGTGGTTTATCTGTATTATTGCGGGTGCGCCTGTTGCGTGGATGTTCTCTGCGAGTTTTTTGAGTCCTGGGATTAGTTTGTCGCTGTATATGCCTAATTGTTTGGGGCCTATTTTGCCCTGGGTTGAGATGTAGGCATGTTCAACGATAGGTAGGCCTATGTTTGTAGTGCGGCGGGTGTAGAAGTTGATGAGTTTGTTTGTGACTTCACCTTCAAAGGTTGCTCGTCCGGATTGCATGGGGGGCATTACTATGCGGTTGCGCAGGGTGATTTTTTTTATGGTCAAGGGGTCAAGGAGTCCTGTCATGGGGGTTCTGTGTAGGTGTTGGGGTGGTGCCCAAAAAGGTTTGTTGATTTGTTGGATGTTGTTTATGGTGTTTGTGTTTGTTTTGTGGGGTTTGATGATGCTGTTTGTGTGTGGTTGTTGGGTTTCAATTTTTACTATTTTTTGTTGGGTTTTTCTAAGAGGATTGTTTATGGCGGCTTAATAGATATTGTTTGTGTGTACTTGATTTTTTGTTGCTTATTTTTCTGGTTTATGTTGAGTATGGTTTGGAAAATGGGTTGGTTTGGTGGTTCAAGTAGATTATCGTATAAAAAATGGACGCAGACTTAGGTTCTATTATTGCTTGATACTTGAGTAGTGTGGTGGTTAGTTATATGTTTATGTTGTGAGTTTGTTTAGGGATAACTTATTGTGCGGGCTGTGATGGCTTCTTCTTCTATGGCTTTTTGCATCATGCTTTGGATCGCTTTATTTAAATTTCCCTGAAAATAAGGGGTTACGATTTTTTGGGCGAACTCTTGGAGAGTTTTAGCTGAAAAATTATGTAATGTCAATGCTACATTGAGGTCTTTTTTGGCAACTATTTGTGGTTGGGTCATATTTTCACAAATTCAGTATGTGCGAATCGCATTTAAAACAAACGTGCATACTACTCTGGAGCTCAGGGGAGGGGTCAGTTAAAGTGTATTTTGATAGTTAGGGTATGCCTCGGTCGGTTTGCCATGCACTATCAATGATAACCATTTGATTTTTAATATCTATTCGGCAGTTAAACAAATATGACTTGTTAAGCTCTAAGCTCTCATAGATTGTCGTATTAGAGATTATGTAGAATTGTTTACCGTCAGTAAACTTGACCGTATAGTTAGCTGGTCGATTGTCTGTAACGGGTCCTTTAAACTCTATGGTGCCATATTGCTGATCAGGAATTCTTACATTCGATATTGCATCACCCAAAACAAACGCTATAACTCCAATGGCTGCCAAAGAAATAAGCAGTGTTACCAACACAGTAACTTTAAATCCATCCACGCCTACCACCTGCATTCTAATATATAGTTGTGACTAATAAAAAAATCGACCCCTAAAATCTCTATCCCCCACCAACGCATATGATAAAAAGCCCAACTGTACAAAATAGCAACTCATTAAAAACAAAAAGAACCCTTTTTCTCCGCTCAATTATAACAAAACAAAAATCTAGTTTTCAGCAATCTCTCCTACACTAACCTCTTAGCTATAGTCTAACTGTTTCTCTATTGTCAAACCTGTTTCACTATCTGTCAATTGATGAACTATCCTCTCTTGTTTATTTGCTACATTAGGAATTCAAACAAGGCAACAAGTAATTATGAGTCAAATTTAGAATTAACCTATGAGAATTGATATACCCGAATTATTATTTGCCACACGCAATGATCTCCGTACCTGACTAAAAAAAACGCAAAAACAAGCCTGGGCGTATGCTTATGTTCGACAAAAAAACACCTGTTTTTATCTCCAATTGACCATAAAAGAAACATTATGCATTGAATGTATACGGTTAAATGTAAAACATAGACCCCGCTAAATATCTTAAATATTTTGTAAAACGCTGTGCAAAAAGCGTTTGGTCGGAGAAAAATAAAAAATAACCGCTACGCTCCGGGAGAACAAGATGAGTGCTAGGCGAAAATGCGGCGAAAGCAGCCATACAAAATGGAATATATAACACTCCCAAAGATGATCCGCTAACAGACAACCAAGTTGCAAACTATGAAAACTAAAAGGATATCCCCGCATACGAAAACTTTACCCCCTGTTGCGTTCTGTCAAATTTACCTATCCAAACGCCCCTCTCCTTTAAGAGATAGAAAGCACGCCAAAGAATTTTTGAAAAATTGTTAACTGACTCAATCAAAACCTAAAACCAATGTAACCGTTAAGCCTATAAAAACAATCCCTTAGTAACTTTTACCCTTAGGCGTTCCCGTTTTGCTAATTATTTTTTTATCCTCACAACATAATTCCAAACATAGTGCTTCGCGCATTAGCAATCTAACCACAAATATCACAAACCCCATAACATAATGTACATCTCATCTCCACTCAGGGCTTCTTGATACGTTAAACAATATTTTGTAAACCTGTGTGAGTGATTTATGAGGATGTTGCAAAAAGAATTATAAAGGAGATATGACACTCCATACAGACGATAGTTATGAAATGCCCAAAATGCGAAAACACACACTGCGTAAAAGCAGGACACAACCACAACAGACAACGCTACAAATGCAAAACCTGCAAAT
>JAISPR010000071.1 GCA_031274765.1 Nitrososphaerota archaeon | reverse complement strand
AAAAGCAGGACACAACCACAACAGACAACGCTACAAATGCAAAACCTGCAAATACCAATTCACCCAAACCACAGACAAAACGCCACAAAACGTGCTTTTGCCCTCTACCTCTACGTCATCGGACTATCCATGCGTGCCATTGGCCGGATGCTAAAAGTCCAGCCCTCCACGGTACTGTATTGGATAAAAAATTTTGCGCTCAAAACCTATGAAAACTCCACTCCGCAAAGTGAAGTTGTAATTGAGCTTGATGAGATGTGGCATTTTTTACGATCAAAAAAATCAAGGTCTGGGTGTGGAAGGCGTATTGTCGAACTACCGGAGAGCTGGTGGATTGGGAGTGTGGAAACCGAAGTGCACAAACATTAAGAAAATGCTTGACAGGTTGCGGGCTTTGAATGTTAAGATTTTTTTGTCGATAATTGGGCGGTGTATGCGGAGTTGATTTTGTCTGTGTTGTTGGTTTAAACGAAGGCTGAGGTGCATGGGTGGCGCGGAATAATTTTTGTCAGCGGTATTAGTGTGGGCGGTTTTGTCGGAAGGCTTGTATGGTTTTTGGGAGCTTATGGTTGATTTGACTGTTTTTTTGTTTGTTTTCATGTATGGTGCGCGTGAGGAGATCTGGGATCTTGTTCACAATCCTTTTTGAAACACTCTCTGATTTATAAATACAACTAAACCGTCCAGTTGCACCGCTTACCAAACAGCGTAATTAGTTAACCTTTCTACCCTCATTTCCAGGGAGCATCTTATTTATTTACCCCTCTGTTGAGCTGTCTTTTAATACCCTCCTCTGCGGCTGCCACAACATCTTTCAACTTATCACATTGGGTTCCGCCGCCCTGCGCAAAATTAGGCCGTCCCCCACCGCCACCACCAAATATGGGTGCGGTTTCCTTAACAATGAGCCCTGCATTAACCCCTCTCTTGACCGCTCCCTCACCAGCCATAACCAAAAGCCGACAAGTTTTACCATCCCCACCAAAATAAACTGTCACCGCTGTCTCATTGCGTTTAACAACCTCTGAGGCAACAGTTAACATACGTTCAACATCAACAACTTCCCCAAAATCCCGCTTAACAATACATACCCCCTCAACTTCCACCTCAGTAACCTGCGACTGCGCTACCGCACTTTCCTTTTCTGCAAGTTCCTTAATCAAATGCCGCTTTTCAAGTTGAACCTCCTTTAGCTCTTTTATCACTTTCTCAGCGGTCTTGTCTAATTTATCCAAAGGCGCATTGAGAACCTCAGAAACCTTAGCTAACAAAGCTTCCTGTTGCTGCACAACAGCAAGCGCTCTAAGCCCCACAGCATAACCCAACCGTTCCACACCATCCTGCACCCGTTCTGTGTAAACTATCTTGACAAACCCCACCTCGCCTGTACTGCTCAGATGCGTCCCTGCACATGCCTCCACATCCCACTCCCCTGTTTGTACCACCCGAATATCCCTACCTGGAACCGCACCTCCCTGATAGAGCCGAAAACCATAACGCGCTTCAGCTTCATTTCGAGGATACCACTGAGTTCTAACCTCCATATTAGCCGCAATGGCTTGATTAGCTAAAACTTCAATCTCTTGAACTTCTCTTTGACTAAGCCTGCGATAGTGACTAATGTCTAAGCGCGAGGTCTCAAGCCCTTTCTGAGTTCCCGATTGCCAGACATGTTCCCCCAAAACGCGACGGGCTGCACCATTTATAAGATGCGTTACCGTGTGACTTTTCATGAGCTGATAGCGCCGGGCCCAATCTATTTTTCCCTCAACCATAGCACCCTCTTTAAATGCAACTGATGTTTTGAGCTTATGCACAATGACTTTGCCGATTTTTTGCACATCCACCACTTCATAGTCTACCCCCTCCACTGTTAGGGCGCCAAGATCGTTTGGTTGTCCACCGCCTTCCGGGTAGAAGTAGGTCTGGTTGAGTACAACATAGACTCCGTTGATGATTTTTTGTACCTGTGCAATGAATTCTTTTTTGTACACATCTACATAATATAGTTGCTCTGTAGCCCCAAGATGTTGGGTTGCTTTTTCTAGGGTTTCTTCGGCTTTGGTTTCTTGTTCCTCTGTGGGTTTGGTTGCTTGCATATGCCGGTTGGCAATTAGGGCATAAAAATTTTCTGGAACCAAAACTTTTATGTCTGCTTTTTCTGCTACCTGTTTGACTATCTCTGGTGGCAGACCCTGCGAATCGTAGAGTTCAGCAAGTTTGTCCTCTGAGAGTTTGTTTTCTCCTCTGGTTTTGAGGTCAGCAGCTATGCGGCTAACTAAACCTTCGCCTCGTTGTAGAGTATCTTTGAATTTTTCTTCTTCTACTTTAAGCATCTCGATGATTTCGGGTTGCATCTCTTTTATATGTGGAAACTCTTTTGCCCAATGAGTTGCTTGCATCTCAATGATGTCATAGAGACTGGCGGGTTGTATGTTAAGAATGCGCATTAGTCGGTAAACCCGACGAAATAAAAGTCGCGCGAGGTAGCCTTCTTGAATATTGGAAGGCACTACCCCTTCTGAGAGCATAAAACTCAACGTTTTGGTATGATCCAAAACTGCCCAGGCATTCTCAATAGGTACAAGAACCCTCTCAAGGGTTGCCAAATCAATACCTGTGAGTTCACTGACCCGTTTGCGAGCGACCATACGATTGGCACGTTTATCTACACTAACCAAGCCTGAGTATTTGGCAATCCGGAGCAGAAATTTATTGTCTAAACTGTTTATCCCTGCCATTGACAGTACTTTCTCGTGGAGTCTGCCATAAATGGCTTGGAAAAGACTTGGGGTACCTTGACTAATCCATGTAAACCTGTCAATACCATAACCTGTGTCAACTGTACGTATGGGCAATTGAACAAACTCTTCACCCACCACTTTGTACTGCATAAACACAAGGGTTCCCACTTCGAGGCCTCGGACAATACACTCTACATCTGGTCCTGCGTTGCCCCCGCCTATCCAGACGCCTTCTTTGTAGATGACTTCCTCTGAGGGGATACCTAGCACCTCAGTAGCAAAGCGCTGATGGAATCGTACGGTGTCATCTTTCCAATAGATTTCTTTTTCTGTTGTGTTAAATGCATGAGCCCCGCCCATCTCAAAAATTGTTAGATGACGTCCAAAGGTCGGTCCAGTGTTGGAAATATCGGTTAATCGAATGGAGGGCTGAGAAATCACTAATGGATTTGCCGGCGGGGGAGCGATGCCTTCAGTAACATAGGGTTGAAAGTCGATAATGCTAGCATGGGTGAGGTAGATGTCTTTGCGCCAGCGTGCTACAACCGGATAGGGTTTTATGCGGGTATGTCCGTTTTTCTCAAAGAATGAAAGAAACGCTTCTCGCATTTCAGGGAGCGCAAATTTGCGATTTGTAGCTGGATTGCCCAAGAAACTATAGTATCCACATTCGTCACTGCCTGATTCGCCGCAGGTTTCTTGACTTTGATTTTGTGTCCAAAAGTATTCGTTGCATTTGGGGCAATGTTTTCTGATGAATCCTTCTTGCTTGAAGAACGGAAGTTGATATGCTTCTGCCGGGAACATTTTTTCAACCATTAAGCAGCCTTCTTGCGCATAATTGTATACAAGAAGAATTTATGGGGTTCACGGATTTAAAGCATTAGCATAAGCGAATCTGTCTTGTATGTTTCTATAGGCTGTATCGTCTTTTCTTCTGTCTAACATTTCTTTGCGGTTAACCCTTTGATATGTTATTTTTCTCTATGGTTCTGTTAAACTATAGGCCTCAAAATTTGTGGGCAAGCAAATATAATTTATACTCGCATGCTTATTGTTATCTGTGCAGTTGATAAAAATCTTAATAGGCGAAGCCATTGTTCTAATTGCTTCAGTGTTTGTCTTTCGCAGCCTCTGGTTGCTTATGGATGAATATTTTGGCAATGCCTACTTGACGGTTTTTCTGGTTATCGGTTTAACTCTGACCGTTTTAGGCCTAATTTTTCTAAATAACCAAGTCAAATGTGAAATGGCCAAAAATTCTACCCCAACTAATAGTTAGCGTTCCAACAATCAACCCTCTCTATAACCGCTGAGCTTTTCTCCAATCCATAGCGGCTAAGAGGTTTAGTTAGGTGTCTTTGTGAGCGTGTTGAGGTCACATACAATCCCTGATTGAGTGTTCGTGGTAAGAGGGTTTCTTGCTTTTGCAAGTCAACAAATCTTCCCCCGCATCCCTCACAGCGAAACCCTTGATGTTTACCCATAGATTTAAGCCGTTTTCCACAGTTAAGACACAATGGATTTCTTTTTTGCGTTTGTTGCTGGAGTGAGAGTACGTTGATTTTCTCAAGGTTGAGTGTTAACCGATGAGCTGGGGTGGTTTTGTGTACTGCCCCATAAACTTCCACGGTGTCACCGGTTCTTAGTTCCCATGCGATTTTACGCAACGTTCCTGTTGGTTCATAGGCGGCACAATCTATTTCTGCAGTGCCATCGGTGATAGAGAAAATGACGTGCCGCCGGGGGACAATGCGGGGATTTTGAGAGACGGTGCCCTTTGCAATAACTGAGCAGTACGGGTGTAGCTTAGCAAGAGTTTTGACGGGCTTTAGATGGGCATCAGTACCTTGGTTGCTTCTAAAAATAACCCAACGCTCCACGCATTCAAGGGACTTGATGAGCCTATATGCTTGGTGTACAATTTTGGGTGACTCGCCTCGGATGCCAAAGAGAATGGGGTCAGGTCCTCGGGGCGTGATTATGACTCTGTTTTTATCTTTATCAACATTGTTAAACGTATAGGGGGCTGTAATTTTATCCATCTCAAAAATCGTGGTTTTATCCACATTACGTTTGGTTCCCCAGTTTTCTTTAATGCGATACGCAATTAATTCGTAGGTGTGGTCCCCTTGGAGCGTTTCACCGATGGCGGCTAATGCCCCAATGATGCCTCTGCCGGTGTTGAAGCTTTGTGCGTCGGCATCGAATTTTTTAATGAGTCTTAGGGCTTCTTTTTGAGTTACAATTGTAGTTTGGGTTTTTTTAGAAAAAACTGTTAACTCTGGTGGTATTGTGGGGCTGTTAAAAAAGACGATGCCTGGCGCGGTTCCTTTTTGGTCGATTGCTGAGTGCTCCTCCCAACGTTGTGTGAGGGTTTTTTTGATATCTTTTTCAAATTCAGAGTTGTAATTAAATCTTAGACAAAGCGCGCCGTTACCGCGGGTTTTCCAGGGCACATTGGGGTTGAGTCGAACTAGGAGGGGGTAATCAATGAAGTGCACGTTGAATCGCTTGAGTTCTTCGATGAGAATTGCAGCAAGATAGGTGGTGCAACCGCCTTTGATTGAATCGGTATCGTCTATGCCTATGTGCATAATTTGTGGTATGGTCAAGAGTTGTGCCTGATTAGAAATTATCTGGGCAGGTAAAAAGTATTTGGCCAAAAAAGGGATGGTTTTTTTTGTTCTATCTTGGCGGGATGTTTTGGGTTTAGTCGGTGATTATCATGGTTAGTTTAGAGTTAATCTGATCTATTTTTTCAATACGGTTTGTTATGATGTGTTTGAGTTTTTCAATGTTTTCTGCTTTCACATTTGCAATAATGTCATATACGCCCCAAAGGTTGTGTGCTTCTTCAATGCCTTCGATGTTTTTTAATGCGCTAAGAACCTGATTTTCCGCCCCAATTTCTGTATTTAAAAGAACATATGCAGTTGTCATATTTTCTCTCTCCATATTTAGTTTACATCTAACGGTCGGTTTTATTTTGTACGCACCCTGGATGTATTGGTTTTTTAAATAGCCAGCCAAAGGCATGCATCGGGCAGTTTTCGTTGAGTTTTTATTTGACGGGTGCAGGATTCTTAGTTGACTAAAAAAATTTAAAATTATGTGGCTGTATTTGGCCAGTCACATGGATAGCTACTCTATAGTATGTTGAGTGTTGCTGTTTTTGTTGATTCTTCGTTAAATCAGGTGGGTAGGGCCAATAAGTTTCGTTACGGTATATGTTGTATGAAACAGTGGAGAGCATAAGTAAGCTTAAAGAAGGAAGAATGAGCGCACCCACCTAAAATAGCGAAAGCCCATTTTCTCTTTTATTTATCTATCTGTAAACTTATATTCGGCAGTTTGACCTAAAACAGCCAAAAATTAAATCATGCTCAAAAAAATATTCGAAAAAATAAGAAAACCATTGTAAAAATAACCAAAAACACGCAACAACTGGTAATATAAACAATTCAAAGTATTTTTTTCCCAAACTGCCGAACATGAGTGTAAAGACTTTTTTGAGATACTAATTACTTTAGCGCTAAAACGACATATCAAATTGAAAAGAGAAAAGGAAGCTATTTGTCTTCTACAACTATCATAGTTAGAGTCGAGCGAACCTTGTCAAGTCTTCGAATCCGCCACGTGACAATCTCTTTAAGTTTATCCATGGTATCAGACCCAACTCTGGCTACAATGTCATAGACTCCATATACTGCTGAAGACTCTGTGACACCTTCAACCTTTTTTAATTCTTTTAAGACATCTGACTCGGAGCCTATTTCGGTATTTATCAACACAAATGCTGTGGGCATAGCAATTCCTAAGTAACTCATTAGGCAGGTTCACTTTAAAATCTTTCTAGAATTCACCCAACAAAACTCTTCGCTTTTCTATGGTTAGTGGATTTGTTTGGCCTTTCGCTATTTTAGGTGGGTGCGCTCATTCTTTCTTCTTTAAGTTTCTTATGTTCTCCCTTAGTGTTCCATATAACATTATACCGCAACAAAACTTATTGACTCCACCCACCTGATTTGACGAATAACCATTTGTTTTTGGTATCTTATTTGTTTTGATTTGTTTGATGTATGAGTTTAATGCCTGCTAACTGTAAAGCCCCACAGGATACCACAAGACGGAACCATAAATTAACTCCCCTGCTTAGTAAGGCGGCTGAAAATGCCACTGCGGGGTCAATAAATAGAGCTGAGAGAGTGACAGTCATGATTAACTCAGGAATAATAAATGCGGTTCCAACGGATTGTAGAGCACCTGTTAGGGTGAAGACAATTAACACCACATCAATTGATATCGGTTGACCCAATGCTGCAAATGTTATGAAAAGAACTGAAATTTCACAAATAAATCCTGTTACTCCATAAATCACGGGTGTGATTAGTGCTTTGGGGTTTGCTCTTAGGTGTGCGATGTTTATGTGAAAGCTATCGAGTAATTTTTCGGCTTTAGTTTGGAAATTTTTTGGTTCCCAATTTTTGCGAAAAAACAGTGTTACTTTAATTGCCCAGCTAAGCAGGGTTTTGGTGGCAGATGGTTTTAGGCTGATGTAGTAGATGGTAGTTAAGGCTAAAATTATGAGCCCTAAAATTGCTCCTATCAGAAGGGCCGTCTCAAATTTTAGTGCGTATCTAAAGAGCAGTAGACCTAAGCCTGTGCTTAGTGCTGTAACGGTTATGGTCATGTTCAAAATTTTTTGACCAACTACTGATGCTCCGATTTTGCCGGCTTCTGTTTTTGAGTCTTTGGTTAAGAGATAGGTTTTTGAAACTTCTGCTGACCAGCCAAGTTGGGGAACTGCGGCTTCGAAGAATAGTCCTACCCATGTATAGAGTAAGGCTTTGTTGGGGGTGATTTTTACTGCTATGTTGCCAAGTAGACTGCGCCAGGTTAGGGCTGAGCAGAGTGTGTAGAGTGTGTAGGTGATAAATGCGGTGGCATAGATGAGGGGGTTGGTTTGGGTGAGTGTTTTGATGACTTGTTGGGGGTCGATAAAGAATGTAAAATAGATAATGAACACGCTTAGTCCTGCAATCAAAATTGCTATGATCACTTTGGGTTGTAGGGGTTTTTTTGTTGCCTCCATAGGGGTCAGCCTGTTTTAAATAAGTGGTTTAACATTTAAGCTTATACTACGTTGATGTATGGTGGTTGTGTGGTGAGCGGGGGAGATTGTCTGAAAACTAGAACTTTTCGTGTTTTTGGCGGAAACGGACGGAGAAAAACAGTTTTTTTGTTGTTTTTCAAGGGTTTTTGTTAGTTTTCGAACAGTCTGGGGGTATTGTTATTTGTGGATTGGCTGTTTGTGTGTGGGCATTAATTTATGTGGTTTATTTTTTTTGTTTCCTATGAAAAAACGATGTATCTTGGGGCGTTTTTTCATTGCACTTCAATGGAAACTTGTTTCATAAGATTTGTTTAAGAATTAGTTCATAAATAACGTGAACAATTTGTTGCGGGGAAATCTGATAGTTCCACCTAAAATCTGTGGGTTTTTGTGCATGCGGGATTTTTGCTATTTTTTGCTATAAATGTGTCAAGTTTCATGGATTTTATTTTGTGTATGGGTCAAATATGGTGTATGTACTATGGGTAAATATTTTTAAAAATATGTGGTGTATAATTTTTAATATTTGTAAATTGCATAAACTGGATAATTGTTTTATAAAATTGAAATGTTGCTTAGCTCTAATACATAAGTTTGTATGTGTCAAAAAGTCGCAGAATTTAGGTTCCACCCCGAAATTCTCAAATGTTGATGAAATAATGCTGATTTTGAGTTTTGCTTATATGCTCTTTATAAAAAGTATATGAACAAAAAATTAAGTCCTTTGCTCATATGTGTATGTGTGGGAAACTGTCTAAAAACTAGAATTTTTCGTGTTTTTGGCGGAAATGGACAGAGAAAACCAGTTCTTTTCTTGTTTTTCTGGGATTTTTGCTAGTTTTCGGACAGTCTGGCGGGTAATCTGTTTGTTAGAAAAATAGAAACTAAAAAATACATCAAAACAAGAAACAACATAAAATACATATACAAAAATGCTGATAAAATACAAAAACATAAAAAGTCGCCAAATCACGATACATATAACGTTAAAAACTATTTCAACAATGGAAAAATCTGATGGAATTTGAGAATTTTGGTTCCAAAAACCAAAAGCCCCAATCCGTCCAATATTTATGGCCTAAACCTCATTAAAAACAACTTGGCAAGTTCACACTCTGTTTCATCCCCAACACAAACTATCCCAAACCCGGTAGTCATTTGTGTCGTTCCAATTAAATCAGCCACAGACAACGTCTTAATATACGATATATTGATTGAGGTCATACGTTAATAGATTTTTGACATTAAAAATGAGTGTTGGAGTTTACAAAAATTTTTGGTAAATGGATATGTTGTATTTTGGTGTTGTTAAAAAATATTTTTTTGTTGTCAGATGCTGGCTATATTTTGTGTTTTAGTGTTTGTGTGCATGTTTGTGGGTTGGTTGTTTGGTGTTTTTAGTAAGCTTTTTAGCGTTAAAGTTTTATTATGTTTGTGGAGGCTGAGTGTTTGGAGAAGAAATGTCAGGTATGTAAAAAAACTTTCACAACCTTTGATGCGAAAGCGAAGTATTGTGGTACTGCGTGCGCTAAAAAAGCTGGCAAAGCGAAATAGTTGTACATGACCGTTATGGGTGGGTTTTTGTTTGTGAAAGTATGGGTGTTGTTTGTGCCGTATTTTTTTATGTTTATTTGGTTGTATCCTGAATTCTCATCAAAATTATAGGCGACCACCGAAAACCTATATTTTTTCAAAAATCGTCTGCTAAAAATCGTGCAACAATATCGCTTGGTTTTCTGAAATGGAGTTTTCGGAGGTTGCCTATATCACCAAACTAAGATATCTGTTGGTTCAGCAGTTTTCAGGCCATAAGTTTATAGAGAACACAGAGCTCTACATACAATTGGATAAACAATTATTTCAAAACATTTCAGACGACAACTTTATTATCCGAGCTGTTTATACCATTGAAGAAGTTACCAAATTAGGCAGTCGGCTTTGAACCGTTTATGGTAATCCAAGGCGTGCAACTCATGCGGAAACGTAAATAACAGGTTGCATGTGGTTACCAAATCATGGAAAAGCATGAAAATGTGGCCGGGGTGATGTAGCTTGGTAGCATAGAGGCCTGTGGAGCCTTTCGCCCGAGTTCAAATCTCGGCCCCGGCCCTCCTAAATCTCTTCTTTGATGTTTTGGGTATATTGAATGTTTTTGGTTTAGCATTCTGAGTTTTTCATTTTTTATACTTGTTAGTGAGTGGTGTTTGTTTTTTCTCGGTTGGTTTAAAAGAGTTGGTGTCTCTACGTATGTGGGCATGGCGGGTTTGTGGTGAAACGTTTTTGTAGGTTTGTTATTTGTAGCAGTAGCGTATGGTTAGTTGTTAGTTTGGTTTTTCTTTTTTGTTTTTTTTCGGTTCTTTTTTTTAGAGGCAATTTGGCGGCGTTTGATCTTGCTGTTAATCAGTGGGTTCCCTCAATCCGGCTTGATTGGGTGACTCTGATTGCTATTGGGATTTCGTATGCTTTTGATACTTACAGCTTATTTATTGCCTGTTTGGCTTTTGCGGGGTATCTTTTTTATAAAAAATGTCGGCTTCAAAGTCTATTGTTGATGGGTGCTATGAGTGCAGGGGCTGTTTTTGTTGAGGTTTTCAAATTGTTGTCTGGTTCTTTGCGGCCAGTGAATGGGTTAATTACTGTTTTGGGGTACTCTTTTCCAAGTGGTCATACTGTTGGGTGTATTGTTTTTTGTGGTTTACTTGCTTATTTTGCATGGTATCGCTGGAAATCGCCTCGGTGTAGGGCATTTTTATCTGTTTTAGTTATCGCGATTAGTTTAATGGTGGGGTTTGATAGACTATATCTCAATGTCCATTGGTTTAGTGATGTTTTAGGCGGTTATCTGTTTGGGTTGTTCTGGTTATTTTTTTCTATTTTTCTCTTCAAATTGTTAAATATTGCTAAGATACATGCCAAGATGCGCTATATGTTCCAACAAAAATCCAAGTAGTGGTATGGTTTAAAACTTACCTGTTCAAAATAAGTCATCGTCTCTTGCAAAGGCCTCAGACAACAAATCAACCAAATAACCTTCAAATTAGCCAGTCACCTTAATTTGATTAAAATCAGGCAAGTGTGCAAACAAAACATAAAAACCCTCACTTGTAACAAAGTAAACAACTACCCTGCAATGAACCAAGCAATCCAAAAACACCACTGACTTGTGGTGCCTGAAGCAAACTCCCTCACAACCCCCTCAGACTGTCCGAAAACTAACAAAAATCCTTGAAAAATAAGGCAAGAATCAATTTTCCTCGCCAGTTTCCACTAAAAACACGAAAAATATGGTTTATGGACAGTCTCCCCTTCAGACTGTTCGAAATCTAACAAACTCTACAAAACAATAGGTGATCTCCAAAAACCTATATTTTTTCCAAACAGTGCCTGCTGAAAACGGTGTAACTATGTGGTTTGGTTTTCTGAAATGGAGTTTTCGGAGGTTACCAATAAAAAACCGTTTTTCGATAAAAGACAAAGTTCTATTTTTCAGACAGTCTTATGGGGTTTTCGTGTTTTTGGGTTTATTTGGTAGTGGTATGGATTACCTGTTAGGAATCGGTTTTTGTGTTTTGTTTTGGGGTTTGGGTCGGTTAAAATGTGTTGTGTTTGATAGATTGTTTAAAATTGTGGGCGTTACGCTTTGATGGTTGTTTGGGTTTTTTTGCCCGAATGGTTGATGTATGTTTTTTGTTGTTTTGTGGGGAAAAAATATGGGTGGGTTAATGATTATTTTTAAATGTTTTTTGTTTGAATGGTGCCTGCGTTGTTTGTGCGTGTGTTGGTTTTGTTTTTAGCGGCATAGATTATGCCTAGAGCAGCAAAGCACGTTAAGAGTGCTGTTAAACCGGTTAATCCATATTCTGGTATGACAAATAGATCCGAGTTTGAGGTGCCTTTGTAGTAGCCGCTGAGGTTGAATTGTATATCGCCTGCTTCTTCTGTTATGACATAGCTGTTGCTTTCATTGTCGGTGTTGTTGTCAATGTAGTCTAGTTCCCAATCGGCTGGGGTTGCTACGATCCAGTTTGGATTATTGTCGTTGGTGGTTGTTGAGTAGCTCATGTTGCCTGTATTTAGTGTGAGGGGTTCGCCGTTTTTGAAGTTTAGTTGTATGTAGGTTATTGCTGTGAGGTCTTTGCCTGTGTAGCTTATGTGCCATTTTGATGGGTCGGGGGTTTTTTCTGCGTTGGATAGGTAGAATATGTTATTTGTTTTTTCTGTAAGGGTGGTTGTGTTGCCTTTGAGGTAGATTATTTGTTCGTTGTTGATGGGTCTGTTGCGTTTGTTATTGTTGTTGTGGGTTGTTTGTGGGGTTGTTGGTGTGGGGGTGTTTGTGTTTGTGGGGTTGTTTGTGGGGTCGTGGTTATTGTTGTTTGATGTTGCGTTTGTTTGGTGTGTTGCTATGATGCAAATGATGATGAGTGCTATGGCAACAATAGTAATTGCGGCGATTTTATGTATTTTATTTTTCATTGTATGTACCTGATGTTTTGTATTGGATTTTGTGAGAAAGTAGTATATTGTTTCTTTATTTAACTAATATTTCAAAAATCATAGTATGTCTTAAACAGTCATTGTTTTGATTTAAACTGCTCTGAAGTTTCATTTTTTTTGTTTTTCAAGAATTTTTGTTAGTTTGCGGACAGTCTGGTGATTGTCTTTGGATGATGCCATGTTGATTGTTAGGTAGTGTAGGTGGTGGGGTTTTGGGGTGTTGTTTGAGTAGTGGTGGGTGTTGTTGGTTTGTGGATTGGTTTTTTTGGGTGTTGTGTGAGGTTGTTATTGTGTGGGTGGTGTTAGGGGTTGTTGGTTTGGGTTTTGTTTGGGGCTGGGTGTTAATGTTGTAAGTGTTGGTTGCTACTTTCATGGAACAAGTGGTCGGTAAACCACGACAAACACATGAACTGCGCCGTTTGTGACATTTTACAAAAAATGATACTTTTTAAACGATTTTTATCTCAAAGATTCATGTTTGTTACAACAACCGTCATTACACCACTGCGATAACCGCTTTGTTATAACTACTGCGACCATTTTGCTTCATGTGTTTGTCGTGTAGGTAAACAAGTCAGCTGCAACATAGCAATTGTATGGAACACAATGGAAAACATAAACAAGTTTAGAGAAGAAACCGCAAGCACACACACCTAAAATAGCAAAAGGCCACCAACTACAACCTACCCAACAAAAACAACCCCAACAGACTACCCGAAAACTAACAAAAGCCCTAAAAACAGACTCTCTTCGGCAAACTCACACAAAAAACCAAAAATCCATTTTTAAACAGCCTCCAACTCTAACCCCCAACTTTTTGCGCAATCGTTGCCAAAAAAGCTGGCAAACCCTCAACATCTTGCACATCCCGCCCAACCAAACCCGCCAACTCGCGCCAAACCACCACATTAACCCTAACCGAAGTACGCTCCAAAGCCCGTTGCAAACACCAAGTACCTTCCCTGCCTCTACGATCAAAATCTAACAACAAAATAATCTCCTCCACCCCCAACGCCTCAATCTCCTCAGCAACCTGCAAAAAAGATCTACCCCCCGCTTTCACAGCCAACACCCTACCCACCACACCCAACAATGATAACGCAACCACATCCTTCTTACCCTCAACAACCACCAGCTTACCCTGCAAGGCATACTCAACTAATCTACCAATAACTGCATCGATTCTCTCAAGCCGATCCCTTAGATGCACCGGTATCATTCTACCTTGTTATCTGTGCTTTACATACCGTCTCAAGACAAGTCTGTGCTTCTCTATGATTAGCAAAATAACGCCGCACCGGCTCTAAAATATCTCCCAGCGCTACTGCAACGCCTGATTTAAGATCCATTGGATGCAACTTACCCTCCACATAACAACTAGCCAACGCCTCATAACTCTCAAACACTACATTCCCCCCAAACTTTGCTGGACGCTCAATAGTAAAAACCGGCCTCTCCCGAAAAATAATATATTTAGCAATATCCATAACCGGATTAAACTTTACTACCCGCTCCGGACAAAAAGACCGTGCCATCTTTTCCACAATTTCTTGGGGCGAATCATAGACAAATATACATGTCTTGGGTTTACTCTTTGACATCTTGGCAGATGCAAGCGCATCACGTTCCTGACCCTCCGGAATCGGCCACACCCCAGGCTTCTCTAAACCTTGCAAAAGATGATGATGAACACAAACCGGCTTCCAAAAACCCAATTTTTCACCAATCTCTCTGCCTACCATATTGGCCTTACGCTGATCCATACCCAACTGACAAATCCTAACCTTCATATGAAATATATCTGCAACCTGTAAAGGCGTATAGATATAATCACTAACATAGTGCGCTTCTCCTTCTTTGCGTCCTGCAATTTCAAGCGTACGCGTAGTGCGTGCAAGAGTAAGATTTTTACTAATCACAAGCATTTTTGCCCAATAATCAAGATCTCTATACAGCTCGTCACTATAGATAAACTCTACCTTATCCCCTGGAACACCCAAAGCAAGCCAACTATGCCGAAAAAGATCTGCTGCACTACGAATAAGCTCAAGATCACCCCCCAGCTTATTGTTTAACCACGCATGCCAAGTGGCCAAAAAAGCCTTAAACTGAATCCCTGCCTCAGCAAAATCCTTCATTTTATACGCACAAATAACACCCGTACCCAAATGTGCCAAACCCGAGGGTTCCCATCCATTATAAGCAACAGGATGTTCTTCAGTCTCCAGCAGGACTCGGAGATCCTCAACTGTTATAAGCTCTTCTGCCGGGGGCCTACAGATAAGTTCAATTTTTTTCTCGATATCCACGGTAATTCCAGCGTTGCAAGATAACCATAAATGTTTCTTTACCCTTAAAAAGTTAGATGTTATTTTAACCATATTCACGGGCAGATGTCTCCCGACGTAACCTAACACTTCACCTCACAGCTAAGCGTCGCTTTAAGCTTGGTGAAGCTCTCTCGGCGCGGGAATTTATGCCCGTATCTCACCTGTTCCATAATTGGGTAGAACTCATGCAGTCATAGGTGCAAGATTTATGTTTCTTACATATCCTCTGCCAAGTCCGTCGTTATGGGTGCTCATTTTCGGTAAGACAAGAAATATGATGTTTTTTATTTGTTAAAGGTTGTGCTTTATTATGGGCTAAAACTCTTTTTTCCTCAGATTAATCCCTATCCCTCTGATGTTCTACCACTACACCGTACTAGCACTTGAATTCTCTTGAGAAAGGAATGGTGATTGACGTTAAGAGACAAACAATATGTAGCTGAGCTATGTGGATAATAACCTGCTATAGCAACTTAAATATACATTGATTTAACTATTAGATTAGTCTTGATTATCGAGGAATAGCAAATGGTTAGACCCACATCAAACGATAAACGCATAGCCATCATAGAAGCCAAAAAACGAAACGAACCCGTCAAACAAATCAAAAAATGGCTCAACATAAGCGAAAGTACCATAAACAGAATATGGAACAAATACCAAAAAACAGGAAAATACCAACCCACCCCCTACAAAGGCAGAAAAAGCAAACTCACCCCCCAACAAGACCAACAAATACGCAACACCATAACAAAAACCCCAGACATAACCCTCTTAGAACTCATCAACAAACTATCCCTAAATATGACCGAAGGCGGACTATCGTATCATCTTAAAAAAATGGGGTTAACTTTTAAAAAAAGATGCTCCATCCAAATGGACAAAAACGTGAAGACGTACTTATAAAACGTCAAAAATGGCAAAACCGCCAAAAAATATTAGCGATCGATAAACTAGTATTTCTAGATGAATCCAGTATTAATTTGGGCCTGATTCGCCTATATGGATGGGGAGATAAGCATGCTCGAGTGGAGGAGTATGTGCCTGATGTGTGGTTTGCGCGTACGTTGGTTATTTCTGTTTTGCGTTTGTCTGGTGTGTGTGCGTCTTTGATGTTTAGGGGTATTTAGTTGGGGTGGGGTTTGTGTCCTATATTGCAGAGGTTTTGGCGCCTATTTTGCGTGAGGGTGATATTGTGATTATGGGCTAGTTTGTCTGTGTATCAGGGGGTTGGTGTTTTGGAGTCGATTTTTGCTTGGGGGTTATGGTTTTGTTTTTGTTGCAGTATTTTTCTGATTTGAATCTATTGAGTTTATGTGGTTGAAGGTGAAGGTGTTTTTGAGGAAGTTCAAGGTTTGGACTTCTGAGGTTTTGGAGGTTGCTTTGTAGCAGGTTTTGGGTGCTGTGGTTGTTAGTGATATTTTGGGTTGGTTTGTGCATGCTGGTTATATGTCAATGTGAATTTAAGTTGCTATAATAAAACTCAAGAGAGTATTTTAAAGAGGAAAAAAGAGAAACATCACAAGATGTTCTTTCATCCTGTAACGTGCATGCAGTCGATAGTAACTTGCTATATTATGTAGCAAGCTCTGATTTGGGTGTTGCCTTTGGTGTCTACATAAACTCTGTAGTTACTGACTGTGTATGTATCTGCTGCATTGTTGTTGATGCTAAAGGTTTTTGTAATAGTATTTGTTGTTCCATCAGAAAGTTTTTCTGTAATTGTTATTGTTAGATTGTTTTTATTGCCGTTTAGTTTCTCAACTGAAGCTGTGGGTGTAGCGCTGACAACTGTTATCGGGGATTTTTTCCATGATGCGACTAACGTTATATCTTCAGTGATTGCCGTGCCAAAATCAAATGCTACACCATTTAATTGCCATTCAACAAACTCAGACCCAACTTTATTTGGATTGGCTGGTTGAACTGCTTTCGTGTTTTCCTCTACTGCCTGTGAATCAACCGCAGAACCACCATTACTATCAAAAGTCACCATATAGACCACTGGAACCTTGTCCCATGATGCGACTAACGTTATATCTTCAGTGATTGCCGTGCCAAAATCAAATGCTACACCATTTAATTGCCATTCAACAAACTCAGACCCAACTTTATTTGGATTGGCTGGTTGAACT
>JAISPR010000047.1 GCA_031274765.1 Nitrososphaerota archaeon | reverse complement strand
GAGAAAATAAAACTACAGAAACTAACTGAGGAGGTCCCAAAGTTACGTTTACGTGTAGAAGAATTAGAAGAGACCTTGGAAATTTTAAGCAATAAAGAACTTATGCAAAGCATAGAGGTTAGCGAGAAAGAGATTGCGGAAAACCGTTTGTTTAGTCGTAGTGAAGCGTTGAAAGAATTGGGTATTGATGAAGAAGACCTTTGAATTTTTGTACAACCCCGAATTTGTCAAACAACTAAACACATTGGATAAGCAAACAAGGGTTCGAATTATGAAGCAGATAGATTTTTTAGCTGTTTCTCCTTTTGCGGGTAAGCGTTTAGCTGGTCGTTTAAGTAATTCTATGTCTTTGCGTGTGGGTAAATACAGGGTTATTTATCGTGTTGTTACAGACGAGAGGGTTATTATTGTTCAAACGGTAGAGTTACGTAAAAAAGTCTACGACCAATAATATACTGTGGTAGGTTTCTTTATTTTTGGTGTTTGTTTGCTGGTTAGTTGGCTGGTTGTTTTTGTTTTAAATAGTTTCAGGTTTTAGTATGTTGCTTCCTGTTATGGAACTTTTGTCCTTTTGGACTGCTGGTCGGCATTAAGGCATATTTAGCATTGGAAAAACCTTGGAAACACCCAAAACACGCTTTAGCGTATGCTCTATTTTTTACTTAAACCTCTAAAAACACAAAACTGGAAAACAACAAAAACAACCCCTTTACCAACAAAACCATTAAAACAACAACTAAACCACAAACAAACCAATATAAACCAGCTATATCCGTAAAAAAGCTTAAAATAAACCTTTGAAAAACTGGAAACGCCAATAGAAAACAATTAATTTTGGAAAAACCTTGGAAACCGACAAAAACAACCCCTTTACCTAAAAAACAGTTACAAACGACCTTAAACAAAAAACAAACTAATATTTACAACAAAAATCATCTGAAAATCTTGTGTAATCGTAGGCAATTTTGGAAAAATTTTGGAAACCGACAAAAACAACTCTAACTACCAAAAAACCAATAGAAAAAGCCACAAACAACAAACAAGCCACAAATAACGCGCACCACCTTGCAAAATACTCAAAACCAAACATTACCACCGATTTTCCACACTTTAACCAACAACCCAAACAAACACCTACAAATCCTCTTCTTTAAACAAAACTCAGCAAACACCCAAACCCAACCGCCAGCAACCAACCCAGTCCACCAACAGAAGCACAAACAAGCAATCAAACAAAGGAGATATATCAAATGTGTGAACAAACTTTTACAAAACAAAATAGCCCCCAAATCAGAGTCTATATTACCAATCTAGGTAAATACAACGAAGGAGAAATAGTTGGAGCATAGCTAAACCTACCCACAACACAATACAAAATCAAAGATTTTCTAAAAACCAAAATTGGCCTAAATGCTCAACATGCGGAGTATGTGGTTCATGATTTTGAGTCAGATTTTAGCCTTGGAAAATATGAAGACCTCTATGACCTTAACCTGCTAGCTGTAATGCTAGAGCAGATGAGTGAAACCGAGAAAAACCTAGCTTCCGCTTATGTGCGCCCGTAAAAGAATCTGTTGACATCACCGATGGCGGTATTGGATTGAAGAGAAATCCAATTGGTCAGCCGACTTACCCGAAATCGAAAGAACATCGGGGAACACAGCATGTCGGAAAAGCGCATGAGCTTGAAATCAGTGTATAAGCTCAGGGTGCAAGACCAAGTGTGGCATGGTTAAAGCTGCATTGCCTAAACCCAATCTCTTAGCCCTAAGCGGCGGGATACACGGGACTATCAATAGTCAAAGACTGATTGAAGCGTGCATGAAAAAAACCTATGGCGCAGACAGTAAGCATGTGCCCTACTCTTCGGTTCTTTCCAACGTGTAAGATACACGTTAAAGAGATGAATGGGAACCTAAACCACACCAAGTGTCAACAGATTTAAACGGAGATTACCTAAACCGAAACGCCGTAAGGCTATGCGAAATTCCCAAATGGGGGATAAATTTCAAGCCAAAAAAGCAAGAAAGATGACGCAGAAAAAAATCGGTAAGGTAACGGAGCCGTCGTAGTAGTCTGAGAACCCTGAATTGACAGGGAAAGCCGTAAAACCGGATGCAGTAATCCTGCTCACATGGCGAAGGACGGCAGGTTATTCAATTGATAATGATAGGAGGTATGCGAAATGCAAAATGCTGACATGAAATTATCAATACTAAAGCAAAAATCGAAACATGATGAAAACTATAGATTTGAACGACTATACCGAAACCTCTTTAGCGAGGATTTTTTTCTTCGGGCCTATCAGAAAATCCACTCCAAAGAAGGCAACATGACCCCTGGCATAGATGAGCAAACCATTGATGGATTCAATAAAGGGCAAATCACCCAGTTAATTGAACTTCTAAAGATGGAGCGGTATCATCCAAAGCCAGTCAGAAGAACATACATTCCAAAAAAGAGCGGTAAACAACGCCCCTTAGGTATCCCAACCTTTACAGATAAGCTGGTACAGGAAGTGGTAAGGCAGATTTTAGAGGCCATTTATGAACCCATTTTTTGTGAGTCTTCACATGGGTTTAGGCCAAACAGAAGCTGTCAAACTGCATTGCATCAGATAAAACAGTCGGGTAGAGGTGCAAATTGGGTTATTGAAGGGGATATAACGCGTTTTTTTGAGAATGTTAATCATGAGGTTCTGTTGGGTTTGTTGTCTAAGAAAATTCAAGACGGACGTTTTTTAGAGCTGATAAGAAGGTTTCTAAAAGCGGGCTACTTTGAGTTTAAACAAGTGCACAACTCCATATCGGGTACGCCTCAAAGTGGCGTTCTAAGTCCGATTCTTGCCAATATCTATCTTCACGAATTTGACAAGTATATGGAAGAGCTCACTAAAGGCTACTCCAAAGGAGTACGGAAGCGTATCGTTCCCTTGTACCAAAAACTTGGTAATGAACGATATGACGCAAAACAAGAGGGCAACTATGAAAAAGCCAATGAGCTTTTGAAACAAATGCAGTCAATGCACGTTGGTGACCAGATGGATGAGGATTTCATTCGGGTCTCGTATTGTAGGTTTGCTGATGACTTCTTGATTTGCATAATAGGTAGTAAAGCGCTTGCGGTTGAAATCAAGGATAAGATAGCTTGTTTTATGAAGCAAAGACTTGGTTTGGAGTTAAATCAAGAGAAGACTGTTATCTCGAACCTGTCCCAGGAGCATGTTTTGTTTTTGGGTTATGAGATTGCAAAAGCGCATTGCAATACCCAAATGGCCAAAACCTCTCATGGTCATAAAGTAAGGTCTGTAAATGGCAAGATTCAACTTTTGGTTCCAAGTCAAGCAATCAGGGATAGGTTGAAGCCGTTTTGTAAAGATGGAAGGGCATATCCGTTTTTGGCAAGATGTAATTATCCTGTCTTGGATATTATCTGTAGGTATAATGCAGAGATTCAAGGTCTGTATAATTATTACTGTCTTGCTATCAATGTGAGTGAAAGGCTGTCGAGGTTCAAATATTATCACTATGTTAGCATGTTGAAGACTATAGCTCGCAAAGAAAAATCCAGCATTGGGGCTGTCTTTAGTAAATATGGTATAGATGTTCCACGTAAAGTTGGTACTGGGACAAGGCGGATTGTTGGTGTGCAATATGAAACCAAGTCAGGTATGCATACTATGACATATTTCAATGATAGTTTGAAGAGAATTAAGCAACCGCTTACTAATGTGTCTGGCCAGTTTGGTCAAGTAATATCTGGTGTGCAGTTGCTTAAACGTCTTAATGCGGATGTTTGTGAGTTGTGTGGTGCTGACTCTGGTGGTATGGAGGTTCATCATGTGCGAAAGTTGAAGGATATTGTGCAGAAGTATCGTAAGCGTGGCAGGATGCCGCCTAATTGGGTGGTTGTTATGGGGACTATTAGACGTAAAACTCTGGTTGTCTGCCATAGTTGTCATGTGAAGATTCATAATGGAACACTGTAAGTCTTTGCTTTAGGAGTAGCTGGCGAGCCCTTTGCTTGGAAACTTGCACGGAGGGTTCTGAGGGGGGAGTTTGGAAACCTACCGCCGAGAGGTGGCAAGGCGCTGGGCATCCCACCCTACTGCAACGCCAACGACCTAAAAGATACCCAAAGCATACTAAACACGTACATGCAGATCGGCGACCTTTTCTATGTAAAGATAGATGCTAACACTTGGGGCAGTAGAGAAGAAAAACTTGGTTATGCAGTAGTGGACGAAATTGATTCTGATTTAAAGATGACTCTTGAAAAATGCAGAGTAGGGGAGGTTTGTCTGCGTATGAATATTTTGATTTTGAAAAATACGGACAAGACATAGCCATCAACCAAGGATATTTTGCCACTGACGAAATATTTCTATTCTACAACTCAGACATTGACCCTAAACTCTACACCATACAAGAACTTAAAGACCGACTAAATGACACACGCTTAAATGAAACCTAAAAGACACCACAAAAGGGAATAGCAAAATCAAACCAGAACACACCCTACTAATCAACATTAAAAATGCACACTAAGCATACTTAATCACCCGCTCTTTATAATATTCGTAACTGTTCAGTCCAATGGAGAAACAGAAAACAAAAAAATCACCCGACCACAAACAATACCCACAAACACACCACAAACACAAAACCCTACACAAAAGCCACCCCAATAACAAACCA
>JAISPR010000026.1 GCA_031274765.1 Nitrososphaerota archaeon | reverse complement strand
TTTAGGAAAAGATGCGAAAACAGTTGGGGAATTTGCTCTAGATCTAGAGGCACATGGGGGATGTAGTGAAAATGTTACAAATGTTACAGTGATATGAGTTTAGCTTTTGAAAGTGGTATAGCTAATGAATTTGTAAACAGTAGTTTTATTATAGATAAATTTCATGTTATCAAGCATTTTAATGATGCGGTTAATCAGACTCTGCGGGTAGATATTGCGGCAGGATATGATTTTGTGAAGAGTAAATATATTTGGGTGAAAAATTATGAAAATTTAACTGAAAAACAATCGGAACGTGTGATGTGTATGAATTAGGTGTATTCTAAGACGGGACGGGCATATCAGATGAAGGTTATGGTGCAAGAAATTTATAAGTTAACTGTTAAAGGTGATGTTGTGGGTGCGTTTGATAAATTGATTAGTTGGATGAGCGGTCAAGAAATGAGTATATGAAAGGTTGTTAATATGCTTGTTAATCATTATGGATGGTATTTTGGGTTATTTTGGTAATCGGTTGACTAATGCGGTTTTTTGGGGGCTTAATGATGTGGTGGGGTCGATTAAGCATGTTGCTTGGGGGTTTAGGGATGATGAGTATTTTAGGTGTTGGTGTATTTGTGTTGTGGGGTGTTTGGTGTGGTGGTTTGTGTGTTGTTTGTGGGTGTGTGTGTTGTTTGTTGTTTTGTGGGTGTGGGGTTGTTGGGTTTGTTTTTTGTTTTTTGTGGATTCATGCCACCGTAGACTCAAGGTAAGGGTTGAGTCTCGCACTCCTTGGTTTTTTGTGGGGTGGGTGTGTTGTGTGGGTTGTGTTTTTGTGGTGTTGGGGTAAAGTTGTGGGGGGGTACCCACCTAAAATAGCGAAAGGCCTGATTTTGTTTGTGTTGTTGGTTTAAACGCGGGCTGAGGTGCATGGGTGGGGTGGAATTATTTTTGTCAGTGATTGGTGTGGGTGGTTTTGTTGGAGGGTTGTGTGGTTTTGGGGGTTTGTTTATGGTTGGTTTGTTGGTTTTTTGTTTGTTTTCATGTATGGTGTGTGTGAGGAGTTCTGGGATCTTTGTACAATCTTTTTTGAAACACTCTCAAATTTTGAAATGATATACTACCAAAAAAGTGCAACGTTAGGAATTGAAGTATTGTTGGATGTAAACGGTAGTTTAATTTTTGCATTCTTAGTGTAACTTGTGATGGCCTTGGTTGTTTTTGGTTTATACTTGTTTTGTGCCTTGTGTGATGAGTGTATTGTTGTGGCTGTGTGGTGCTAAGGGGGTTGTGGTTTTGGATGAGTTGGCGGTTTGGTTGGGGTTGGTTATTGTTAGTGGGTGTGTTGTGGTTATTGGCCTTTGAAGTCTTCGAGGGTTAGGGTGGGTTTGCGTCTGTTAATGGGGGGTTGTTGTTGGGGTGGAGGGGTTTCTTTTGTTGTTGGGGTGGGTGGGGTTGGTGTTGGTTGGGGTGGGGGGGTTTGGGTTGGTTGGGCGGGTTGTGTTGGGCTGCTTCCGGGTTGGTTTGGGGTTTTGTATTCTATCTCGTATATGTTGTCTTTTTCTACAATTTTGGTTAATTCGCTAAATTCTATCTCTACTTCTTGTCCTGTCATCACTGGAAAACCATACACTTTACTGCTATACCCTGGAGCTCCGTGTGTGCTGGTTCGTTCTTTTACAAAGGATAGGTGTTTTTCTATTCTGTTTGTGATTAATTCGTTGGAAACTGGCACGATATTTTGAAATCGCGATGCAATATGTGATACCAGATTGGGATCAATTTCAAATCCGATGCTATTTCTCCCTGTTGCCATCGCGGCCATGATGGTGGTTCCGGTGCCTAAAAATGGATCTAGCACGGTGTCTTCTTTGAGGGAGAGCATATTTATTATTCGATAGGCTAACTCGAACGGATATGCCCCGGTGCGTTCTCTTATTTGATTATCAATGTTGCCTTGTCTTGTGCCTTTGAGGTCTTCCCAGATATCTGAAAACCAGTTGTTGCGTTCTTCCCAAAAGTATGCGCTTTTTTGGCGTCTGAGTTTTTGAGAGTCGGTTATAAAGTTACGTTTGTTACCTTTTCGTAGAATCATGATGTATTCGTGTTCTAAGGTAACGTAGGCTCCTGCGGGCAGCATGCCTGAGCCCATGAATTTGTTTGGGGCATTGGTTTGTTTTCGCCACAATATTTCTGGCAGGGCGCTAAATCCTAATTTGAGGCAGTATTCTAGTATTCTTGAGTGGCTGCAGTAGAGTTTAAATTCTTCTCCGATTTTTCGGGTGGCGTTGCCAATGTTTATGCATGCAAATCCGCCGCTTTTTAGGACGCGGTAGACTTCTTTCCAGACTTTGTCGAGTTCTTGGTTCATTAATTCGTAGGCTCGGTTTCCGTTTTGTGTTGTGAGTGCTTCTTTGATGGTTGGGTTTTGGAGGGAAAATATTTCGTCCCACATTTCAATCATTGGGTAGGGGGGGGAGGTGACCATTAGGTCAACTGACTCATTAGGCACTCTACTCATATCGGATGAATTGCCAAACATTACTTTGTGGATTGTTTTTATCGCTCTTCGCCACCCTTAATTTATTACAGATACCATCCACTCGGTTCTTAACATTAATTAAGTTTCTATTTTCTAACCAACTTATGATTTAACACCCTACAAATAACAAACTGCTCTACAAACAATACCTACGTTTCCTCTACAGACGATGATAGATTCACAAACAAATAATGCCGCATATCCATGTTAGAGCAAATCAACCGGTTAGAAAAATATTTAGCGCATAAATCATCAAGACGATATGCACCTTTCTTGACAATGTCTAAGAGATTATCTGACATTGACACCTAGGCTTCCCTGCGCTGGTAGAAAAATAAGGCTTTAAATATTTGTCTGTGTTGCAGCGTCACTGGAAGGTTGTAGTATTACAATCGCTCTGCATCCCGGCCATAACTCACCGTGCGCCACCGTCAAGGGCTTTTTGGACTCAAAGCATACTTTTTTTGAACCCACAAACTGTAGCATTTCATCGAACTCTAACTCTTTAATTTCGCCTAACCTCTGAGTTGGGTTTTGATTTGCGCCTGTTTCCACAATCCATCGATATATTAGAGATGGCCAAGTCTCAAAAATCTGGGCTAACTTGTTGTAGGAAATCTTGCCCAAAGAATAGAGCAGGGTGCACATGGCTTTTTTAGCAATCACCCCTTCGTTGGTCCGCTGGTCACCCTCTACAAAAATCTGTTCACAATCCTTACATTGGTATCTTTGTTTTCCCCTAATTATGCCATTCTTTACTATTTGCTCTGATAAGCACTTCTTACATGTTACCATAACCGCACCTGTGGATAAAACATCACCCCTTCCTTATCTCTCTGCCGGTGAAAATCATTCCATGTTTTATAGTCCCCCTTTATATGCACAGGCCGGTTCGTGGTATCTACACCCTTGAGCACACAATACACTGATGTGTCTTGTGGTCTTCAAATATGCTATTAACTAACAAAGCCCCTTGTGGTGTCACAAATATTGAACAAATACCTTATAAACACAACCAACACTCCAAATATTATCACGGGATTTTTAACAATTAATATTATATTATGACCAAAATACCAAATCAATAAAACATCAAATATGTTATTTGCATTAAATTTAACGTGTACATTAAACAATGACCATCGATATGTCTTAACATTACCTTAAATATTAACTGACTGCTTGCAAAATTTACAAAATACACCAATGAATTATAACATTGCCCAATAATAAACAAACCCTAACACACCAGGGTTTATAATACACCCCCATTTGTTCGTAAAGCAATGGTGTCTGTTTAGGTGGATGCAAAGAACCTTCTAATTCAAATCGCCCAACCCCTAATAAACTACCCTTGGCCCTCCCCAAAAAAACACCCAACCCCCCATCCACCCCCCACACTTGCATGGCTCTTGCAAGACCAAACAAATTCTCCAAACATCCCACCCTTTTAAAACAGGCGACCCCCCATGAAAAAATTTCCCCTCACAAAAACCCCCTCCCTAAAACTAGCACTAACCCTCATAGCTCTAAGTTTAGGCATTGCCATTGCCGTTATCGAGCCCTTGGACGGGTTGGGCCAACCCGGCAACATCATGGCCGGCACCCTACTTGCAGCACTTGCCATGTGGATAATCCGCCCCGGCAGCGGCTCATTTATGCTTGGCGCGGTTATTGTCTTTCTTGGAGGAAGCCTTGCCGGCGTTTCACTACCTGATTTAGCAAGCGGCTTTTCAAGCCCCGCCCTATGGTTACTTATCCCCGCAATGTTTTTAGGCTATGCCCTGATGAAAACCGGCCTTGGAAAACGCATAGTTTTTGCCTTTTTTGCCCATCTAAATCTAAGCTACCCCAAACTATTGCTTGGCTGGTTTGTTATCGGACTGCTTTTTTCATTCCTGACCCCCTCTATAACCGTGCGCTTTTTAATTTTAACCCCCATTGCAGTAGCAGTTGCAGATGCTTGCTGTCTTGAAAAACAAAGCAAAGAACGCTCTTTAATGGTCATATCTGCCTGGTCAGTTGCTATTTTTCCCGGATGCGCCTGGCAAAATGGCTCCCTATTTGGTCCTGTATTCACCTCATATTTGCCTGCTGGAACCCTACGCGATATGGCTACCCCTGAATTATGGCTGCAAATCATGTGGCCCTGGCTGCTTTTTACTTTAATGTTTTTAGCGGTGCTCTATTTTGTGCTAAAACCCGAACAAAAATTGAATATAACAAAACAACAATTAGCCCAAATGTACACTGCCTTGGGCCCCTTAAGTAAACAAGAAAAAGGGTGCCTTGGAGCTTTTATAGTCTTACTTATTGGGTTTTTGTTGCAAACCGTTCTACCCCTTACAACAAATCAGGTTCTTCTTGTAGTATTTGGCCTACTGTTGCTTTTGGGCGTATTGTCTATTAGAGATCTCTCTTGTGGTATAAACTGGGATATTGTTGCATTCTTTGGTATAATTTTGAGCTTTTCACGTATTTTCGAGCTAACCGGCATTACTCTGTGGCTCTCTCCAATGTTTACTTCTCTATTGCAGCCCATTGCAGGTTCCTTGCTTATTTTTGTGTTAGCTCTCTATGGACTTTGCGTGCTTTTACGTTTTATCGATGTAGCGCAAGGATGGATAAGTGCAGCCATATTGGCCCTAGCAACCCCTATGCTCTATGAGAGTTTTGGCATAAACCCTCTTATTTGTATCATGGTTTTTATTTGTGCTTCCAATTTGTTTTTGTTTAGGTATCATCAACCCTGGATTGGACAAGTGGAGGCTCTATGTGGGGAGAGTGGTTGGAATCCCTTGCACCTCCAAAAGGCATCTCTTGTATATGCGCTATTGGTTATTGTGTTTCTTATAATCTGCACTGTTTATTGGCAAAGTGTAGGTCTCTAACCAATTCTTGTGTTTTTGTGTTTTGGTTGTGTGGTCTAAAAATAATTTGTCTGAACCCTAAACAAATACGCTCTGCCCTTTAATCTAAACTGTTGATGTTTATTGTTGATGGTTGAGGGTTTTCTTACGGGTTTCTGATTGTCGTTTTTGTTTTATGGTGTTTGATTTGTTATGTGGTGTATGGTTTAACATGTGTTTTTTAAAATAGGATTGGGTGTTGGTGGGGAAAAGTTATTGGTTGGTTGATGGTGGTTATTGGTTAGTGAGGAGGGGGTGTCAATATTTTGGTGCATTTTTGGAAAAATGCGATCTGTAATATGAAAAATTTGGCTATTTTGCTATAATACGTTCAAGTTATCCATATATGGCTGTTAGTTGGGTTTTTAAAAAATCGATTGGTGTGGCAGGTATTTGGCGTGGTATTGCGCAGGGTATGCTGACCCGAGCTGGCTTATTGGGTTGGGGTGTTGTTTTATTCTCTATCTTTTATTCTTTAACGGTGGTTATTTACGATAAATATCTATAATCTACTATTTTAGTGCAAACAATCAAGGGCAGATATAGTGACCAAATTATTTCTAATATGGTGCTTTGTTGACTGATAGATTTTAAACCACACAATACTGTGGGTGATATTTGTAAACTATTCACTCCGACAATCGCGCAACAGCTATGTAACAACGCATAACTAACCTATAATTCAGATAACTAAGAATTAACTTGTTGTTAACACACAAAATACCACATTTCTTATTGCAAATTACACAAACATTCACCTTAACTCTATCTGCTCATTTGACTACAAGAGTCTGATGTATACTTTTTGCATAAACATTACTGTTTACCTTGCCACAATTGACCATAGCTGTGATTTAAACAGTGCTGGTTGGGTGCTGACCACTTTATTCTAGGCATATAGCTGGACCTATTTTGTTGTAGGGTGGACTTATTGTAGGACAACTAAGTTTTGAGATGTGAAGAGTGTTTGTGTAACTTGCTTTATGTGATGGTTAATTGTTGATTGGAGTGCGTTGGTATGTTATTTATATTGTTTCATGCACATACGCACTTAAAGACAACCCTATCTGAATTGTGTGCTGCGACTCAAGATACTTTGTTGATTTGCAAACAACTAAGGGGCTTGTTTTGGATTGATACTGTCCAGTTCAAATTGTTGCCTAACCACACTCTCACCACAATACTTTCTCCGAAGGCGAGGCTTTTCAATTTTCCCCGTGGCATTACGTGGAACCTGATCGAAAATAATTCGATACGGCCGCTTATACCGTGGAAGTTGAGTGCAAAACTTTTGAATTTCTTCTTCCCCACATTCCAAACCTGGTTTAATCTCAATTATCGCCAAAGCTATTTCGCCCAATCTATGATCTGCTATACCAATCACTGCAACATCTTTAATTTTATCATACCCCCGTAGGAAATCCTCAATCTGCACGGGATATATATTCTCACCACCTGTGATAATCACATCTTTTTTTCTATCAACCAGAAATATAAAACCCTCTTCATCCTCACAAGCCATATCCCCAGTATAGAGCCAACCTGCTTTTATTGTCGCAGCAGTGGCTTCAGGATCTTTATAGTAGCCTTTCATGACACTGCTGCCAAACAAAATCAACTCCCCCACCTCACCGGGTTTTACCGGTTCTCCCTGCTCATTAACAATTCGGGTCTGCCAGCTATAGCCGGCTTTTCCAATAGAGCCCACTTTATGAATATTTTCCACCCCCAAATGAACCGCCCCGGGTCCGCTAGATTCTGAGAGACCATAATTTGTATCATAGTCATGGGTGGGAAAAACTTTTTTCCATCGCCGGATAAGACTTGGCGGAACCGGTTGAGCCCCAATATGCATAAGACGCCACGCACTTAAATCATAATCTGATAAATTAATCTCCCCACTCTCTATGGCATCAAGAATATCTTGCGCCCAAGGAACAAGCAACCACACAATGCTAGCCCGCTCATTTGCCGCAGTTTCAATAATCCATTTGGGCTTTATCCCACGCAACAACACCGCACTGCCCCCCACAAGAAAACTACCAAACCAATGCATCTTTGCCCCCGTATGATAGAGGGGGGGTATGCAAAGAAAAATGTCCTCATGGGTTTGACTGTGATGATTTTGCTCCACCTCACAGGCACGCACAAGAGTTTGATGCGAATGCAAAATCGCCTTTGGAAAACCAGTTGTTCCGGAAGAAAAATAAATCGCCGCATCATCCCTATCAAAAAGCTCTATCTCTGGAGCATACCTGGGCCGCGAACCCGCAAGATCCTCATAGCCCTCTGCAAAACCTGGACAATCACTCCCCACATAAAACATTGAGTGCACCCCTGGCACATTGTCTTTGATGACTTGTAGGCGCTCAGTAAACTCTGGACCAAATATTAAAATCGAAACATCCGCAAGCTCAAGAGCATATTTTATCTCCTCAGCAGAATACCGAAAATTAAGCGGAACTACAATCGCACCGGAACGCAGCACCCCAAAATAAATCGGCAACCACTCAATACAATTCATCAACAAAATGCCCACCTTGTCACCCCGCTTTACGCCCCGCTCAAGCAACAGATGAGCAAACTGATTTGCCCGCTCATCAAACGCACGCCAAGTCAGCTCTTTACGATAACAACAACTTTGTCTGGGCTCAACCAATGATAACTCTTTCCAGGATAACCCCCGTTTTTCCTCCACTCCAGGGTTAATTTCAGTTAAACATATGGCACTACCATACAACCGGGCATTTTTGGCTAATATCTCAGTTATCGGCATGTTTACTTCCCCGCTTAGCTTTTATTATCAACAAAACAATCAACCCCGCACCCACAGCCGCAACGATGGCTAATGAAACAAACTTTAAGATATTATCCGCAGCAACCGCATCAAATCCAGTGTTTAGCTGCCCAATGAGATTGGGAAATAGCAAAACCGACATCATAAAGCCCACCATAACCGCACCATAATTTGCCCCAACATTTTTGAGACCAAAATAATCTGCCGTTATAAGCGGATATATCCCTGAGGAGCCCCCATAACAAAACGCTATAGCTGCTATGGCAACTATAAACAAAGCCCCCTCCACACTACATAGGCTTGCAGTTCCTATGGCAGTAATTAAAAGAATGGTCAGTACTGCTTCGCGCCGTCCTATTTTTTCACCCAAAACCGGCACCACCAAACGACCCGCCGAATTGGCCAATCCCGCAATCATAACCAAAGTTACCCCAAATGAAATATCTAAACCATGCATAGGCGCCAGCAAACGCAACGAGGGGTTAATGATAAAGAAGGCAGCGGTTAAAAACATCATTGAGAAGAAAATCAAATAGAACTCGGGGGTTTTTAAAATCTGCCCAGTAGTGTATTGTTTTTTTAAGCCATAGTTGATGGGCTGGGCGGTTGTGTTCTCAGGCAATTTTATGAACGCAAAAAGCGCCAAAGTGGCAACACAAAAAGCAACAGCTAAAACCTGTAGAGTGCTTATGAGACCAAAAGTCTGAGTTTTTATTAATTGTTCTGCCAGGGGAGCAAATATGACTGAGGAAAACCCAAAGGTAAAAACACTAATGCCCGTTGCTAGCCCCCGCTTCTTTGGAAACCATTTTTGAGCACAAGATATGATAGTATTGTAGGCCAATCCAACACCAAACCCCCCCACGATGCCATAGGTTATCCAAAGACTCCAAACTGGAACCGCTGAACTTAGCAGTGAGGTTGCAAATACACCTGCAGCCATCATTAGTCCACCTGCTAAAACGATATGGGAGGCCTTGAGTTTTGTTTGTAATTTTCCTGCAGTTAAAATACCTAGCACAAAGCAGCATAGCATAATATTGACTGTAAATTTGACGTCGCTTATGGTCCAGCCAAAGGTGGTTTGAACTGGTTGGACAAATACACTCCAAACATATATTATGCCCAGAAATAGCTGCAGGATTGAGCCTGCGATTAAGACTTTTACACCTGGATTATTTTTTAAGTTTATCATATGTGCCCCTCATCAATAGCGCAGTTGTTACTGCCAAGTTTGTGTTATATTGTGTAGGGGGTTTTTAATATAAAGGTTTTTTAAAAAAATGGTGGGTGGTATTTGTTGGCGTGGCGCAATGTGGGGGGTTTGTCAATTTGGGGTCAAATGTTTGTTGTGACTTACATTCGGCAGTTTGACCCAACACAGCCAAAAATTAAATCACACTCAAAAAATATTCAAAAAAATAAGAAAACCATTATAAAAATAACCAAAAACACACAACGTGCGTCCGTAAGAGGTCGAGTTGACATCGCCGGAAGCGGTCCCAGATTGATGAAACATCTGGGTGACCATCGTATTACCCAGCACCGAAAAGCAAAGGGGACCATAGCACTACGAAAAGCACCTGAGCCCAAAATCAATGTATGAACCCGAGGCGCAAGACCAACGTGTGGCACGGCTACGGCTAAACTGCAAAAATTCCAAGCTCTTGGCCCCAAGTTTTGGGGTGCGCGGGATCCCACAGGATCAAAGACTGAATTGACGCGCGCACGAACAACCCTACAA
>JAISPR010000051.1 GCA_031274765.1 Nitrososphaerota archaeon | reverse complement strand
TTGTTGGTTTTTGGTGTGGGGTTTGGGGTTTTTTGTAGGTGTCTGTTGAGGGGGGTTTTGGCTGTTTGGTTGTTTGGTTTTGGCGGGTTTGTGTTGGGCGGTTTTTATTGTTAGGGTTTGTTGTTGGTTGTGTTGGTCTATGTTTGTGTTGATTAGTTTTTTTTGGTGAGTTTTTTTTGTGTTTGTTTGTTCTTGGGGTTTTGTGTTGTGTTTGTTTTTGTTTTATCTATGTTGTGTGTGCGTGTTTGGTTTAATTTGTGGGTGTGGTTTGTGTGTTTGTGTTGTGTGTTTTTGTGGTTTTTTTGTTGGGGTTGTGTGTTTGTGTTTGTGTGGTTGGGTTTGTTGTGTTGTTTTGGTGTGAGGTTTTGTTTTGTGTTTGTTTGTGTGTTTGGGTTGTGTTTTTGTTGGGGGTTGAATCCCTGCGCTACGACTGAACAGTTACTACTGAGGAGTTGTTGACAACTAATTTGGCTATTTGATTCAGGGCAGGGGCATGTATTGAATGTATTGTGGGAGTCGATTTAATCAAGTTATTTATCAACAGATTCTACAGACTTATTTTTGGATGGCTAAAGAAGCGGCGGGTGTCGTGTGCGTGTGCCATATTTGATTTGCGGATGTTGCCGCCTCTAACTGCCCCGTACACCGCTGGAGACACGGACTTTTGGCACCTACACATGTTAAAGTCTACTAGAATATGTATTATTCCTCTCCACACCCACACTGAAATGTATTATGTGTGAAAATATTCCTCATATTTCGACACTATTTTTGTACTGTTGAGGGTTTAGTTTTGGTTGGGCGCGTTTATTGTTTGTTGTGTTTGTTGATTGTTGGGTGGTGAAATATTTATATGATTAAAGCGGACTTATCTTTTTTAGTGTTAAATATGAAGTCTCAAAATCTGAACAATGATTTTGAGGAAAGGCTCCAGACTCAAACTGGTCAATCCCACCCCCTGCACCAACAAGCAGCGTCTATTTCTGTTCTTCAAATTTCGGCTCAAAACTAACTAAACAAAAAGAAAATTCGGGGTCTTTTAAAAGTCCATAAAAGACACAGCGGTTCAACCATATAAATTCGTTAACTATCAAAACTAACTAAACAAAAAGAAAATTCGGGGTCTTTTAAAAGTCCATAAAAGACACAGCGGTTCAACCATATAAATTCGTTAACTATAAAAAAATAGTTGTTTTATTAATATGACGCCTATTAACGAGATCATTTATTATTTTACTAATGATTTTGCATTGCGGTTCGTATCATTTATTTTGCTTATGGTTGTAACAAGATTTAGTTCCGGATAGACTTCATCAATAGCCGAAATTTGCATTAGCTCTTCGGCATTAATATTCACTGGCGATTCAGCACATTCCATATCAGTTGTGTCGAGCATTAACCTGCTTGCTTTAAGTGTCATGTTTAATCCCTCGGTCCACAGTAGATATGCCTGATATTCACCTGGAGTTACATCGATTTTTAATTGTTTGCTATTTAAAGCCTTGTCAACTATGTCCGTTTCAAAGAGTGTCTCTCTTAGGTTGCTGTCAGCAATAGAAAAACTCGCTGTACCATTTCTGTTAATTACTATGTTAATAGGTAACACTGTTCTTGCATCCCCTGTTTTCTTAGAAAGCTCATTAAAGAATTGATTGGTTGTTGGCTGTTGTGTTTTTAAAACTGTATAGAGGACAATTAATCTACCCATATATCCTACATCAGGATTTACCGGATCGCCTATTGGTATAAGTCTTAGTTTTTTATATATTGATAGATTTCCTTTGCCCAAATTTATAAGATATGACATTTTTTTACCTCATTTTATTTTTTTTAATTCCTTTATAAAGGAATTACAAGGAACAACATCAGATGATGTTGTGATTGAATCCAATGTCTCATTCAATCCGTGTTCTTCATCGTTATTTGCTGATGTTTGTGTAAAACTTTGCAGATCTGCATCAATAATAGACGAATGCACAAATCCATTTTGGTCATGTCGTTTTTCGTATGATTTTTCCATCCAACCAAAGATAGTTTGACCTTTCAAATACAAATCCTTACCTTTCAGGTCAACTATAGATCTAATCTGTCGAGCAAAATTGATACGCTCTTCCTGACTGTGGGTTCCTCCATTAATAAAATCGTAAATAACACAAAGCCAATGATAAGTATCAAGGTTAACTTGCTTTATAAAATCTTTAACCTTACATCTAAGAGTCTCAGTTATTAAACTTGGGTAGAAATATCTCAGCAACTGAAAATGAACACTAATTTCCGTATTAAAGTAATGTAATCCATAAACACTAAAGTTGCGATCAAAGAAAGCATAGTTGGCCACCTGATAAAACATTTCACACTTAGGTTCTTTAATTTGATAGGTAAAACCAAAATAATCCCCCATTAAACGGTTTTCGGCGGTTAGTTTAGTTGCTAGACCGGTTCCAGCATAAATTTCAGCCCGACAGAAATTAAATGGATTCTCCAAATAACGCCCCATAAACCGAATATTACATAGGATATCCTCCATTGTCACATCAGGTTCAAACATCAAAAAATTATATTCAACATGAATGTCAAAATCGTTTAGTATTGTTAATGCATTAACGGTTTGATCAATGGTTTGGAGACGGTTTAAATTTTTAAGACCTTGGTTAGATGCGTTTTCGACACCTAAAAATACTCTAAATAAGCCCATATCGCGTAGGATTTCTATGGCTTCTTTGTTTATGCTTTCGGGTCTAGCTTTAATTTGTATAGCTACGTCATCAATTTTTTCTTCCCTTAAACGTTGTCGTAGCGTTTTAAATCGTTCTATGGCTTGGTACTGATCGGGGAGGAAAAAATTGTCATCTTGAAAATTAAAAATTCTAACCTCATGGTCATATAGTTGCTTCATTTCGGCAACAATGTTGTCTATGTGGCGGTAGCGGAACTTTTTTCCACCAATTTGCTCATACCATGTGCAAATACTGCAAAAGGCACAGTTTCGCCAGCACCCTCGACTGCTTACGAGATTGCAGATTTTTTTTCCAAAATATTTGTGGAAAGATCCCCGTTTGGGAAAGGGCAGTAAATCTAAATCGTTTGTGTTACCCTTTAGGGGAAGAGGGTTGCATACAATGTTGCCTTGGTCGTTTCGGTAACATAGACCTGGAACTATACCGGGTTCATTGAGGTGGTTGGTTAAGGTGACCATGAGGTTTTCGCCTTCGCCTGTGGCAACTGAGGTGATGCTTGGGTAATCTGTTAGGAGCTGTTTGCTGTTAAATGATGCAAAGTGTCCTCCGGCGACGATGTGTCCGTTGTATCCAGCGTTTTTAAGGTGATTGGATAGGTTGAGGAATTCGCGTGCACGGCTTGTGAAAACCATTGATAGGCCCACGATGTCGGGTTTGTATGTGAGAATGGCTTGGATAACGTTTTGTCGGTCAAAGATTGAGTTGAAGGGGAAAATTTCTGTTTGATGTCCTTTTGTTTCAAGGGAGGAGGCTATGTAGCGTAGTCCTAAGTTTTCTTCAAATTCGGCTCCTACTAGGGCAATTTTCATAGGGGTGACCAACCGGAGATAGCGGTTAATGTTTATGTTAACTAGTTTTTTGCGTCTTATTAGTTAACAGTTTACAGTTATTTCAGAACCTATTTAAAAGTTATGGATATTATGAAAGGATTATAATGCAGGTCCATCATTTACGTACATGATAGTTCTGAGAGGTTCCAAGTATGGAAATAAAGTAAGTAAAACGGAATTTAACCATACCCGATATTCACGCCCAACAGTTTGGGAAAAAATATTACAAATCATCAACATCATAGTTTATTATGGTTTTTAGTTATTTTTACAATAATTTTCATATTTTTCAAATAGTTTATATGTATTTAGTTCGCGTGAGAACATATAGATGTGCACATACAATCAAGGACTGACACTCTTATTTTTTTATCTGTGACGGCACATAAATTTTGGTCATGTTTCAAATCAATTTATTCCCAAATTCCAACACAACTATAACCAAACCAAAAACAACAGCATACATAACCCAA
>JAISPR010000013.1 GCA_031274765.1 Nitrososphaerota archaeon | reverse complement strand
GTTGCATCTAAAAATGCTTCAAACCCGGGAAACATTGTTTCAAGCTCTGTTACAGTTTCTATTTTTTTGATTTTTTGGTATTCTTTGCTTGGCAGGGGCAGGGTTTCGCGGACAAGGGGTTCTATGCGTCTTATGTTTTTAAGGACTCCTGATTGGCTTACTCCAAAGAGGTAAGACAGCAGCGTTGAGGAGGTGTAGAGGTGGTAGTATATGAGCAGCATTAGTAGTCGGTCGGTTAGGGTTTGTTTGAATGGGTGTCCTGCTCCGATGTTTCTTTTTCTGTTTTGTCTTTGTAGTCTTTTTTGTTCGTATGTGGGGTATTTTTGGGTTATTTGTTGGTTTAGGGTGTTGAATTCTTCTGTTGTGATGCCTGAGAAATTTCTAAAATGTTCCGGTTTTTTAGATAATACGGCGTAATTTAGCATTTAAACAGCCTAAAAGACAAATAACACACCCGTATGCTAATAAAACCTTCGATTTACCGACAAAACTCTAATTAGTATTACGGTCTACATATATTTTATTAACCAATGACGCAGTTTTAAAATTATTACGTTATGCGATTGGAGTTTTTGTCTTTTAGTGTTTGTAGCGTTTTGTATTCTTTAAAGTATATTTTTGTAGCTCTATCAGATCAATGGGCTTATTTTTTGGTTGCTCAGGTTGAGCATTTCTTGAAGGCGTATTTGTAGCTGAAAGGGTAGTGTCTGCTGTTTTGTTTGGTTTGATTTTGTATAGTTTTTCCATTGAAGGAACATTTTTTTGTTTTATGTTTAAGGTGTTTGCTAGCCAAGCACTGGTTTTCTGGGATTCCATGTCTTTTACTGCGTTTGTTGTGAATTGTTCATTATTTACCAAACAAGAAAACTGCTTCTTTCCGTTGCCCATTGTATAATGAGCCATGTTGTTAGCTAAAGTGGGGTTTCGTTTAACTACTACATCACGAACTTTTGCCATAGCACAACCGTAGGATCTTTGTTCTTTTGTAGTCATTTTTACACCTGAGGATTGAGCAAGATTTTTTCCCAAGCTGACAGGGGAGGCGTTGCGGAATTTTTTCTCTGCTATATGATCGATTTCTTGTGGGTTTTTTGGTGTGCCTAATTGTTTTACTGCGGTGAAGATTTTTGCGTTTGCAACAGCGCCTTTCTCTGTAACAGTACCAGTGTTGAATGTATCAAGGGCAAATCGAGGTGAATTATCTAATGTTTCAAGGCTTGGGGTGTGTATGCCTTTTTGGATAGCTGTTACGGTTTCTCTGTTTGTCCCTACTTCATCACGAGCATTTTGGTAGAAAACCGTGCGACCTGCTTGGGTAAGACTGCCCTGATTTTGAACTTTCTGCCAATTGCTATATGCCACCTCAGAGGGCAAAGACTGCAAATGCCGTTTAATTTCAAAGCCAGCAGTTCTTGAATCTTTAATGTGCTCAGCCAGTTCTGGATAATTACCGGCAACATAACCATTGTACACATCAACGGCTGATTTTTTACCAAGATCGTTCATGAAAAGCTCACTTGCCTCGGAGGTAGCGGTGGGAAGGATGTCGCCAGTGGAATTCTTGTATAAAGCAGCATTTAGTGTAGAGCCAGCTCTGTTTTGGAGAAAATCTTGCGCGGGTCCTTTTTGCATATTCATCGAACGCCCAAGCGTTAAGCCCATGCCACGCATACCACCACCTATTGAGCCCATACCAAATCTGCCCCCACCAATTGCGCCACCTCCACCACCAGAAAAAAAGCCACTAATTGCGCCAGGTGCTGCCCCTGCCACAAACCCCTCGCCCGCTTGACCCAACATTTCAGATTTAGACAAGCCCTTTCCAGACAAACTACCAACCCTACTTGCCATACCTGCACCACCACCAAGAAGCGCTCCACCAACCATGCCAATGGCAGCACCTGTCGCAGTGCTAACTGCGCCCCCCACAAGGTTTGCAGCCGCCATACCCAGAGCACCAAACTTTCCAACGAACACGGTTGACATATACGCCGCAGTAAAAAGCGTGATAATCGCTAGCAAAATTTGCGTGAGCGGACTTAGGCTCGTTGTTATAAGAATCTGGTATCCAAAAAGCAAAACTATGGAAGCCATGATACTTGCAAACATAAACCCAACCAAATCCTGCAAAAGAGTATCTGCAAAATGTTTAGTAAATGGAATGAGACGTAAAACAAGTATTAGGGGCAGAACAGCAGCTAAAACACCCACAAAGAAAAGCCGAGCCACACCCATAACCAACGTCAGCATGAGCAGTGAGGCAACAAGCATAACTAAAATGCCGCTAAAAAAGAACCCCGTAAAAGGATCCAGATTGGGGAGGGGAACGGTTCCTATGCCACCTGTGCCATAACCAACTATGACATCTATAATGTTACCCGATTGAATGAGAAGCCCTGATCCACCAACAGAAGGCCAGCCGACAAACATGTTTATCGCCCCTGCAGTAGCATTGTAAATGGGTTGGCAAGCGAAAATGAGAATTAGTGTAAAAACACTATTCATAATTATGTTAGCTGCGGTCCCCTCATTCATAATTCTAAAATTCTCTAAAACATAACAAATCGCAGCTATGATTAAAACTACTGCAAACATGGCTAACGCAATGGTTCGCATAATGCCAAACACATACGTCATCGGCACCCCCAATTGCTGCCCAATAGTTCCCCCACTGCCAGGCGGTTCAGAGATCAATGGAAGCTCAAGCAAATATGAAAAAATTCCCTCAGGCCCACCAATGATCACATCAAACAAAGTAGACATAATCAACGGAGCAGCAAGATAGATAACAAGCAGGGTGATCGTGAAAAACGCAATCATAATCCCAGCATCCACACCAAGTATTGCTCTTTTAGACTTCAGTTTGTCAATTATATTTTGAAGTTTTTTATGCCCTTGCTTGTGCCAGCTTCTAAAATTCAACAGTTACACCACAAAAAAAGAACCAGACATTTTAAAAACAAAGAAAAACACAAACAGGC
>JAISPR010000117.1 GCA_031274765.1 Nitrososphaerota archaeon | reverse complement strand
TTCGCTCGGCTGTAGCTTCATATACTTTGTTGCCAATTTCTTCCATAGAAAATTTGTCATTGGAAAGCAACGCATAAAACGCCTTCGCGCCATGCTTCGTTCCACAGCCGCTTAATATGGAAGCTTGTGAGCGTTGCGTCATCGCTTCAACGCTCACTTCCAATCGAGCGTTTAGTCTTTTGTCTCCAAAGTTCACATCTTTTATATCACTGCTCGGTTTGTTGTATTTTATATTTTCCATGTTCCCATTATACAACTTTTCGACTTATGGGGCAAGTTTAGCTTTATACGAACGGTGGTCAATCCGCTCGTCAAGCCCTTTTTGCTCAAATTTGCGATTATTAACCTCCGTCCAGCTTTCCCGCCAATCCAATAACATGTCTTTTTTATTCCAGTCGCGATTCTTCAACCCAAAACCATCAGGCGAAACATGGCGCGTCGTGAGCATAATATGTGCGTGGGGGTTATCGTCGCCTTTGTCGTGTATGTTCAAATCCGCAATCATGCCCTTTTCTGTAAAATTTTCCGCTATGTATTCGCGCAAAACCTCAATCCGCTCTTGTAAGTCAAATTCTCTTTGCAGGGCAACTACAATTTCCCTTGCAAGCTGTGAATCCTTACGTTTTTCGCTTGCTTCGACGGCGTTCCAAAGGATTTCCCTATCCACATATTCGGGTGGCGCGCCATCAGGCAACATTATTTCACTATACACCACACCTGATTTACGAGTGTAGTCGTGGACGATTTCGCCTGTTTCGTCGCGTAATTCTTCGCCTGAACGGTAGGCCGCCGAGCGTAGTATCCCGCCCGACCGATACGCCGCCGCGCCTGTTGCGGAACGTCCTGACCCGCGCCCTATGATGTTGCCGTTAAAATAATACAACACCATCACAGACGACCTCTTTTTGTCGTCTTGGATATGTCAGCAAACCCGCATGTTTCAAGAGTTTTTAAGCCGCTACGTTCCGAAGGAACGTATACTTGCGCCCTTCTATTGTGCAGGTTTTTTCTTTGGTTTTCGGCACGATACGCATGTATGCTGTGATTTACGTTGTACAAGCCTCACTCTTGATATTGGGACGCAAACACAAAACCGCCCCTGCATAGAGAAAACAAAAGTTTTTTTAGGGTATATCCATACACATATTAAATGGTGTCTATGATGACAGAAGGAGCAAACGCCAAAAGTTCACAAGATTTAATTGACAATGCAAGAAAAATTCAAAACTTACAAGACCAACTTTTCAAAGTCAAGAAAATAGCAGATCGCAGCCTATTATATACGTTTATTGCGGGTTCTATTTGGGGGATCTGTTATGGACTTTTAGGCGCTTTTCTTCCTATGCCAATCGGTTTAATAATCGGTATCGGGATATTCGGCGCTTGCATGGGTTTTTATATCGGTTCTGTTCAAAACGCAAAAGCGGAATACAAAAAATTAGTTGAACAATTGCAACAAACTTACAACATCCCAATAAATCTTGACGTATAATTCTTTTTTTAGTTTTTTATGGTTAACGAATTTATATATTATAATTAGGTGGTTGCCCATTTGCGTCGAAGGCGCTTTCTTGTTAATGACGCCATCAAATAGATGTTTTATTATCTGATGATGCAAACAATAAGCTAAACCGCAATGCAACGAATAGCAACATACCGGTTCATTTGATTCTAACTTTTTTTTCTCTAAATCTGTTTTGAAATCTCGTTCGATGCGGCTGAATTTAGAAATAAAAAAATAGCCGGGCTATAATAGAGATACTGACAATAGCTGTCTATTGACTGGTGAGCGGTATGACTATAAAAATTACTGCTGATCTGCATGTTCACACGACTTACTCAAAGGATTCTTTGATAACTCCTAAAGAGCTTGTTTGGTATGCTAAAAAAAAAGGGTTAACTGCTTGTGCAGTAACAGATCACAATATTCTTGAGGGCGCATACAAAATTGCTAAAGAAACAGATTTTCTTATAATTCCCGGTGTGGAAGTTTCTAGTGCGCAGGGTCATATTGTGGCTCTAAATGTTAGTGAGCTTATTCCCCGAGGGTTTAGTGCCATTGAAACAGTTGAGCGTATCCATCAGGCTGGGGGGGTTGCCATTGCGTGTCATCCTTATGTTTATTTTAAGGGCTGTCTTCGAGAAAATGTTTGTTCTGCGTTTGATGCCATTGAGGTGATTAATGCGCGGGCTTTTCCTTTTAGGTTGAGTGTTAAAAAAGCTCAAGAGGCTGCTAAGCGGTTTAATTTGTCAAGGGTTGCTGGAACTGATGCTCACTATGGTCCCCAAATTGGTTATGGCTATACTGAAATCGAGGCTAAGGATGCTACGGTTGAGGCTCTTGTTGATGCCATTGTAGCTGGGCGTTGTTCGCCCCATGGGCAGCCGGTACCAGCCTTTTTAAATGCCGGTCAACAGATTGCAAGATTGAAGCGGTTGATAAAAAAATTTACGCCACAACTTTTCTAATAGGTGGTACTGTTTATTTTTGTGTTCAGTGATAGTTTTGTTGGTTGTTTATGCTGTGTTGTTGTTTAATATGAATTTTGTTTGGTTAAACTGTATTCTTTGTCTGTTTTTCTTGAGCCCTGTTTGATAATTAAGCCTGCTTTTACCATTTCTTGAATTATTATATAGGCTCTTGTTTGTTTTACTTGTAGAAGTGTTTGAATAGTTTTATTGGTGATAGATTGGTTGGTCTGCAAGTACTCTATTATGGTTTTGTGTTGTATTTTTTGATGTTGTACTGTTTGCCGAGTAGTGTTTTTATTGTTTGTGTCAAATTCGCTTGGACTCGTAGTTATGTTATATTGTGTCTGGTTATTGTATGGTATTGTTGTTGTGTTTTCCTCTGAATGTAGGGGGTTGGGTTTTTGGATGTAGTTCATGTTAGGTAAGGTTAGCACAAAAGCGGCCTGGGTGGTGCTAATTTTTGGTTTTACCTCAAAATTTTCATAGTGTTGCATAATCCGTCGGAGTCCAGTTCCGTAGGCTTCTATGTATTTCAACCGGTAAAAGATATGAGCTAATTTTTCGTTACGTGGTTGTGAGATACCCATAAAAAGGTCTTCTATTTGCAGACCCGGTACAAGACCCCCCAGTGTCACAAATTCCATGCGATCATCATATATATTGATGATGGTGCTGCCCGAAAAAGAATAGTCCCTATGGATAAGTGCATTGAGCGTAGCTTCGCGGATAGCTTCTATGGGGTAGTCGTATTGTTCTATACGGTTGAGTCCTGAAAAAGTAGCTGAAAGATTGTTGTATAGGTTGAGAAAATCAAACGCTGTATGCATTTGCTTTAAAACCGATCCTCCGGTCTCTTTTCGTGTTTTAAATTCTCCTTTTTTAGTGCCCATAAATACTGCAAATTTGATGGTATGTGTACATTGATCAGACAACAACACTCCCAAGTTTGTATACAACCCATCTGTGCAAATAATTGATAGTGTTCTTTTTTGTTTTTCTCCAAATTCCATATTATGCTGTGCAAATTCTTCTGTTATTGTGTTAAACGTTAACTTTTGTATCAGGGAACGGGTTGTTTCAAATTTGTCTTCATCGGTTTGTTTTATCATCTTTCGAATTTGTTCAAAGCTAGCCGGCACACTTGATGTGCCTTGGCGCACATACACGCCTGTTGGTTTTAAGCCCTTTTCAGCTAAAAAATATGGTTTGTTTGTTCCTTCTTGGACTGTAATGATGATGTTGTCTTTGTCGATTTTGTAATCTACAAACATGGTTACATCGGGTAAAATCTCCTCCCGTATGCTGTTGGTGATTTGTGTTAAGGTTTTGTCTATATCCTGTATGGGATAATTATTTCCCTTGTCATCACGCCCAACATAGATCACTCCGCCATCTGTATTAGCAAATGCGGTAACTTCTTTTTTTAGCTCTGAGGTATATTGTTGCTTAAATTCAATTTTGTTATCCTCAAACATGATTCCACTTCATTTCACTTTTTCACAATAATATCATATCATTACACTCTAACGCGTGAAACGTTCCTCCTTTATTTATCCATAATTCCCGAAAAGTTTTTACAACCACAAACTAACACTTAGGGCTTTAACGGAAACTCAAACTTTAGCTTCCCCGCAACCTCTTTGCCTCTTTGAAGTTTCCCTAACAATGAATTTTTCAATTTTTTTTATATCTAATAGATTTTTTTCTAATTAAAAAATTTATATTGGTGACATTAAGTGATTTGATGCGTTTGATTTTTAAATTTGAAGTGCAGAATTGTTTTTTCGTGGTGGGTGGATGTGGATTGTGTTTTTGGGTTTTTGTTAATACTTTTAGGAGTGGGAGCGAGAAATATTTGGATTTTTGTGCAGTCTGATATGTGAAAAAGTTGCATCCATATGGATCTGTCTGTTTTTTACAATCTGCTTTTTCATATCTTAGCTATTTGTGTGTATATTAACAGTAAACTATATTTGCCCTGACAGGTTTAATATTTTGAGGCTAACTTATGACTGCTTCACACACCTTTAAACTAAGATATATTCACCCCAAAAATCTTCTACCTGCCACTTTACTGATCCTACTGCTAAGTTTTACTTTATTTGTTTACCCCCCATCAGTAACCGTTGAAGCCGCCTCTTTAACCGATGCGGTACACGTTAAAACAGAAACTGAACTTAGAACCGCAATAGCTGACGCCCCCTCAGAAGAACCAATAATAATCGCCATAGATAACGACATCCCCCTCACAGAGACGCTCAATATATCTGTTGATCTCTCCCTCACTCTAATGAGCAATAGCGAAGGTGAAACCTTCTCTAAACTAATCGGTCCCGCTAATAAAGCAACCATAACTATTGCCGACGGTGGCACATTAAATCTTGAAGGCATCATCGTAACCCACAGTGCAGAAGCCCAAGGTTTGGGTATAGATATCAAATCTGGCGGGACCCTAACTATGACTCGAGGCAAAATCTCTGGAAACACTGCGGGTCTTGCAGGCGGTGTACACAACGACGGCACCTTTACCATGGCTGGCGGTGAAATATCTGCTAACACCGCCTCTACATCTGTTGGCGGAGCCGTATACAATACCCGCGATGGCCATTTTAGCCTCTCAGGTGGAGTTATTTCTGGCAACACCGCCAACTTTGAAGGCGGGGGTATATGTAACTATGGCGTCTTTAGCATGACTGGCGGTGTTATTTCAAAAAACACCGCTGACAATGGCGGAGGCGTATATAACAATGGTGATTTTAGTTTTTCTGGAGGGGAAATCTCTGGTAACACCGCTAAAAAAGGCGGCGGCATATACAACTATTTTTATGGCCGTCTCACCATCACCGGTAAGGCAACAATTTCTAACAATAAAGCCACAGTCTCTGGCGGCGGCATAGTTGCTGACTCTCCAATTAGCATGGCTGGCGGCACAATTTCTGGCAACACTGCTGAGGACAATGGCGGAGGTGTATATGTTGGTGCAGGCTCATTTGAGCTTCGGGGCGGTAAAATTTCAAGTAACACCGCATTAAAAAACGGCGGGGGTATTTTTGTTGAAAACCTCCAAAAACTCTCTGTTGCAACCGGCGTAGAGTTTTCAAATAATCGTGCCGCTACAATATATGACCAAGATTCCACCTATGATGAAATATATCGTGCCCGCATAGCCGCTAACATTATCTGGACATCTCCCCTGACTTATGGCTATAATAACTATGACATCGGTTTCACCAAAGACGCTGTCTCTACGCCCACTCCTTCTCCTTCTCCTTCTCCTTCAAGTTTCCCTCCAACTATCGCCCCTGTTATCACACCTACTCCAACTCCTACGTCGTCTACTTCTGACCCCTTTACAGTCCCCATCGAAGTTGTGGTTTTTCTAGTTATACTGTTATGTCTTGGATTTGTTGCTGTAATTTTGTACCTTCGAAAAAAAGGAACCGCAAAATAAAACCTTTATTCGAAGGTAAAGCACATCAAATCTCCCGACATTGTTGAGCCCTTGATATTTTAATTAAATATTTTTTAAACCTTAATGGCGCAAATTATAGGGTAATACAATGTTCTCCGTTTGTTATTGTGTTTTTTTTCGAGAAATAAGCACTAATTGTTACTACTCAGCAGGGGCATATAGCGTTATTTTTTACTCGTAAACCGTTATGTATAGCGGTTTTTCTGCAAAATTATGGTTATGAAATAAGGCAAATAAGAATAACCCTATGTGTGAACTATTTTACTGTAAGAACACTATATAGTGGGAATCTGCTGAGTAGTAACCACTAATTGGCGTATAAAGCAACTTACGATGTATTACCTATTACCGTAATGCCGCATAATGGCTTTTTTAGCGTCAATCGGGCTTATTTTTCAGAAAAAAACGTGACCCTGAGGTTTAAGATATGTATTACCCCAAAAATAGACGGTTAAGGTTTTAAATATTCTGATAGGTGCCAACATCGAATAGTTTTTTTACAGGTCAGATGCTCATGGGCTGTCCCTGAATTAAGGTGACTTTCTTTTCAAACCTTGAAGAATTTGTCAATCAAGTATGAGTTAACGTGTGCATTTGTTCTTCACTAAACTAACTATTCTAAATTGGTCCACTGTCAATATTTTATTTAAGACTTGTTTTCTGGCGATTAAATCTAAACATAAGCATATCCCAGGCAATTTTTCTACTATCCCGAGCCGGGTTGACTTTGGAGCCGCCTTTATTTTTCTCTCGCCAAGTCACCGCCACCTCAGTCACAGGATAACCTAAGCGTTTACACCAAATAATCATCTCCGTATCAAAAAAGTAGCCATCCGAAAAAGAACCCCCAAGCACCACGTTTGCAGTGCTCTGACTCATAACTTTGAAACCACACTGATGATCACGGACACCATCAAAAAAGAGAACACGCACAAAAATATTGTAACTTAAACTAAATAATGTTCGCATAGGTTGACGCTGCACCTTTGAACCCTTTATATGCCGCGAACCGATGGCCATCCCGCCCTGAGACTTGACAACCTCATAGAGTTTGGGTAAACAAACAAGGTCTGTGGCTAAATCTACATCCATAAATGCGATGTATCTGCCCCTAGCCGCATTAACCGCGTTTTTGATGGCTCTACCTTTGCCTAGTCGTAGAGGTGAATGTAGCAGAACCAAGTTAGGGTTTGATTTCGCCAAGGCGGCAACAATTTTGTCTGTGCCATCAGTACTGCCGTCTTCAGAGACTATTATCTCATAGGATTTGCAAAAGGTTTGAAGGGCTACTTCTACTGCATGTATGCAAGGCTTAATTTGTGCTGCTTCATTATAGGCTGGTAACAGGATCGATAACTCTTTTTCTAGGGGCTGGTTCTTCAAGCGATACCTCCACATTATTGTATGGAACAATAGTCTTTTAAGATAAATCACTTACGCAAATCCAGCAATTTATATCATGTGAATTCGCCAAGCTCACCTTTCTGTTCCTGTACAATTTGTACCGGTGTAGCTTTCAAAAATTATGTAAACTTTAAATGCTCTAAACGTTTATTTGCTATAACAATTCAAATGGGGGGACAGTTACATGTCGCTGATGCCTGATATCTCAAATCCGTATATGGGTGCATTTACCGGTGGTTTAGTCTATGGCTTAGCGGTCTGTACTGCTTCTTGTTTACCCTTTGTTGCAGGCTATATTGCAGGCGTCGGTTCAGGATTTCGGGACAGTATCAAGATAACCCTGCTCTTTAATTCTGGACGCATATTTGCCTATGCACTAATTGGGGCCGCTGTAGGTTTATTTGGGGGTCTTTTGAGAGTTTTTGTCACTGAAACTGCCCTATCACCGTTTCAAATATACTCCTCACTTATCTTTGGCGCCGTTACCATACTTATCGGTGTGATGGTTTTGTTCAAAACCAAACGCCCTTCATGCGAATGCGACGGCCAAGATGCAAAAAAATTAGCTGAGGCTAAAAAAAGAGGTAAATTTAGTGTAGACTTTGGGGCTTTCACCCTGGGATTGACGCGCGGCTTAATTCTCTGCCCCCCTCTAATGGCACTTCTGGTCTACGCCCTGCCTTTTGCATCACCCCTTGGCAGCGTTAGTATAGCTATTCTTTTTGGTATAGGGACTGCAATTTCGCCCCTGCTACTCTTAGCCGGCGTTACCGGCTGGCTGCTTAGCAAAGCTCCCCTACTCCAAAAATGGATCTCAATTGCCGGAGCTGCTGCTCTGATTATACTGGGTATATTTACCCTGTTCAACTCAATAATTCAAATAACCTAAAAGAGCGATTTGATATGGCTGGCGAACTAATCGGAAACATACTTAGCCTCATTATGCTAGTGGGACTTGGGATTGCAGGTGTGATAGCTGTTTTGGTTTGGAAGAAAAATCGTGCCTCCCGAGTAACTTTTTTAAGATTTGTTATTCAAGCTGTCGGCTTAGCCGCCTTCTTTTTCCTATTCTCCCTTGAACCCGCTATACCCCTACTCTATGTGCTCATTGCCTGGTTTGCAGTGACGCTTTTTCTGGGTAGATTTTTTTGCGGCTGGGTATGTCCTTTTGCCTTCATTATGGATATAGAAAATTTGCTAAGAAAAGCCCTCAAAATCCGCTATCGCCTTCTCCCCGACAAATTAAACCTCGCTCTCCACAAAGGCAGATACCTAATTATAACCGTATTTCTGCTCTTTCCCCTCATCTTGTGGATTTTTAATCCCCCCCCTGACACCGCCACCGCAATTATGATGGCTCGACTACTCGCAGGACCCTTTCGGCCCTACAGCCTCATAATCGACCCCCTTGTACCCTTTGTTGTACCCTGGACCGGTCAGCTAATCCTGGGAAACATCAACTTTAGTTACCCCTACGTAGCTAACATCACCTCATTAATCCAAGCAACCCCTGGACAAATCTTTGCTATTGCATTTGTGGCCACTACCCTAATTGGTGCATTTCTGGTTCGACGAATTTGGTGTCGTTTTTGTCCCGCCGGTGTTTCCATAGCGGCCCTTAACAAATTTAAGGCATTTAAAGGGGTACCCCTACTCTACATAGAGAAAGACGAGGCAAAATGTACCAAATGCGGTGTATGCAAACGCGTTTGTCCTGTACAAGTCAACGATGTCTATGACCAAAAGGGCGGAAAAATCAAAACGTCCCAATGTATGCTTTGCGCAAGATGCGTAGAGTTGTGTCCCTATGAGGACACTCTTAAAATAAATCTGGGTAACAAGCCGGTGTTTAAATCCCGAAACTGGCTGGAACCCTCAATCATAAACGAGGAGAGAAAAATTGAGTAAAAATCAAACTGTTGAACAAAGATATCTGCCTGAAATCCAAAGAAAAGAAATCGATGAATTAAAAACCACCGTGAAAGGAGCGTCACAAAAAATAATTGCTGACAACATTGCACGCATGAAAAAAGCCGACTCCCACCGTCCCGATACCATGAAATACTTTGATGACATCGCCAATCTCTTTGGGCGACGTCAACAAGAAATCGAAGCAGAAAAACAAAAAGGCAAAAAAATCATCGGATATCTCTGTCTTTTTGCACCTACTGAGTTGATTTCTGCTGCTGACGCCATTCCGGTTCGTGTTAATTCTGGCTGGTATGATACCTCTAAACTCGGTGACCGAGTGGTTCCAGTAGAAGTTTGCCCCGTTATCCGCTCAACGATAGGCGCTAAAATGATAGAACTCTCTCCCTTCTTAGAACAAAGTGATGCACTGATAAGCGTTCTAACCTGCGACGGTATGACTAAGCTTAGCGAAATTTTAAGTGACCAAAAAACCATCTGGGGTATGAATGTCCCACGCGTAAAAGACTCAACGCAAAGTCTACGATTTTGGAGCGCCGAAATCAAACATATGAAAACCCAAATCGAAACCTTTACCGGCAACAAAATAACCCGCAACAGCCTAAAAGAAGCCATCACCACTAGTCACCGTGCAACCAAAGCTTTTCGCCGGCTACAAGAGCTACGCAAAGGCAACCCTGTTATCATGGGCCAAGACGCCATGCTTGTCAACCAAGCCTACAGCTGGGATGATAAAAAACGTTGGACCGAAAAAACCGAAGCCCTCTGCAATGAACTCGAAAAACGGGTCCAACAAAAAGATTGGGTCTGCAGCCCCGATACGCCAAGAGTCATGCTCACAGGCACACCCATGTTTTGGCCCGATAGCTGGAAACTCCCCGCTCTTGTCGAAGAAGGTAACCCAAAAGGTATTATCGTCGCAGACGAACAATGCAGCGGAGAACGCATCCTAAACGACCCCATAGGCGTAGATGAATGGTCAATGGATGACATGTTAAACGCCATAAGCGAACGCTACCTCATGGCCTCTACCTGCCCCTGCTTTACCAGCAAAGACGGCAACGAAGACCGCATTAACTGGCTACTAAACAAAGTCAAAGAATGGAACATCCAAGGGGTTATCTACTATGTACTGCGCGGATGCATGCTCTACGCAATGGAATACAACCGCGTCAAAAAAGCCCTAGACAAAATCAATGTACCCGTATACTATCTTGATACCGAATACACTCGCGAAGACGTTGGACAACTCAAAACTCGTGTAGAAGCTTTTATGGAACTCCTAAATGCACGCATCGATTTTTAGAGGTGACCAAAACAGTGATTACCCTTGGTATAGATCTTGGAACCCAAAGAATAAAAACCCTGGTTCTAAAAGACGGCACAATCGCTAGCAAAGCCCAAGCGTTTGCAGGCTTTGACCCCGCAAAAGCAGCTAAACAAACAGTCAATGATGCCCTAAACACTGCGGGTCTAACCCTCCCAGACATAAACCATATCACTGCCACCGGCGCTGCTATGGATCTAGCGCCCCACGCCAATAGCACTATAAGCATGATGGGCGCAGATGCAAAAGCAGGCGTATTTCTCATCCCCCAAGCCCGCACAATCATCGATATTGGCGCCGAAGAAGCTCGCGCCGTCAAATGTGACGAACGCGGTTTAATGATGGAATTTGTTGTCAACGAACGCTGTGCCGCAGGCGCAGGAGCATTCATAGAAGCCATGGCCCGAGCCTTAGAGATGAAATTAGAAGACATGGGACCTCTCTCTCTACAGGCAGAGCGCGCAAGCTCCATTAACGCTTCATGTGTCATATTTGGCGAATCCGATGTGGTCTCTCTTATCCACCGTCAAGAATCCAAACCCGAAATCGCACGTGCCGTCTTTGATGCTATGGCTGATCGCGTTTGTTCTATGGTGCATCGGTTGGGTGTAAACCCTGAAGTGGTTTTGGTCGGCGGGGTTGCCAAAGACCCTGGGTTTGTAGCTTCCCTTAACCGCAAACTAGGTTTGCAGGTTCAAATTCCCCCGTATCCTGATTATGCAGGTGCTTTGGGCGCCGCGTTAACTGCTGCAATGCGTGCCAAGGGGGCAGCTAAATGAGTACGGCTAAAGAGTTTTGGCGTTGGCATGAATACCGTCACACAATGCCAAATATTGCACCTGTTTCGGATGATATTATCACTGCAGGGGTTGATGTTGGTTCGGTGGGATCTAAAGCGGCGGTGATGGTTAATGGACAAGCCTATAGTTGGGGTATTACTCGGACCGGTAGTAATAGTCCTGAGAGTGCTAAAAAAGCCTTGGATTTGGCTCTAAAAGACACCGCGTTGAGTACACGTGATCTGCGATATATTGTGGGAACCGGGTATGGTCGAGTTAATGTTCCAATGGCTAACAAAGCCATTACAGAGATTGCCTGTCATGCCAGGGGGGCTAATTATATTTGGGGTTCTAGTGTTCGAACAGTGTTAGATGTTGGGGGGCAAGACATTAAGGCTATAAAGATTGATGCAACTGGTCGGGTTGTTAGCTTTCTTATGAATGATAAATGTGCTGCTGGCACTGGTCGGGGGATGGAGGTTTTTGCGGATTTGTTGCAGGTTCCCATTGAAGAGATTGGTGCTATGTCTCTTAAGGTTGAGGCTGAACCTGAGCCTGTGAGTTGTACTTGTGTGGCATTTGCAAAAACTGAGGCTATTGGGTTGTTGCGTAAGGGTTGGTCAAAGGAGAAGGTTTTGGCGGCTTACACACGGGCGATGGCAGTGCGGATGGCTAACCTTATAAATCGGGTTGGTTTGGAGCCGGCATTAGTTATTACTGGGGGACAGTCTAAGAATGTGGGGATTGTGAGTCGTATTGAGACCCTTTTAGGTGTTAAGTGTTTGCCGACGCCAAATTGGCGTGATGGCGGGTTGGATCCTATGGTGGCGGGTGCTTTTGGTGCGGCTTTGCTTGCTAAGGCCCTCTATGAGAAGACACAACAAATCTGAGGTGCGTTGCGATAATCACCTATTATGGGTATTGTGATGGTTCAGGGGAATATTTTATCGTTGTGGACTCTGAGAAATGTGTGGGCTGTGGGCGGTGCGTTGCAAAATGTCCCCAAAATGCTTTCGCGTTGGTGACAGAGTTTATCGATTTAGAAGATATGACTGTGGCGGCAATTAAAGAGGAGTATCGTAAAAAAATACATTACACTTGTCTTTCTTGTAAACCTGAAACCCTTTTGCCTCCATGTGTTTTGGCTTGTGAGGCTAAGGCGGTTTGGTGTGTTTGGAATCCCAAGTGACTTTATTTTTGTCTCTGTTCTGGTTAACGTATTTATGTAATTGAGCTGTTGTTCTTTTTAGTTTTTCAAGGGTTTGTTAGTTTTTGTGCCGTCTGGGGGTTTGTGTTTTTTGGGTTTGGGTGGTGGGGTTGTTTTTTTGGTTTTTGTTGATGTTTTTGGGGTGGGTGACTGTTTAAAAAATAGGATTTTTGTGTTTTTGGCGGAAATGGACAGAGAAAACAGTCGTTTTTTTGTTTTTTTTTTGAGATTTTTGTTAGTTTTTGGACAGTTTGGTGGGTTGAAAAATATTTGGGTCTTTGTGCAGTCTGAATTTCGATATTTCTTTTGTAATTTTTCATAAGATAGCGGTGGTTGTTTTGGCAAGGATTTTTCTTTGTTGTAGTTGATGTTTTGGGAGATGGACGGTTTTGTCTCTTCAGCGTCGGTTAAATGTTGGCTGGGTTGGTTAATTATGGTATGTGTATTTGTGGGTGGTGTTTTGAGGTGCTGCTAAGGGGTTTGTTGTGGTTTTGGATTTCATGTTTTTATGTATCAAAAACACCCTGGTTAACTGATCTGTTTGATGTAATTTTTGATAATTTTTAACTCTATTATCCGATAACGGTTTAATATATGTGATGATTTTTTTTAAATCTTGAAATACTTGGGTGTTGTGTGGCTACTCAAACTGTTCACCAATAAAACTACATAAACCATGTATGTGGTGTTTTGTGTGTGTCGGTTGGCCAAATTTTAAGTACCCATTAAGCATACTATAATGAATAAGAAGGCCCTTGATGAATCGCAAAACTAATTCCTTACCCTGCTGTTCATATATGTCAATTAAATCTCCTATAGCTGTGCCGATATTGCTATTTGGACGCAAAAAATCTAATCAACCATCTACTAAGGATGCAGCTAACTCAAAGTCCAAACCCCCAAAACTTATTGGATTTCCAATTGTCAAATATGAGATTGTGGATGAGAAAGTAAAATTCTATACCTCTGCGGGGCTGTTTAAAAAGCACTGGACTGTGGTTAAAGAGTTTCCGATTTATGAGCTAACCGGCGTGGAAAGCCTTGACAGTTGGATTAGTTTGTGTTGGAATGATAAAAAATATCAATTTATCCTAAAGCCTAAAGGTCAATCTTTTACTGAATTAGTTAAACAAATTGCAGTATTACAAGAAGCTCACCGGAAAGATATACAAAAACTCCAGCATATTACGTTACACAGAGATGAGTTGCTTGTTTTTCTAAATGCCGCTTTGCCCCTTGTAGATGGCGCGTTTGATATCTTGATGGGGTTGCACAGAAAACATGTGGACTGGTTGGAGTTAGAACGGTTTGTGCGGGCCTTGGGTGGTACCTTTAATTTTAGGGCTCAAACCCTGGCCCCTTTGGATTTAGATTTTAGCTCCGTTTCTGTTGCAATTCAAAATCAAAATGCTGCTATGACTGCTCAGGAAGCCTTTGCTATTCTTGGGGCCATCTATGGTTACTTTGATAGTTTTGTGGCCTTGGAGGATTTGGCTGATGCAACACCAAACTTTGGACAGGTTAGAAATATTGTTTTGGCGTATCTTGTGTTAAACGATCTTTGGTTTGCTAAAGTCGTTGGTGAGGTGGATTTACAAAAAGAATTCGATATTTTTGAGACCCAGCTTGTAGATTTGGCGGCGCAAACCAGTTTTAAGGCGGTTGGAGACGAATTCCGCTTTGTTTTATTTGACTCAAAAATTTTGGTTGATGGGGTTTGGAATGCACGTCAACTTTATAGAGACCACCTTGTTTGCTCTAATCTTGCCCAAATACAGAAACCCTCAACACCGTCTTAAAATACAATAACCCCGATGTTATAATTAAGGTTGAGAAATTGTTAAAATAAATAAATACTACCAAAATAACTAACAATTACACACCTAATTAAAAACCTCTGTATAAATTGTTTATTTTTGCACACTTTGCATCCCCTACAGTGTAGGCACCAAAACCTTGACTCTTTCAAAAAATAAGGGGGCTCCTCTATAACCTCACCAAACAAGTTACTCTTCAAAAACTCTACACTTTACATTCCTAACTCCAATAAAACCACGCCAAGAGCAACTTCCCTACTCACCCAACTACCCCAACAAACATCAACACCAAAACACCAAACATAACCCCTCAAAATCAGGTTCCAAGGGTGTCCTATCAGTAAAATCTCCAAATCATCTCTACAATTCCAAAACCGCTCCCCTGTCTTGTATGGTAAAACGGTCTCCCTCAGCACGACTTAGTCTAACACTACACAAAAGCGTCATTTTATCGCAATTAGAAAAATCCGTCTTCAAATCATCTGACCTGCGGGTAATAAAATCTAAAATTGCCTTTGAGATTTCAACTCCTTTGCTGGGGAATCTAAAACTAAATACGTACATGCTCCCTGCCGCAAACTTTTGCTTCTATTTCCTTAACAAACAACCCCATTACCACATTTCACAATAAACAGTATCTTTCAATATCGACATTTTTGGTCACCAACTTTGCAGATTGCCCGATTAACCAGTATGTGTATGAGAAAAAATATTTTCCTCAAAAAACAATTTTAAATTATCTTTAGTGCAATGCTCTGCATTAATAAGAACCGATAAAGGGGGTATGCCTTGATTTTCCATCACCCTGATGGTTTTTGTAAGAGTGCTTAAATTCCCGGTATTTCCCTTTCTGTGATGAAAGTACACTGAGAGCTCGTTTGCGGGGAAGGGCTAATATGAGCCGGATTTTAGATGCTAACCCTTGTGGGTGGTTTCAGTAGTTGATGATTTGCTCTTTTCTTTAGTAATTTGGTGTTGTCAATACGATGCCTGTTTTATTTTGACTGATTTGGTATGTAATCGGCAAGGAAGGTTTGTTGGGCGCTTTTTTGACCTAATAGGAAAGTTTTGGTTATGTTTTGGGGCTGAGATTGGCGTTTGGATAGGTGGCGAATATAGTTGCCTTTATACCAGGTTTGGGCGTAGTTATGGTTGGTTTGTGATTATGCGGTGAAATATCAGGGTCATAAGGATGTCGAGATGGTTTTTGAAGGAATCTTTTAAAATTTTATAGACGCGTCGTTTGGGTTATGTTGTTGAGCAGGTGGGTGTCGTCGTAGTCAAGTATTTGTTTTTCTTGGTGGTATTTGGTGGTATTTTTTGATATGTTTTAGTTTTGAGATCCGTAACTACGCCTATATATTTTGATTTTTGTTTCTATTTTCTATTTGGTCTCTTTTGTTCTGTATGTAAAACGATACAAATATCTATGAGCGTTTAATATGATACTTTTCAATAATGTCTTTGGCTTTTTCCCGACGTTTTCTATGGCTTTCAAGAAAATAATTAAGTTTTTCTACAATATCTTTTTTACATTCCCCACACAACATCTCTCCCCCACGACACCGGCGTTCTCTTTCCACAAGTTTACTGTTGTCTTCTTCAAAAAGATAAAAATAATATTGAAATATACTACAAATATCGGGATTCGCGCCGTCTCTACGTTGCTCAGCAGCCGTCCCTTTACCGCCTGTAAAGGCATTCCAAATTTTCTTCTTAACCACATCTGGCAAATCCACCGTAAATATACTAGTTTCAGGCATCGAAGCGCTCATTTTTCCACCTGCCCCAAGTCCTGGAAGAAAACGACAATGAATCTGTGCCGGTTTATAGTAGCCCAGTTTCTGCGCAACATCCCGCGTTACTCGCCAATAAGGATCCTGATCTATAGCTGCAGGAATCAGTGCTGGAACATTTTCACCGGTAAGCTTTTTATGTACAAAACATGGCGCCGCTTGAACAGCAGGCCAATAAACCCAGCCTATGTTTGTGCTATCCTGAAAACCAAAGGTGCTCCTTGCCGTACTATAGGTAATGCGTTTAGCGACCTCAAGGGTGATATCATAGAGTAAATCGATGTCTTTTGTATCATAGATTATAAATGTGTCATCTGGTTTAAACCCCAACGCAATAAAGTCAAGTGCATTTTCATAGCTCCACATCTTTGTTTCATTTAGATTTCTCTCATCCCCAACAAGATACTTTTCATCATCAGTGATTTGGAAATAAAGTCGCGTTCTAAATTTTTGCTGCATATGGAGCGAAAAAATCCATGGCACCAAATGTCCAATATGGACAGGACCGCTTGGGCCTCTGCCCGTATAGAGCACAAATTTAATGCCCCTATCATAAAGATCAAAAATCGTGTCAAGATCACGATGACTGAAGAAAATTTTGCGTTCAAGTTGCAAATGTATTTTGTCTGTGTATTTTACTATGCGATCCAAAAGCTGAGGTGTAAGAGGCTGAGTGCCAAATTCTTTTATAAGCCGCTCATAATCGACTTTGCCCTTGACTTCCCATGGGGTAACAATCATGTCCGTGCCGTTTTCTTCAGTAGTCATATCTTTCACATCTAATGAAAAACGGTATTCTTATCATATATGCTTTTTTCGTCTCAGCGTGTGGATGTAACTTCTGACATTCGGCAGTTTAAAACAAGACCTACCCAAAACACTCCAACAAACCAAAAAACACAAAAAACAAACCCCAAAAACAAAACAAACCAAATCCAAACAACACAAACCAACCCCACCAAAAACAAACCCAAACCCAACAACCAAAAAAACAAAAAACAAACAAAACCCCAACTAACACACCCACCACACCCAAACAAACAACCGCTACGCCACACGAGACACTAGACCTTAGGCGTTATTATTTGTCGATTCTAAAAATGAGTGTGCGTTGTCCAAATGATTCAAAAAACGTACACTTAAAACATAGCTGTCACAATAACTTGCCAACAAAATGTACGCTCTACCGCTAAACACTAATAACGCTAAGGTCTACTAAACTATACTCAACAACTCTAAAAACACCCCCCGACTGTCAGAAAACTAACAAAACTCCCAGAAAAACAAGAAAAAGGCTGTTTTTCTCTGTCCGTTTCCGTTAAAAACACGAAAAAATCTAGTTTATGGACAGTCTCCGACGCCTATCTAAAAGAAATAGCCACCCATTTCAACTGCACCGTCTCCGCAATATACTACGCTATGGTCAAGCATAAATTAACGCGTAAAAAAACTTTTCACCTACCGCGAAAAATCCCCTGAAAAACGAGCCGCCTACCAACCCCTTCTAAACAAGATTCCAGAAGCAAACTGCACCTATATTGACCAATGCGGTATAAGAAAATACCTGGTGCGTGAATACGCTTATGGACCAGGGGAAAACGTGTCGAAGACATTAGGTGAGGGCGGAAATTTCACTGCTTAAACGTTATGTGCGGTCTCTTTAATGGTGGAGTGGTGGCGCCTGTGTGTTATGAGTATTCGACGGTGGGTGCATTTTTTGAGTGGTGGTTTGTGATGGATTTTTTTGCTAAAAATTTCTCGGCGGTCGTTGTGTTTTTGGTGTTTTTGTTGGCGTATTTGTCTGATTTTAATTGGATTTTGGAATGGTGGGTTATTTTGAGGGTTGTGTTAGTTGGTTTGTTGTTTGTGTGTGGGTTTTTGCAAGAGGCGGTGATACCTATTTTAATAGGTCTAATTTTTAAACTATTCGAGTATATTTGTGAGTTGCGGCCTAGGTTTGGTTGGATATACTGCTATTGATTTGGGTGGCGATGTCGCTATTAGTAAGATAATTCTAAAAGTGAAATAATTTTCAGAAAAAATAATTCTTTGATTTTTGGGAAAGTTTAATATGGTTTGACGTGATGGATAATTATAACTGTAAATTCAACTTACTGTTATCCATAACTTGCTAATTATGTAAGAGAAGGTGGGTAAATGAATCTAAAACTTTATGCAATAAAAAACACTGGTCAACGAATCGAACCCATCCAGCTTGTCGTTGTCGATCTTGACAAAAGCAAATATTATCCTCTAAATTTCGTCTGTGTTCTACCGCGTTATTTTCGGATACTTGAAAAACGAAGTAGCAAATTCGCTAAACTGTTTGGGATCAAAAGCCATGATGTGGCAAAAAAACTCTTAATCGATGCCTCACATCAGGAAGATGATCCCGAAATTCAATCGGTCATAAACAAGCGCCTCAAAGCTATCGGTGCAGAACAGACAAGCCTAAATAGTGTTTAGTTCTTGCCCAAGGAAAGCAAAATAGTCAACAAGTAATCGTTCTCAACTAAGCCAAATCCGCCTTGTTTTGCCAAAAATTCATCGAACGCATTGACGTTATCAGGTTTCAAGTTTGGTGCAGCTATCGTGAAAGGTACAGGGTCACTTGTGTGGGTTCCAATTTTTACTGGTGTGGGATGATCTGGCAGAACAGCAATTGCATATGGTTCTCCTATGTTGTTTAGAATTCTGCCTACCAGTCTTTTATCCAAATCTTCGATGGTGCGTACTTTTAGTTTGTAGTCGTGTACATGTCCTGCTTCGTCTGGAGATTCGACATGTACACAAACCAAATCGTGGGTTTCAAGGGCTTTTATTGCGGCGTCTGCTTTGCCTTCATAGTTAGTGTTGTACAAGCCAGTGGCACCCTCGACGGTTATAATATCCATACCGGCATAAATGCCCAGTCCTCTAACAAGGTCAACAGCGGAAATAACAGCTGATTTTATGCCAAATTTTTCTTTAAGTGTGGGCATCGCGGGTTTTTTTCCGCCGCCCCAGGGCCAAATCAGATTTCCTGGACGTTTTCCTGCTTTTTTTCTGGCTATGTTGACGGGGTGATTGTGTAGAATGTTTCTGGAACCCTCAATCATATCTCTAAGTAACTGGGTGTTGTTTTCTACTTCTGGCCCTTTAGCTTTTGGCATAACATCATCAATGGCTTGTCCTATGACGTCATGGGGTGGGCTGCAATAGATTTGTTCAGGTTGGGTAAAGTTGCGCATGATTAGAAAGTGGCGGTAGTCTAAACCAGGATAAAATTCTATTTTGCCGGGTTTATAGTATATTTCTTTAACTGCTTCTATGAGTTGAGTTGCTTCTTTGGTTGTTATGTGTCCTGCGGAGTAGTCGGCGATAGTTCCATTTTCCTCTGTGATAATGTTACATCTATATGCCGTGTCCTCTGTGCCAAGGGTTATATTTCTTGCCGGTGCTTCAAGTGCTCCTCTGCCTGTGCAGTAGATGCGTGGGTCATAGCCCAATACTGCACATATGGCGACATCAGAACCCGGTGTGCATCCGTCAGGAACGTTTTTGATTAAGCCATTTTTACCTCTGGCGGCTATAGTGTCTATGTTCGGTTTGGCGGCTACCTGTAGGGGGGTTTTGTTTCCCAGTTCTGCTATTGGATAGTCAGACATGCCGTCGCCGATGATAAGTATGTATTTCATGTTATCCAATAGATGCTCAACCTATTGATGGATAATGCAGTTGCATATTTATCTGCTTATTGTTCATCACTTATAAAAATGGTGCCGCTCACGTTTGAGTAAGGTTTCACTTTCACTCATCTCTCCCCTCCTTGGGAACGTAGTATATTCGTTTGTTTTAAATAGACCCTAATACAACATCATCACAAGCTGTGAATAACATGTCCGAAGACATTGACCAAAATCAGGAAGAAAACTCTGAAATATCAAACCTGATGCAACAAATAGAAGAGAATAAAAAGAAATATGAATTTATCGAAGATTTACCCGGTGTTGGCCCGGCAACTGCGGGGAAACTCCGTGAACTTGGCTATCACACCGTTGAATCACTGGCAATGGCAACCAGTCGTGAACTCGATCCCGTTGGTGTCAGTGAAAAAAAAGCCTTCCAAATAATTCAGGCGGCACGCTCCTCAATCGGCATTGCTTTTATCCGTGCGGATGAACTCTACAAAATGCGTAAAACGGTGCTACGATTAACGTCAGGCAGTAAAGCTTTAGATAAAGTTCTTGCGGGTGGATTGGAAACTCAAACTATAACCGAATACTATGGTGAATATGGTAGTGGTAAAAGTCAAATGTGCCACCAACTTTGTATCAATGTTCAGTTACCCCCTGAACGGGGTGGACTCGCGGGGGGTGTTCTCTATGTGGACACTGAGAACACTTTTAGATTGGAACGTATTGTGCAGATGGCTAAATTTGTCGGTTTAGATCCCGAGCAAGCCGTAAAAAACATCATCTATGCTGAAGCATACACAAGTGACCATCAAATGTTTCTGCTTGAAAACGCTGATGAAATCATCAAGGCAAACAACATTAAATTAATCATAATTGATTCTTTAACTGCACACTTTAGGAGCGAATACATCGGCAGAGAAATGTTGGCTTCCAGACAACAAAAACTCAATAAACATATGCATAAACTTACTGCGTTAGCTCGAGCATTTAATGCTGTGGCAGTTGTTACCAATCAGGTTATGGCTAAACCAGATCAGTTTTTCGGTGATGCCATTCACCCCATCGGCGGTAACATTGTTGGCCACACAAGCCACACTCGTATCTATCTTCGTCGAGCGTCCCATGGACCAATACGAATCGCAAGACTGGTTTCAAGTCCATATCTGCCTGAAGGAGAGGAAATACTTAAAGTCACCGAAAACGGAATAGAGGATGTCTCTGAAGAAGAGAAAGCAACAAAAACCCGTGGACGCTAAACATGCCTATTGCCCAAGCCTTAGTAACCCGATACTTCCAGCTAATAGTTAACAGACAATTTGCTGAAGCTGAACGCGAGTTGGAACGCGTTAAACAGAAAATGCAACGTACCGAATGGAACCGAGGATACTTCCGTGCACTCTATGGAATGTATTTGTCACGCAAAAACACTGACGACTACGCCTTTCTTTCAAAGGTCGATGTGTCAGATAAAGTGGCCCTAAATGATTATCGCAAAGAATTTCTCGCACACATGGGCAACGGCTTACACGGCGACTTTGATCGAGGATACTTTTCTGCTTGGGCTGATTGTATGCGTATTCTCTCACGCATAACAATTCCAACATCTGAAAAAGCAACTGGAGACACAAAAATCGAAACCCTAAAAGGCGACAAAAGTCAAGCTACCATCGCCAACTTTTTAAAAGAAATAAAAACAACCAAAGAAGAAGAATAACTATTTTTATTTTTCCTACACTAAATATATCTGCAATGCAGTATAGATAAGCACAAGCGAAGCTATCCAAACAAAGAAATACATACCTATCCCAGTGCTAAGAATTTTCGATTGCTGCTCTACTTTATTTCTGTAAACAGCTTTCAAGACATAGAAAGTTACAAGATAGACAGCAATAGCTACAGTTATACAATTGATCAATGGTACAAAATCAGTTGCTTCAACAAAAATAAACTGGGCTAAAGCGGCTGATATACCCCCCGCGAGTATACCTAACGTGGTTCGAATCAAGTAAAGCTGAACGATAGGAGACATCTAAATCTAATCCTTGGCACACTATATTTATGCCTTCTTAAAAAGGATACCCAAGTATTAACCGTTTCTACGCTACAAAAATCGACCCGAGTTGGAAAACGGTTAATTTATAGCATCCCTATACATCCAAATGGTGCCCGAGTTGCCCAAAAAAGACCTCACAAGCTTTGACATATCTGCCGCAGTTAAAGAACTTCAGCCCCTAATAGCTGATTCCAGAGTAAACAACATCTACCAGTTTGGAGAAAAAACTTTTATCTTCAAACTTCACAAAACAGACCAACCTCCCATCCGACTCGTTATAGATATCGGCAGACGACTCCACAGCACCAGCTACACCGAAGAAAGCCCCACCGAGCCCCCTCCATTTTGTATGCTTATGCGCCGCTACCTCCGAGATTCCTGGCTTAGACACATCAAGCAGTATGAATTTGAACGTATTATAACTGTAACCTTTGAAACCAAAACCGGCCTGTTAAATTTAGTGGTGGAACTATTTGGTGATGGCAACATGATACTCACAAATGAACAAAACATCATCATCCAAGCTATGCACCTGAAGCATATGCGCGACCGAGATATTCAACGCAACCAGGTTCTGGTGTATCCACCCGCAAGTGGTAAAGATCCATTCAAAATCACTCTGACCGAACTTGAAGAGGGCTTAAAAGACGCAGGTGATGCTGAAATCGTGCGCACGTTGGCGCGGTTTTTGGGTATTGGTGGTGTTTATGCCGAGGAGCTTTTACTCAGAGCTGGTATAGAGAAAACTCGAAAAAGCAACGACCTCACAAAAATAGAGCTGTCAGCAGTTTTTGGAGCTCTGGGGTCTTTGTTATCTGCTGTTTTAGAGAATAAACTAGAACCAGTTATAATTCTTGATGCGGCGGGCGATTTTTTGGATGCGGTGCCCTTTAGGCTTGTGCGTTATCAAGGACACTCTACGCAATCCTTTGCGTCTTTCAATGGAGCGCTTGATGAGTTTTATCTACGGATTATGGCTACTGAGAAAGCCGCAGGCACAATTGAAGTCGATCAGCTCAAACAGGAGACGGCACGACTAAGACGTATTGTGGCTGAACAGGAGCGTTCCATTGCTGAGGAAGCAAAGAAAACTGAGCGGGATAAGCAGATTGGAGATGTTATCTATGCACATTTCACTGAGCTTCAGACTTTTCAGGAACAACTCCTCCAAGCTAATAACCAAGGGTATGCTTGGAGTGCTATAATTGAGCAGGTTATGGCTGCTAAAAAAGCTGGTAAACCCCCTGCGTTATATACCGAATCGTTTGATGGCAAGAATTTGACTCTTAATCTGTTTCTTGATGGTTACCATTTTGGGTTCAGTTTGCGCAAATCGTTTTTTGAAAATGCTAACGCTTACTATGAGAAGAGTAAGTTGGCAAAACAGAAAGCCCAAGGTGCCCAAGTTGCACTAAATGAATCTAAAAAGAAACTTGCTCACTCAGAGCGCATACTCCAAGAGGCCGAGGCGCTAAAAAATCTCAAACCTGCTCAAATTATGGAAGTGCTCTCTAAGCGCAAAGAGGCGATGGCGAGCAAACAGTGGTATGAAAAGTTTCGTTGGTTCACAACGTCTGATGGTTTTTTAGTGGTGGCAGGTAAAGACACAGTGAGTAATGAGGTGCTTATAAAAAAATACACTGCCCAAGAAGATGTGGTGTTTCACGCAGAAATTACTGGTTCGCCTTTTGTTGTTATCAAAGCAGAGGGCAAATCTATAACTGATCAGGCTCTAAAGGAAGCTGCAGAGTATGCGGCTTCTTTTTCGCGGGCTTGGCGGGAAAATGCAGGATCAGCAGATGTTTACTGGGTTAGGGTGGATCAGTTAAGTAAAAGTGGTCCCAGTGGTGAATCTATTCCTCATGGTGCTTTTTTTGTGGTGGGCAAGCGAAACTGGTACCGTAATACGCCGCTCAGGGTTGCTATAGGTGTCTTGGTGGATAATGAAACCTGTTTTGTTGGTGGTCCTATAGATTCTGTGAAGGCAAAAACAAAAACTTATGTTGTTTTGCTTCCAGGTGACTATCAGGGTAAAGAGCTTTTGCAGATGATTATGCGTTTGATTACTGCAAAGCTTTCAAAAGAGCAACGTGAGGGAGCGGGGAAAACAAGTATTGAGCAGATTCGTGAGTTTATACCCTATACTCGGGGTGCTATAAACCAAAAAGTGTAGGTGTGGATTTTTGGGGTAAATGTTGTTGATTTTTTATTTTGAAAAGTATTGTAGAAAGGATTAAATATAATTTGATTTTTTGTGTTTTTGTTAGTTTTCGAGTAGTTTGGTGGTGTGTTTTTGGTGTTTTGTTGGTGTATTTTTGTGGTTTTTAGTCGGATTTTGGAGTGGTGGGTTATTTTGAGGGTTGTGTTGGTTGGTTTGTTGTTTATGGTGATGTTTTGCAGGAGGAGGTGTATCTATTTTGGACTATGTAATACTTAAACTATTTTGCTATGTATGCGGTATATTTTTATAAATATTGCTTGTATGTGATACAAGTGCAAGGTCAATGTGAAGGTGGGGATGAATCCTTTATGTATGGTGAGCTTGTGGCGTTTTGGGTCTACAAAAACAACATCAAAACAGCTAAAGGGTAAGACAATACTTAATGCGTTTGTACAAAAATTTTATGGGCAAACAGTAGTAGTCATGGAGGGAAGTATCATCATCACGTGCATGGTTTGCTTGAAGATATTGCACATGTACGGTTGGTGCGCAGTGTTGTTATTGTAAAAGTATCCGATTTGGAGCGGGTGCTCGAGTTCTTAGAAAAATATGATGCTGAGATCTACACAAGAGATATTATTTTAACCCCTGAAGATGAAAAAATTCTAAACAAAGCAACCCAATAATTTTGTCCCAAAACCAATGCAATGGGTGTGCACTTGATGGCCCGCACTACAAACTTCTGGGAACAATCTTTGGGTTTGTCAATCAGGGGTCATTAAATTTTGTTGTAGATAATCGTTGTAGGGCTATACTAGCGAACAAACCTGTTTAGTGAAGAAATGGTGAACACACCACCCAAAATAGCGAAAACCACATTTTCTAAAATCCCCAAATACGCAGTTAAACTGCGCATTTCAGATTTTAACAACTTTTTCTCAAACAACATAAACAATTCCAACATAATTGAAAAACAAACACATAGACTATTAAACCACTTCTATGTTAAACACAACAAGTGGACAACAACAAAGGGGAAACTATTAGACTACCAAACAAACCTTAAGGCAACCTCGGAGAAACATATGTCCATGAAAACTTTGATGCCACGCTCACTCAATTCTGTGATGGCAGTAGCGTATAAAATGCTCTTAGAAAATGAATCTCTCTTAATCTCTCCTGATCATAACCCCTAATCTGCATCCCATGATTTCCTACTATGTCTTTGAAATAATCTCACCCGCACTATCTAGCTATTATGGGTGTCTGTATTATTATTCTCATATTAATTTATCTTAAAAATACAAATAAATGTCTATTATTGAAACATTTTTACCCATACTTTTTTTAAAATTAAACATGTGTATAGACGCTTCGAGACACAATTTATCATATTCAAACCATACATACAACAACCATTTATCTCGCAAACAAATATAACACCCAAACAAACTGTATACAAAACCAAATATCCCCCATAAAAAAATAGACTAAAGCTAACTATGCATACACCATTAATTTAACACCTGAAACACCATGCCCCTGATTAACAACTTTGACCCCTGGCGTTCTGGCCTATGCACCTGCCCATCCAAACTCACATTTAACCCCTACACAGGATGCGACCACCAATGCCTCTACTGCTACGCCACAAACTACATCCCAAACTTTAAAGAAATCCACCCCAAAAAAAACTGCCTAACCCTGCTACGCCAAGAAGCAACAAAACTAAACGGCCAAACCCTCTCCCTATCCAACTCCTCTGACCCCTACCCCCAAATAGAAACCTCCAAAAAACTAACCCGACAATGCCTAGAAATCCTAACACAATACAACTGCAAAATCCAAATCATAACCAAAAGCAACATAGTCACCCGAGACAACGACCTGCTCAGCAAAATACCTACAACAGTAGCCCTCACCATAACAACCGACAACGAAACTATAGCCCAAATCCTCGAACCAAACGCACCCACACCAAACAATCGCATCCGCGCCGCCCAAGTCCTCCAAAAAGCAGGCATCCCCGTTTCTATCCGCATCGACCCCCTTATCCCACACCTAAATGACCAACCCCAAAAACTCATAAAAACACTTGCCGATATAGGCATCAAACACATAACCTGCTCCACCTACAAAGCTAAACCCGACAACTGGAACCGACTCTACCACGTCCTGCCCAAAATGATGGAACAACTAAAACCTCTCTACTTTATGAACGGCGAAAAAATCGGTGGCAGCACATTACTTTCTAGCAGCTACCGCTACAAACTGCTAAAAAACATACGTGAAACAGTATTAGCACAAGGTATGCAGTTTGGGATCTGCCGCGAAGCCCTCCCTGGTTTGAGCACTGCTGCCTGCGATGGTTCATGGCTTATGCCAAAGTGGAGCGATTAAAATGCCTCCCCGTATTATCTTTCTTGCGGATTTCGACTATTTTTTTGCACAATGCGAAGAACTCCGCAACCCTGCCATCAAAGACAAACCCATTGTCGTAGGTGTCTATTCAGGTCGAACTGAAGAAAGCGGAGCGGTTTCTACAAGTAACTATATCGCCCGCGGATACGGGGTCAAATCAGGGTTACCTCTATTTATGGCTAAACGCAAACTAGAAGGCACGGATGCTGTTTTCTTCAAAGTTGATCACAAATACTATAGCCAAATCAGTAGCAATATTATGAACATTTTTCGCACCTATGCTTCTGCTCTTGAGCAAGTCAGTATAGATGAAGCCTATCTAGATGTGACCGCCCAGGTTGAAGCAAATTTTGAGAAAGCCTCTGCTTATGCCCAAAAAATCAAAGCAGAGGTGAAAGCTAAAGTGGGTATTTCTTTTACTATAGGTGTTGGACCAAACAAACTTGTTGCTAAAATTGCTTGTGATAGTCAAAAACCCAATGGTTTAACCATCATAAAACCTGAAGATGCCAAAGCATTTCTTGCACCTCTTCCTGTTGATCGTTTGTTGGGTGTGGGTAAAAAGACAACGGTTCGAATGGAGCAGCTGGGTATTAAAACTATTGGTGCTCTTGCTCTATATGATAGTCAGCGTCTCATTGAAACTTTTGGCCGGGCTCTTGGTATTTATTTTCACAATGCGGCCAATGCTGTTGATAATGTGTCTGTTCAGGAGCAGGGTGATGCAGGGTCCATTAGTAAAATTGGTACTTTAAAACAAGATACCCGTGATTTAGAGATTATTTTGCAAAAAATCGATGAATTTATTGAGGTTATATATGATGAGCTTACTGAAAAAGGATATAGTTTTAAAACGGTGTCTATTTATGTGGTTAATGTGGATTTGAGTAGTAAAACGCGTAGTATAACTCTTGAGCAGCCTGCAAAGGCTAAAGATGTTATTCTGCGCAATGTGCGGCTGTTGTTTGAACGGTTTTTGGATGAATCGTCTTTGGAAGTACGTCGTGTTGGTGTGCGAGTGGCGGGATTTACTAAAGAGGGGCCTAAACAAAAGCAGCTTTCAAGTTTCTTTTAATTTTTGAAGCGTGTGACGGTGTTTTATGTATTTTCTGTTTGGGTGGTCAAAAATAAATAATGCTGCATTGTTGCGGATTTTTTATTAAAAAAGGCAAAATAATTAGGCGTCAAAAACATGAACTAATAGTTAATCCGAGCTTCTTAAGAATATGAGTTTTTTTAGCACCTTACCGGTCTAGCTTTTGGGATACATATCTTAAACCTCATGGTCACGTTTTTTTCTGAAAAATAAGCCCGATTGACGCTAAAAAAGCCATTTGCGGCATTACGGTAATAGGGTAATACATCGTAAGTTGCTTTATACGCCAATTGTGCTTGTTTCTCGAAAAAGAACACAATAACAAACGGAGAACATTGTATTACCCTATAATTTGCGCCATTAAGGTTAGCAATTACCTTCTATAATTTGTTGGTCATCTTATACAAGAACCTGTTCACACCTTTGATATTTTTGCTAAAACTCAATCAACAATTATCTATTTGTGGATGAAATTGTACCTTGGGGTACATTTCATCTGCTGGTGTCAGATAAAACATATTAGGGCCGGGTAGAAACACTATGAGAATATTTGCCTCCATTTACAGCTAATGAGCATGGGGCTATAATTAAATGAAACGTGTAACAATATTTATAATCGCGATCATATTTCTATCTACAATGATTTTAACCGCTATTATTATCACAAACGAAGCATCAACTAAAAACAGTTTCTATGTCGGTGTAACGTATGGGGGAAACACAGTTGAGGGCGCAAAACTTCTAATTGACAAAGTCAAAAACTACACCAATCTCTTTATTCTAGACTCAGGAGATCTGCAACGCAATACTGCCGCCATAAATGAAATCGGTGATTACGCAATTGCCTGTGGACTCAACTTTGCGACATATTTCGGTAAAGAAATGAGCTATCAATTAGGCGCACTGTGGGCCAATAGCGCAAAACAAAGATGGGGCGACCACTTTATAGGTGTATATGCCTATGATGAGCCCGGCGGAAAATTTCTCGAAAACTATGTGGGTACACCCTCGGGCATATTAAAACTTGACACAGGCGGCATCAATGTATATGACAATGACAAAACAACAACTTATTATTCCAATGGTACTATACAAATAACTCACTACTTTGTTGATACCATTACCACTTATTACCCTGAGGGAGCGGTTACTATTTTGGAAAATCAAGAAGTGCTCTATACTGCAACAAATGGCAGTGCACAGATCGCTCAAGTTGAGCCTTTGAATGCCGTGTTAGATAGAAACCCCATTAAAACCTATGATGACGCAGCACAAATCTATAAAAATTATATCAACGAATATGTACATGCCTATACAAATCGATCCTATAACATTTTTACTGCGGATTTTGTATGGTATTGGTGGGATCTGCAAAACGGATATGATATGGTCCTTGCAGAGTTGGGTTGGAATAACTCTATAACACAAGAAATAGGGTTGGTGCGCGGAGCCGCTAATTTGCAAAGTAAGGACTGGGGTACAATTATCACCTGGACCTACTCTCAATGGCCCTATTTGGCTAGCGGGGAAGAGATCTATGCTCAAATGCGTCTCTCCTATGAGTGTGGTGCTAACTATGTGATCTTGTTTAACTATGCTGCAGAGTTAATGGATAAAACCTATGGGGTGTTGCAGGAAGAGCATTTTTCTGCTCTGGAACGTTTTTGGGTTGAGGTGGTGGAGAATGATAGGGTTGTACAGGGCAGTGTTAGGGCTGAGGCGGTGCTTGTTTTGCCCCGAAACTATGGCTGGGGCATGCGCAACTCCAAAGACATCATTTGGGGCATATGGGATGCAAATGATACGTCTCAGCAAATTTGGACTCAAGTCCAAAACAAACTCAGCCAATATGGCTCAAAATTAGATATTGCCTATGAGGATTCCCTCTTTCCAACAAATCGCTACAACCACATATACTACTGGAACCAAACCGACTAAACCCAAACATGACATTAACTGACAATTATGCTTATGATTTAAAATTTAACTGACTTTATGATGCGATTTAATGTGGAAACGGGGTTGTCAAAATTAATCTTTCAAGCAACAGCTATAAATTTCATATTATGGCATAAACACAGAAAAACATCTACATTTGTGACTACAATAACTTTACAAAAATACAAGTTACTTTGCAAATTAATCGATGTAACTGGCCAACTCAACTGTTAAATAATCACAACAAGAAACCCTCATAAAACCTCCACCTAACCTTACCTGACCGATCATACTACATAACCCTTTTAGAAGACTAACCTTCTTTTTCTATGAGGCATAAACCTTGAATTACACTCAAACCGAACTGGGCAGAATTTTCATCCTCCGACTTCACCAAAACGAATGTATTCATCAAATCATAGAAAAATTTGCTATCGAAAAACAAATCACAGGTGCACTCTGCTTCTTTTTAGGCGGTGCAGAGAACCAAAGCAAGGTTATTGTAGGACCCCAAGATAACAAAACCCTGCCGCCAAACCCTGTGATTACTCTACTACAGGGTATACATGAAGGTGTAGGCGTAGGCACCATATTTTGTGACGCTGATGCTAAACCCAAACTACACATGCACGCAAGTTTTGGTAGAGGCAACAGTACCATCACAGGATGCATACGCGCAGGCGTAAATGTATGGCAGATAGGCGAAGTCATCATCTTGGAGCTAAACGGCGGTACAGCTAAACGAACTAAAGACAACAAAACAGGCTTTGAACTCCTAGAAACTTGATTATTCTGCTAACCTGTAAAACGGATAAGAAAAATTCGATAGCCATACCAACCATGATATTCACCCCAAAACGGTCGCTCTTGAGCGTCGTTGAATCGGCCGGTTTCATAGAGCATCTGTCTTACCTGTGTGTAATCTAGGGTTGTGTTAAAGAACTTTGTGTGCACGCCAAAATCATAGAGAATTACATATTTCACATTTCTCTCCACGCAAAGATCCATGAATTCAGTTATATCAAAATCGGGTGTAAAAGCGTCAACAGCTAAGGCGGGATACTGCCAAATCTGCTCACTGGACATATTAGGTGGCAAATAGAAGCGGAACATGTCTTGATTGAGTAAATTAAAACTGCAAACCAGAACCGCCGACTGATCTTGAGTCATATTTCCCACCATATAGGCTGTTGCTTCTTTAACTGGGATATGAATTTGGTCGCGTACCGTCATCTCATAAGCATTATAGCCGCTGTAGGCAACTGCACCGATAAACAGGGCAATAAATGCTGTGGCAACAAATTTTTTCAATCGCGTTTTCTTAATTCCGGTTTGCGAGGGGTTCCATTTTTGTATTTCACGGTAGAGAAACAAAATAAAACAGGCTGTGGCAATGGCCAAAATTGGAAACAGAGGTGTTACATAGCGCCATTGCCTGTTGGGAATCAATGTGAAGAATGCATAAACCACCAAAAACCATGTTAAAAAGAAAATATCCTGCTTGCTTCGGCGATAAGCAAACAAGCCCAGCCCACATAAGCCCAAGATGAGAATAGGCAACGAGATGGGATGAACAGCTATATCATTAAACGGCCAAGCCATCTCGACAAGATAGAAAACTGGAAGCGGCTGGAAACGATTGCTATATGCAGGACGATCTTGTCCCCCCTCTGACATAACGTACTGGAGAGTTTCAAATTTTGTCATACCATTATAATGATAGATAGCAAGAAACCATGGTGCAACAACCAAAACAGCAATGACCCCTATTAACAGAAACTTTCCTAAATTGATTTTGAAACGCTTTCGAGTCAAAAACAATATGCAAAAAAACATAGCTAAAGCGGCAACAACGATTTGATACTTTGCTAGCACCCCTATCCCAAGCGATAGCCCTGCAAAGACCAGCGCTCGACAGTTATTGGATTTGAACAGCCAAGTATAGAATGCAAACATAGTTAATGTAAAAAAAAATATGAGCATAGTCTCTATCATAGCAACGCGGCTAAGCCAAAAGAACCCTGGCATAGTGCCCAATAAGACACTAGCGATAAGGGCGGTTTTAACGCTGTAAACCCGTTTGGTGAATTCAAAAAGAATCCAAACCGCCAATACTGAAAAAACCAAAGCAACAAGACGACCAGAAATTTCATTTACACCAAAAACACTAAAGAAACCAGTTGTGACTAAATCAAAAATTGGCGGATAATATCCATAGGTCGTCATATATTCCCAGATTTGGCCCCGATTTAGCAGCAACCCACCATAGAGGTGGGGCATTTCATCCCACTGCACCGACATATAACCCAAATTATATACTGCCGCGCCAACAAAGACACACAGAAAAACCAACAAAGCTAAGCGATACTTATGCCTCACAATGACTGAGCCTATATTTGGACTTAGCTGATTATGGCTGTTTTGGTCTATGTTAGTACCCTCTGCGCAGGCTCAAAATGATGTTTGTATCTAAAAAGAGTTTGCGATACCCAAACACAACACACGTTACTATAACCCAATCTATCTACTTACTCGCATTTGATAATTTGACCTAAAATAGTCAAAAATTAAATTGTCACCCAAAAATATTCGAAAAATAAGAAAATTATTGTAAAAATAACCAAACTCGCAACAACCGGCAATATAAATAACTCGATATATTTTTTCCCAAACTGCCAAACGTGAGTATTTGCTGACAAAAATAATTAGGTTGTGAGAGACTTTTTTAGAGCCACAAAGTACGTTAGTACCTGTTGTATCTGTTCTTTAGACATCGCCAAAATTGTCCGAACGGCATCTCTTTGTGTAACTGACGCTGAAACAGAAAGAGCTGTTAGGGCATAGTCGAGGTTAGAGAAGAGCGATTCCCACGGTATGTTGATTTGTTGACCCTTGAGGTTATAGAGCGCAAGTACATAGGTGCTAGCGCGACTGAGGCTGTCTTTAAAAGCTTGAAGGCTATTTCCAACGGTTGCGGGGGCATAGTCTGTTCCTGTAAGGAACGCTAAGAGAATGTGGTGATGGTGCTCAAGGGTTTGAATTTCCAAGAGGAGATCTTGTCTAATTTTGGCTTCCGTACCGTTCTGCATATGTATCGTTGCATTGTATGCCCTTCAAGTAGATAAGAGTTGTTTCTTTTCCTACATCATCCAAGCGGTATTTGAGTTACATCTCTAACAACTATGGTAATGAACGTAAATTCCCAAGAAATTTATATGTGTATTTGGTGTGGTTGTTTGTGTTGTGGTTTTGGGGTTTTGTGGGGGAAACTGTTTAAAAACTATAATTTTTGTGTTTTTGGTGTAAACAGGCGGAGAATTTGTGTTCTTTTTTTGTTTTTCTGGGTTTTTTGCTAGTTTTTGGATAGTCTGGTGGGTGTGTGTTTGGGTTGGTTTAGGTTTTGGGGTGGTTTTGGGTGTTTGTTTGTTGGTTTTGTAGGTGGGGTTTTGGGTTGTTGGTGTGTTATGTGGTGTTTTGTGTGTTGTTGGTTGATGTTTTGGTAGGGGGGAATTTTTTGGGTGTTGGTTAATTTTTGGTTTGTTGGTTGTTTGTGGTGTGTTGGTGTTTGTTTGAGCATATAATTTGGTATTGTGGTTATGTGCTTATGTTTGTGGTATGTTATGTTTTTTTGTGTATTGTTGCGGTTATATGTTTGGTTTGATTTTTTATTAATATTTTAAAATTTATACGCATATAATTTTCTGGAAATTTAGGTAATGAAACCTACAGTGCTAAACACAATGAACTCTCAAAAAGAAACTCTCTTTTCCATAAAACACACTAACGTATCGATAAATTTTAACCCTACAACAAATATGCTAATCTCAAATCGGCACAAACACATTGGAGCTGGTGTTTTAAAAAGCAAGAGACTCTTGTCCCAAGGCCCCCTTGCCGCTTAATTAATATGTATGCAAGAACCAATGTGTATATAGTTGCCTGACCCGTTGTATGAGTAGGCAAATGACTTTTTGACCATCCCTTCAAATTGACGATGTAGCGGGCACCGCATACTTGGCAGCGGACAGTTTTACCCAGTGGAGACTTAAAGTTGCATTTGGATAGAAGACGAACTTTTCTGTTTATGTTTTTAGGGTTAGTAGCGTTCCTTCTATACTTATGGCTATTTGTAGGCTTTGAAGGGCTTTTCACTCTTCTAAGCGGCTTAGACGTTTACCACTACTCACTGTTTTTAAGTCTAGCGGTGGGCGCATTGTTTGCAGGTATAGTTTTTGACTCCCTAATATGGTACAGCCTCTTAACGAGCCTCGATGTTAAAGTAAAGTTCCGAAAACTTTTCCTCTACAACTGGATAGGTAACTTTGTTGAACTCATTCTACCAAGTGCAACTATAGGCGGCGAAGTTATCCGTATTGCCCTATCCCAAAAAGAAATCAAACACGATACCGGTATTGCCGCCGCCACTGTTCTGGGCTCACGCATAATTAGTACATTTGTATATTCCGGTGGTTTAATTCTTGGCTTTTTGTTCCTGCTATTTACCCATAAACTGCCGTTTTATCTCATCACACCAATTATTCTGGTAATATCGGGCACCACTGTAGTGGTTGCCAGCGTTTTTTTAATAGCTTTCAAAGAAACAGCAACAGACAAAATAATAAACATTTTAATGTGGATAATCAAACATGTCATAAAAGATTCCGAAAAACAAGAAAAATTAAAAATAAAAATCCGACACAGTCTTTTTTCCTTTAGCGGTGTTTTTAAAACTTTTAAAAACCAACCTCGTCGTCTCATAAAACCCGTTCTCTACGCGGTGGTCTCGTGGTTATTTAACCTCACTGTTTACTTGATGATTCTCTATGCCCTTGACTTCACAGCCATCTCTCTAATTGATCTAGCGACTGTATATTGTATAATTACCACAGTTGAAACCCTAACTGCGGGTGTTCCCATAGGCGCCGTAGAAGTTACTCTAATTAACCTCTTTGTTCTCTACGGTGTCCCTATAGCAGTTGCAGGTGCTGCAACCACAATAGTGCGTCTGCTAACGTTTTGGAGTCAAATCGTAGTCGGTTACCCCCTGATTGAATGGATGGGTACAAAATCCCTGCTAAGAGCAACCCAAACTCCACCCCACAAAACTCCTCCCAACGATAAAAACACACCCTCGCCGGTAAATTGATTAACCCGGTGAGAGGTAAGCCAAACCCTCAACCTATGTAACCTGCTTTAAATAAATGTGCAACTCCATACATTCCATTATCAACTCTATCTAAGTACCCTGCCAAGATTCACCCCAATAACCCCTATGCAAAAATTAAGCAAACAAACAATCTTCCACATTATTCTTTAGTTGTACTCCTAACATGTATCTCTTATCAAATTATTGATGTATAAACATAACAAACAGTCTTGACTCTTCAAACCTCAACTGTCCAAAAACGATTTAAAACCTTGAAAATGCAAATCATTGTTTACTGCTTTTCATCAAATTGATAGAACAGATAATTTTAGAATATTATGCAAATAACTTTTGTTAATTTAGCGATGATAACTTTGGGCTACTGAGGCTATGGTGCACTATATCAGTGTCATCACTTTCAAATCACTCTGCCTTTTTTTGCCCGTGTTTTTATCTGCCCCTTTCTGTTTGGTTATTGTTTTTTCTCTTAGAAGCTTACCGTTTACACTCATGTGTCATCTATAATAACGCTATCGCGAACACAGCATAATTAGTTATTGTTGCAAGTTATTTGTTGCAGTTTTTACATAATTGTCTAAAAAATACAAAAACAGTGGTTGTTAAAGAATTATTTGGGCTTTTTTGCAAATATTGATGCTTATTAACAGTTGATGTGTTTGAGGTACATCACTCTCACTAGTCACCCCATAATACAAAACCTATAGTTTTACAAAAAAGAGCCAATACCTTCGCTGTGGCAATAGAATGTGCCATAGTTACAAGGCAATGGATGCATTGATGTGATGTATTTTCCACATTCGATTGAGGTTTTTTTAATCATATTTCACCTTCCGAGTAAATCATAAGATTAAAATAATGGGAAGAACTGATGTGTTAACAGTTTCATAAATTAGGATAAATTAATAGAGGATTGAAAAATGAGCAAAAGTGACAAACCCCACCTAAACATTATCATCATGGGGCACGTTGACAACGGTAAATCAACTACCACCGGCCACTTACTCTATCTAGCCGGCGTTATTGACCAAAGAACAATCGATGCTTATCAGAAAGAAGCAGAACAGCTGGGCAAAGGCACCTTCCACTTCGCTTGGGTTCTAGACAACCTCAAAGAAGAACGTGAACGCGGTGTCACCATCGACCTTCGGTTCCTCCAATTCCCAACTAAAAAATACAACATGACCGTTATCGATGCACCCGGACACAGAGACTTCATTAAAAACATGATTACCGGTGCAAGCCAAGCTGATGCTGCAGTTCTTTTCAGCTCAGCCAAAAAAGGCGAGTTCGAAGCAGGTATTGGCCCAGGCGGTCAAACACGTGAACACGCCTTCTTAGCTTTCACTTTAGGTATACGTCAATTGATTGTTGCTATCAACAAGATGGATGACTCCACAGTAAACTGGGGCCAAGAACGCTATGACGAAATGAAGAATGAAATCTCAAGAATGCTCCGTATGGTTGGCTTCAAGATTGAGAAAATCAACTTTATTCCAGTTTCAGGTTGGAAAGGCGACAACTTGACTACTAAAAGTGCAAATATGCCCTGGTACACTGGCCCCACTCTGATGGAAGCATTTGACCTATTAGAACTTCCCGCAAAACCAACAAACAAACCCCTCCGCGTTCCAATTCAAGACGTCTATACTATCACTGGTATCGGTACTGTTCCAGTTGGCAGAGTAGAAACAGGTGTTCTAAAACCCGGTGCGAACATAATCTTTATGCCCTCTAACAAGACTGCTGAGGTCAAATCCATTGAAATGCACCATACCAGTATTCCATTAGCTGAACCAGGTGATAACATTGGTATGAACATCAGAGGCATTGCAAAGAATGATGTTCACCGTGGAGACGTTGCCGGACCTGTTGATAATCCCCCAACGGTTGCCAAAGAATTCATCGGCCAAATCATCGTTATTTACCACCCTACAGCTATCGCCGCAGGATACACTCCAGTGCTTCATTACCACACAGGACAAATCGCAGTGCGTTTCATTGAACTTATCAAAAAAATTGATCCACGTACCGGTCAAGTCTCTGAAGAAAACCCCAGTTTCCTAAAGACTGGTGATGCGGCTTGGGTACGCATGGAGCCCCTACATCCTATTGCAATCGAGGCATTCACTGAATTCCCTGAACTCGGTAGATTTGCAATCCGAGACATGGGCACAACTGTTGCAGCCGGTGCAGTTAAAGAAATTACCAAGAAGGGTTTATAACCCTTTATTTTCTTTTTGGTATATGTGTTTTTAATCGCTTTGTTTGCATTTATCTAATGTTTTTTTGTTGTTATTTGTTGTAAATTGTTGTTGTACGATAGAGTCTGTTGGTTAGTTGCCTGGGTTCCCATTTTTAGGTTCATTACAAAATTTTAGTGGTCATTTTAGACTTATTTTTATGTTTAAGCCGTATTGGGGACTTTTATTTTATTTGATTGTGCGCCTAATGGGCATATGAGGCAACTTATCACGCTCTATAAAAAAGGCTTAAACTTAAAAAACAGCCGTTTAACTGCGGCCAATAAAACGTGGTGTGATTAAAAAGTGGAAAGTCAAGTAGTAGGGTGGTATTGTTAAAAATGTGTGTCGTGAGGTTGTTGGTTGGAGTGTGTTTTTTGATATTTAGGTATTTTTGTTTAATGTGTGTGTATGTTGTAGACTTTTTAACGTTACTCTATGGAATGATTTCTGCACCATTATATTTTACGTAATCAAAATCTTGCAAAGTCAGTTTGTTGTCTTTGATGAGTTGTTTTATTCGGGGAATTTCAGTTTGTACTGATTTAATCAGTTGTTGTACTGTATGACAAACGTTGCTGTAGGCTTTGTCAGTCCAGCGTTTGGTGATATTGGTATAGAGGCATCGGCCGCCGCAGACGCTAAGAATTCTGCATTGACTGCAGGGATTTTCTTGAACAAATATCTTGGGCAGGTGTTTTGGGTCTGCATCTTTTATGTGTCCAAGGTAGTGGGATTTCATGCCCCACATGGTTGGGCAGGGCATAATGTGGCCATCTGTTTGGATAGAATAATTTATCCAGCCGCTCCCACAGCGCATTAAACAATTTTTTTCATCATGTAAAAGTGAATTTGCAATACCTAATAGTGGATAGAGTTTGATTACTTTGCCTTTTTGATGCATATAATCAACCCAGAAGTGTGTCAACGCGTTCACCCCTGGGATGTAGCTGGATTTGGTCCATTCTTCAAAGTTTCGGCGCTTATAGTCATTACCCCAAAATCCGGCGTTGAGTTGCCAATGGATAGAGGTAAATGTGATGTCATCGTTACACAAAAGGTATCTGACTTGTTTCTCTATATCGGTTTGTTCCATGACAGTCATGCGAGCGATTAATTCACCTGTATATTTGTTTTGTTTAATAAGGTTGAGGTTGTTGATGACTTTTTGATATGTGCCCTCTCCGCGATAATGATCTGTTAACCCTTTTTCTCCATCAATAGAGACCAGTAAAGTATGAAAACGATTAACATATTTTGGTTCCAGCGTATGGAGCAACAAGCCGTTGGTCTGCATCATATAATGCTTAGGTGTAACCCTATCCATGATTTCTCGCAATTTAGTTGCCTGCATAAGTGGTTCTCCACCATAGAAAGTTAGGGTGCAGTCGGGGTCTTGACGGCAGAATCTATCGAGCAACGATATATCGTAGTTGAGATTTCGGGGCAGATTATAGTCAACTTTTATGTCCTCGCCAAATTCCTCATCAAAATCATCAAGGCTTTCTCCAAAACAATATTTGCATTGCAGGTTACAGTCGCTGGTGAGGAGCACATGAAAGAACATGTGTGTCTTAGAATGCAAAGAGTCTTATAGCATTTTTCCACTAACTCTATTGTTGTCAACATTGCACTACAACGAATAATGCCTTAAATCGCGGCCATCCCAGCTTTATGCATAAAAACCGGACAAAATATTTATTAATCAATATTTCCAAAAAATACTATTGTTTAACTAAAACAAACACGTTGTTTAAGTTATGTTTGTAGAGTGATGCATTGATTATTGGTTAAAACTGAGTTGACCCTCGCCTCGGCATTTCGAAAAATATGTCTTTGCAAAATAGATTGTTTGAGCTGTGTTTGATGTGGTGATTTCTGTTTTTAGAGTTGTGTTGGGCAATGTGGTGATTTGATGTGTTGTTTGGTTTTTATCTTGTTGTTTTATGCACGTTGGTGTTGTGAGTTTTTTATTTTTTCTACTCCATTTTTGATGAACTTTTTTGAGAAAAGCGGTTATTTAATATGTTTTATTATAACCTGAATTCTCGTCAAAGTTGTGATATATGCGGCTGAAAATTATTTGTCGTTTTTCAGTACGTGTTATTTATTATGTCATATTATATTCATTTTTTGTGTGTTAACTCTTGTTTTTTATATGATGGCTGTATCATAATTTTTATGTGCAGTGTATAGTATAATTACACCCTGCAACAAAAATGCGTGTTGTAAAAAATAGCTACAATCATCATCAATATTTTAATTGAAATATTATTCGCAAAATCAAGTTAAAATCAATACACATACGCGTATAGTACAAAAATGCCGAGAAATCAGGTTATAACTGATTATTTTGTACGAGGGTGATTTTTTTAGTTTGAATATTGCTTTTAATTTAGGTTTTACGTATGGTTTGGAAAATATGTATGTCTTAATTTTCGATAGTTCAATTTGAGTGTGTGGTATAAAAAATAAAATCTTGGGTTGATATGTAAGTTTCAATTTTTCCATTATGTGTCTTTTTTGATGGGTTTTTGAGGAAAACGAATTATTTGTGATAGTATTTTACTGGAATTAATTGTTTTATATGACTTATTTTTTTTAAAATTTTAATTTCAACGCTTTTATGATTTAAATTTTGTGTATAATTTAAACAAATATGTGTGGCTTAATTTCTGATAATTTAAACAAGTTACGATATAAAAAATGAAAACTCAATCTATCGCAAAATTCTTAGTGAACCCTTGGATTGACGGGGCGTATGGTGTTATGAAATAAATGTCAGTTATCATGAATAATTGATCTGTTGTCATATTTTTTTAATTTGTCGTCTGAATATTGATGAATTAAGTGAAAATATCACGCACCATACAAGCCCATTAATTAAAATAAAACCGCAAAATACATGTAAAATACAACGTTTTTTCTACCAATGCAAGTAAGCTTAATATGGCTGCCCGCTGAGCGATACGCATGGCAAAACCAAACACTAGGTGAAATTATTGAAAAACAAACCACAAAAAATAACATCCATAATATTGATGCTCGCACTTATTGCAGGTTGTTTTGTAGCACTACCCCTGCTAATAAATCCGACATCAGCTCAGGATGTATCCGGCACATGGTCGATATCTGACCGTAACGCCGACGACATAACCAACCCCGAAAACATTGCCGATGGAACAGTATGGACTGACAAATCAGTCACAACCAACACAGACGGCAGTTTCGACATCACACTGAGCGCTTTTGGCCGTAGATGGAGCATGGAACGCGAAATTTATCTAGAACGATATAAACCCATTAACGTCGTATTTGTACTCGACACTTCAAGCAGCATGTTATCCGCAGACCTATCCGCAATGCTCAATGCAACTAAACAAGCAGGCAATATGATCCTAAACGCAAACCCAAATAATACTGTAGCCGTTGTATACTATGACAACACTGCACGTCAAGCAAATCCAAACTGGTTATGGGTCAACCCAAACAACGTCAAAACAACACTTGATACACTAACCCTTCCTAGCACTGTGTCCGCTACAAACATTGTAGCAGGTTTAAATCTAGCAAAAACCTTACTTGACAACGCCCCTAACAAGAACACAGCCGAACCTGTCATAGTGCTCATGACCGACGGCGCGCCCAATCGTTACATCGATACAAATGGTCGCGTAGCAGGCAACGGTGGAGCAACCGGAGACGCTACATCTGTTAGCGAAACAATCAAGAAAGCATCTCAAATTACCGCAACAGGAGTCAGCATCTACACGGTAGGATACAATATCAACAGCAACCCTTTAGCGTGGATAGTATTAAACCCAAGTAATAATGTCGGCTTCCTTGCTCCCGGTATTACATTAAGAGCTATCAATGTAGATTGGCAAAGTACTTCTGGAAGTAATCTCAATACCTTACGTTTCCAGACTAGTGGCACAACTGTGGATATAGCAAACGCGCATACAATATCGGGTCTAGGACACACCAATGCGGCAATAAACTATTTCAAATATAACACAAAATTCTACGCACCTCTACAACCACAACAACTGATTGACTCCTTCAAAGAAGTCGTTAACGATATCACAACGGATATTGCTTCCCCTATTAAAGCAGGTGAAAATCTTGTCATCACCGACGTTATTGGCGAAGGTTTCGAATTTGATGTAGCTCAACTCAACGGCTTAGGTCCGGCAGTAACATACGATACAAGTACACACACTATTACATGGACGGTTCCAGCATCACAGCTTTATTTATTCGACCCATCGAACTGGCACGATGGCAACTCTCCATATAGCTCTAACGTTGCAAAAGCAAACATGAACAAAATTACATTCGTAGTAACAGCAATTGGCGAACCACTGCCCAAAGACATTGACAACTACAACGGCGAAAAATATTACACTAACAACTTTGCCTCATCACAATATGTTAACTACAACGCTGATCTTATAATTCAAGAACTGACTAACAATGGCTGGGTAAAATACAATTTTGTACCAAATACTGCCGATTATACAATTGAGTACTATTACAATGGTGTACTTGATATTACAAAGACTGAAACAAGCACAGCAACTATTGGCAATGTAATCAATACTTATCCTGATAAGACGATTACGGGTTATACGTTTGATAGCGCCGAGAATTTTCCGTTGACCATTAGTGCAAATGTTGTTGATAATGTGATTCGTGTTTATTATGTGACTGATCCATGTCAGACTTTGTCTTATACTGTTGAGTATTATTTCAATGGTGTTAAAGATGATGCGTTGACTGATTCTTTGGTTGTT
>JAISPR010000079.1 GCA_031274765.1 Nitrososphaerota archaeon | reverse complement strand
CCAAACTAACAACCGCATGCGCATTCCCAAAATGAGCATCAACACCATCAAGACACTCCTGAGACAACACCCCATGCTCATGACAATCCATAACAAAACTAATCGTCACACCAACACTTTGAGGATCAAGCCCATAATAGAAGCAACGTTCAATAGCTTTAATTATAAAGTTCGGTTGGTCTACGCCGCAATTTGGTCCCAGCGCCCAAATGCTGTCATATTCAATACGGGTCATAGTTCCTTTGTAGACGCCATCACGGATTAAAGCTTCATGCTCACAACGCATAGCACAACTATTACACGCAATGATTTTAGTTACATAGTGTTCATTTAAGACTTCCCCGCTGATTTTGTCAACATTTGGAAACTGTGCAACTTCATAGTTGTATGTGGGCATACAAACAAGATTATTGTTTGTAGTAATGTTTTCAATAGAGCCAATGGTGCGATATTTGCTTGTAGCAGGTCCTTTCATGCGTTCATGGAAGTCTTGCACTAGTTCCATAAATTCCACAGGTTTAGCTACTGCGACATCGTGTGTTCCCCGTACAGCAATAGCTTTTAGGTTTTTACTGCCCATCACTGCACCTAAACCGGTTCGGCTGGCAGCCTGTGTTTTGTCGTTAATTATATTTGCTATTTTTGATTGTTTTTCACCGGCTAAACCAATAGCGGCTACTCTAATGTAGTAATCACCTAGTTCCTCTTTGAGATGGTCTTCAGTTTCTCCAGGAGATTTTCCCCAGAGATGACTGGCATCGGATAGCTTTATTGTGTTATCATCTATCCAGAGGTAAACGGGATTTTTTGCTTGGCCGGTTATGATTACAACGTCATATCCAGCTCTTTTGAGTTCGGTACCAAAGGTACCGTGACTAACAGCTTCGGCGACTCCACCTGTTTGGGGAGATTTTGAGATGAATGCATGACCGTTACCGCCTGTCGGAAACATTGTTCCTGCAAGGGGGCCAAGTGCGAGAATCAGGGGGTTTTCGGGACTCAATGGAGCTGTTTCGGTTTTGGAGTTAGACAAATAAAAGTGCATCCCTAAACCTATGCCGCCAATATATTTTTTAGCGGTTTCTTCAGAAAGTTTTTCTGTACGAGTTTTGCCTGTGTTTAAATCAACATACAAGACTCTTCCTGCGTAGCCAAACAAGCATTTAATCTCCAAAGTTTTAAAAGTAAGCAACAGCCTGAACAGTATATTAATGTAATGGGTTATTATGATAAAAGTTCATGTTTTTTTACATATTTACATGAATCGTTATGCAAAACTTGTTTATTCAAATGGTATCAGTCGGGGCTTACAAGCATTTTTTTAGAGGCGAAAATTTAAACCATCCGCTTTGCTTTTGACTGTTTGCAGGTATTATCTTGATGCGAATTGATAGGCTCAAACAGGCTGCAATAAAACAAAACAAACCAGATGTATTTGTCATTTTTAATCCAGTCAATATCTTTTATTTCACAGGGTTTCAAGGAGCAGCGGCACTGCTCATTTCTGAGCAAGGTGAAAATGTACTTTTTGTTGGGACCCTTAACTATGAGCAAGCAAAAGCCGAAGTTAAAAACGTCCAAGTACAACTTTTAAAACAGGGGGAAAATATGATGGATAAAATTGTGCAACAGGCTTCGGCAAAAAAACTTGCCATAGACACACTATCCATTGATAGCTGGCGAGTGTTAGCTAAAACGATTGGCAGCGAAGATAAACTTGAACCCAATAACCAGATAATCAGGTGTCTCCGGGCAGTGAAAGATGAGGAGGAAATAAAACGCATACAAGAGGCCTGTAGAATCGCAGATGAGGGTATAAAAGCTGCAGCTCAAACCATAAGAACAGGAATTACTGAGAGACAAGTAGCTGCTGAGGCGGAATATGCCATGCGTAGAGCCGGTTCGGATGGGGTTGCATTTGGAACCATAACGGCCTGCGGAGCCAGTTGTGCTTATCCTCATGGCGGAACAGGAGAAAGAATCATTTCAGAGGGCGACTTTGTTATTGTCGATTTGGGTGCGATGTACAGACTTTATCGTTCAGATATCACACGTACCTTCATTGTTGGCAAACCCAGCCAAAGACAACTAAAGATGTATGAGACTGTAAAACTTGCACAGCAAAAAGCCTTTGAAAACATTAAAGCGCATGCATTAGCTAAAGAGGCTGATTTAGCAGCTCGACGAGTAATTGAGGATGCAGGGATGGGAAAGTTTTTTGTGCATAATCTTGGGCACGGTGTGGGATTGGAGATTCATGAAGCACCCGTTTTGAGTCCACAGAGCCTCGATTTACTTGAACCGGGGAATGTGGTAACAGATGAACCGGGAATTTATGTACCAGGCTATGGTGGGGTTCGAATCGAAGATACCGTACTTGTCACCAAAAACGGCCCCGAAAAACTCACCAAGGCGCCGTATGCACATTAAAAATCACACCCGCTCAACACCATTAATGATTTATTACACTTTAAGATAGCCACATATAGTATACCCTGTTAAATGGATTATTTTTTTATGGTTGCTTTGTACAGTTAGGAACCTAGTTTAAGGGTTTTTCACACACTAACGTAGACAATTTTAGAAAAACCTTTAGAGCATATTGTTTTGTGACCACAAAAAATCATCTACCAAGCTAAGCTAACTTTTGGAAACGTACCTTTCCAATGTACCGAAGAATCCACTTCACCAACTGATCATAGGTTTCAGCACCCAATTTTGTGAGTACCACATCACCGGTTGAATCAAACTCAATAAATCCCTTTTGAGCCATCCAATCTAAATATTTAATCAACCGATCATAGGACAAACCGGTGGAAGTAGATAGGGCGGTTTTGTTCATTCGATTTTTCTCTTTTAGAGTCTTTATAACTCTAGCCAAGACATAGAGATCAGGCTTGGAAATCGGTGCTCCTGAATTCCCGCTCAAACCATCGAAGCTCCCAGAGAAGCAGATCAAGACGTCCAACCTGTTCATAACGATTGCGAAGATCCTTTAGACTTAGAATCAAGACAAAAATAAACGGTATAATCAGAAAGGATACAGGGTCAAAACTGAAATGAAAAAAGTTTGTTATAAAGAACCCGTGTAGGACGGCTTTGGGACAAAAGTCTTTTGGGTTTTTAAAACATCAGCTCCAACACACACACCATAACACAAAAAACATGTGAATCAAACACAAATATAAACCCCTAGAAATCTAGAATCCTTATTAACAAGATACCAAAATACATATAAATACTACAACAATAAATAACTACTGCTTACATATGCAAAAACTAACCATAAAAACCGCCAAAGAACACAACGAAATACTAGACAAACCCACAAAACCACCTGCAAAAACCACAAATACCCATACCCCTTCACAA
>JAISPR010000073.1 GCA_031274765.1 Nitrososphaerota archaeon | reverse complement strand
TACGCTTTAGTAGTTGTGTGGAACATATGGAAGGTATGCATAAGTTTTTAGAAGGAACTGTTGTTGTTTGTTGAAAGGAAAGAAAAGTCACTGAGATTACCCACCTGAAATAGCGAAAGACCAAATTCTGAGTCCATACAATCTCTTAAATGTAATGACCATAGGGTTGAAACATCTCACACACTGTGACATTAGTGAGATATTTTGGGAAATAACATGATGTTTAGCAAGTGACTAAAAGTTTTACTATGTTCTATTTGTTGTGCGGTGGGGAGCATTAGATCAGGGTTTTGTAACATGTTAAAATCAATTATGACGTAGAGAATAGGTGAAAAATCGCTTAATACAATTACAACTACTTAAACTCTACCAACATATATTAAAATTATACCTATGTTGCTATATTAGGCATAATATAATTCACCGAACTTTACGCCAAACTACAGAACGAGTTTTGTATGTGTCTATCAGAAAATTGTTTGCGAGTACTTGTTCTGGAAAATAACAACAAGACCGAGGAAAACTATTTTGATCCTTAAGGTTTTGCGTTTTTAGTTTCAAAACATATAAAGGTAAATTATTAACTCTTATTAACAAAAAGATTGTATAAGCAGGAACTTGGTTTGGCAGGTAGCATATTGGGTCAAGCATTTCATAATAAGTTGCATATACAAAATAGAGTAACGGGGAGGCATAAGAAACATGCCAAGTAAGAAAATAGTTGATATTGCTTGGGGGAAAGCAACTCCTATTAGAGGACAAAATCCTAACGTATATCGGAAAGATCAATGCAAAAATAAGATACGAAAGCAATCTTATGGGACTAAAGGGGAATATGGTTGGGAAGTAGATCATAAAAAACCACTTGCAAAAGGTGGAAGTGATACTGTTCGTAACATACACGCCTTACATTGGAAAGAAAACAGAAAAAAAAGTAACGCCTATCCCTACCGCTATACGAAAAAATAATGATGCAATGAATAAAATGTGATATCCTTCAATTTTTATTCATCAAAAAGATCCCCCTTAGAATACCCAAGAAATAGCGAAAGACGAAAAGTTTCAGCCTTGGCCTTAAGAACTTTTTTTTGGCATATTCTAACGCCTTAAAGTATTCTCCCTGTTCCGAATAGCATCTGAGATGAATTGACGGGTAACGATAGTATCCGCATGTTCTTTACCCAACACTTTTTCACGTATAATTAACGCCTTACTGAACCAGTTTATTGCTTTAGCATAATCATCCAGCATAGTATAATTAGTGCGATGTTGTTGTATGTGTTTGCTGTATCTGGGTGTTCTTTACCCAATTTACTCTCACGGGTAGCTAAAGCCTGAAAATACCAGTCCAAAGCCATAACATATTCGCCCTGCTTAGAGTAGATTAGTGCGATGTTATTGTATATGTTTGCTGTATCTGTTTGCTCCTTACCTATCACCTTCTCATAAATAGTTAAAGCCTTAAAATACCATTTCAATGCTTTCTCATACTGCCCCTGACTATCATAAACTGTTGCGATGTTGTTGTATGTGTTTGCTGTATCTGGGTGTTCTTTACCCAAAACTTTCTCGAATATAGACAGAGCCTTCGTATACAATTGTAGTGACTTGGCATAATCACCTTGTCTATAGTAGATCTCTGCGATGTTGTTGTATGTGTTTGCTGTATCTGGGTGTTCTTTACCCAAAACTTTCTCACGTACAGTTAGAGCCTTATTATACCAGTCTATTGCTTGGGTATATTTGCCTTGTTCATCGTAGATTAGTGCGATGTTGTTGTATGTGTTTGCTGTATCTGGGTGTTCTTTACCCAAAACTTTCTCACGTATTTTCTTTATTTGTTCAATTAACCTGATGGCGTTATCGTAATCTGCACAGTCCACGTAAAGCTGTGAAATATTTGACAATGTACTTGCGGCGGCTAAAAGTTGATTGTTAGGTGTATAATCAATAGATTGTGTCATTAATTCTTTCTCTATCTCTCTGTATCGGTTCAACATTTGTCGAATTTGTTCATAATTGTGGGGTTTATCAAATTCTCCGATTTTTGTAATCTCTAAATAGCTTTCCTTTTCTGGTTTAAAATGAGCTTTTAACCTTACATCCTGAATTCCCGAAAAAAAATTTAACCTACATATTTAACGCGATGAAAACGCCGTAAATGTGTGAAAACGGTCCGATAAACGTCGCATTAATAGGTTAAAGTTTTTTTTAACCTACAAAAAGTGGAAATTTTTGTAATAAATATGATTTGCAATATTTGCCGTATATATATGTGCTAAGTGAAAGTTTTGTTCAAATATTTTTATGAATTGCTTAGTAGGTTAAAAAAATTCGAGGAATTCAGGTTTTTAACCATTTAAGCGCACTAAACCTTTCAACAGCCAGAGTTGCTAAATATGCCAGCCACCTACCCGCAGACTGCCCAAAAACTATCAACCCCTGAAAAAGAAAAACGATTTTCTCCGCCCGTTTGTGCCAAAAGCACAAAAGTCTATTTTTCAGACAGTTTTCCACGCACAAAACAATGTATCCACTTATACTTACCTAAAGTCTCAGAAAAATTTAACCTACAGTTTAAAATGATAAAAACACTACGAATACGTGAAACCGGTCGGATAAACATTTCTTCTACAGTTAAAAGATAACCAACCAACATAGAAAACAGTATTGAACATAATGATAACAAAAAAAGAAAAAAAGATGAGATTAGGGTTTTTTCCTGAGCATTAGTATGCCGACTATGGCAATTGCCAATATAATAGCAGCTGTTGAGGCGATAAAGTACATTTCAGTTGGCGGCGGGGGTAATGTGTCTACTATCGGCGATGGTGTGGGAGTCTCTTCGTTAACAACAAACGCAGTTACTGCAGATGAGCCATAATAAGACGTAGAGCCAAGGAACGTAGCGATTAGAGTATATTGGCCTGGAACCGGTGGTGTGAATGTCATTCTGTATGCGCCATTAGAGTCCGATGTAGTTGTACCGACCACGTAATTGTTACCGTTAGGATCTATCACGCTTAATTCCACGCTAACACCTGTGGCATTTTTCGGTTCAGTTTGTTGCATGTATACATACTCCATCCAGGCTTCCTGGCTATCTTCGGAGACAGCTGGAACTCCGTTTGGAAAACGTGCAACTCTGTTTGCATCTTTTGTGCCCGGAGACTGATCAATAACTGTGCCTTCGACTAGTATTTGTTCTCCATTGACTGAAAACTTGTTAGCAACAGAGACCGATGTGGAGGTTTGACCCTGCCCAAATACGTTTAGTTGTTTATCGTAGCTATTCCACTGAACTAACATTCCGTCAGCTATAGCGCCAGGTGCGCGACCGGCAAAGCTTTCGATCTTCCAAACGAGGTCGCCTGTGGTGCAGTTTATGGCAAGCCGATGGTATCCTGGGCCCATGGGTGGATCATACATTCGGCTTTCGGCAAGGAATAACATTCCATCACCAATGCTATGTGAACCAAAGTGCCACAGAGGCCATATGCCATAGGGATTGTCATATCCAGCGCTTCCACGGGTGAAAACCCAATTGATTTTTCCTGTTTGCAAATCAAGAGCATGTACATAGCCGCCAAAGTCCCAAATGTAGACTTGTCCATAGGCGATTTCTGCTCCGCGTGAAAGATAGCTATAGGCGTTTCCCTCAAGTTTTACTGGACCCCAGAGGAGTCGTCCGGTTTGTAGTGAGTAACCGTATGCTTCATTTGTGTCTTTGTTATGCAAGACATAGACGCCATCTCGTGCTGCAACTAGAGTAATATCTTGATGCTCTGGTATGGTTTGATTTAATGGACCCCATAGCAACCGCCCTGTTGCTAGGTCGATACCCGCTGTAACTTGGTAACCTGCAGAAGTATAGGCAATGGGTGCTGGAGCGGAACGTAGAAGTATTACGCCCTCGCCAGTTGTGCTGTTAGTAACGGTTATTGCGCTAACAGATGCGGGTGTTCCTGTAGGGTAGGTCTTACTAATGTTAAAGGTCCATTCGATTCCACGTGACCAGGGAACTTGGCCCGATACGCGGTTACTAAATAGTTTTGATGAGTTCCAACAGGTCAAATTGCCACCATCAATATAGTAGCGTAGGATGCTTCCTAAGGTGTTGTAATTCCAAGAATCCACAATACCCGTTCTTGTGCTTAGCATAGGGGCTGCGGGTGCGTTGGTGACATTTGCTAGGTGATCGCCTGTGGCTGCGTCATATACATAGAGCATACTATTAGCGCCTGAGGACCAAAAGGTTGCAAAGGAACCATATTCTTGGATTGTGTGGAATTTCTGTATTTGGCCCCATATGATGTCTTCGTTGTTTGTAATGCCACGTTGTTTTTCCCAAATAGTTGTTCCTGTTTTTAAGTCGATTGCTTTCCACATGGAGGGTTTATCAAGCCCTGAGGGGTTATTAGCAGTTGGCCATTCTTGGTGTATAAGTATGCCATAGACTATAATGGGGTTGAAGTGGTTTATCATTATTGAGCTTGAGGTGAATTGGCTTTCTTGATCTGCAGCGATTTCGCCACCTGGTTGGCCGCCAAATCCGGTTGGTTTTGTCCAAAGCATATGGGCGCTTTTTGGTGCTTGGCCGTATGGTTGGACGTTTCCTTGGGCGTCGTATCCGCCAGTTATGCTAAATGATGGGCCGCCAAGTCCCCACCAGTTTGAGCCCAGTTGTGTGCCCCAGTCAAAGTTTGTTGAGTATATTGGTCTTGACCAGTATTCAGTTGGTAGGGGATTGGTCATACTTGTTGGTATGGGGTCTTCTTGCACGGTGAAAGGTACACTGGCGCTTATGGAACCAAGATATTTGTCGGCGTTTGTGATGTTTTGTCCGGGGTAGAATGCTTGTACGGTAAAGTTTCCAGTAATAGTTGGGTAGTAGGTCATAAATATGCCTCCTGTTGAGTCAGCTTGTTTTGGTCCAAAGGTTTCGTTTTTTCCATTTGGGTCGGTGATTACTATTGAGAGAGCTTCGTAACGAGTGCCGGCTGTTCCCATGGCGGCGCCTTGGTTTGGTTTTGTCATAAAGGCGTTGATGTACACGGGTTGACCCACACCCACAGGGTTTGGTCCAGCGCTGGCTATTATATAGGTTGGGAAATCTGTTGCTTGGGCAGGTTGTATGAGTATTGACCATGTTCCAAGAGTAAGCATGAGAGCTATAGAGAGTGCAATCATTGTTTTTGACTTGATTCTTTTTATTTTTTGCATTTTTATTTCCTCAATTATTTATATTAAACCGTAATTTTTAACTTTCCCACATATATATTTTGGGTTGTATATTTTTTAGTTCTCGGGGAAATGTGCCTCATTAGGTACACAAGACGATCACATATATTTAGTCGGGTTGAACAAAAATTAATGTGAATGTCATTTGTCAATAAACAAGACCCAAAAGCTACTGCTATGTGCATTGGCTCATGTTGGTTAAAACGGTTTTACAAAATTGTTTGTATCAGAACTTTCTTGCACTAGCCCATCAAAACAACCAGTAACACAATGTAAAAATTCAACTGCTCAAAAACACCACATAGTCAAACCAACAGCCATTGCAATAACAAACCACCATAAAATCAAACACTCCCCAGACTGTCCAAAAACTAACAAAAATCCCTAAAAACAAGAAAAGAACACCTTTTCTCCACCCGTTTACACCAAAACATAAAAACTCTATTTTTCAGACAGTCTCCCCCTTACCGTGACCCAAAAACACACCCAACTGCCCAAAAACTAGAAACCCCCAGAAAAACAAGAAACCTATTTCCGCCAAAAACACGAAAACTATAGTTTTTAGACAACCGCCCACCGATAAACCATCATCCAACATACCACCCACACACTATACACCCTAAATTCCTCGATAAGTTATAACAACAATTGGTTATACGCCTAACATAACATATGATAAACACCTAAAAGGACAACATATTCAGTATCACACAAATGTTACCATAATTTTTATAGACGATCTCCGAAAACCCATATTTTTCCAAAAAGTATCTGCCGAAAACGGTGTAACTATGTTGTTTGGTTTTCTGAAATGGTGTTTTCGGATGTTGCCTATAACAACAAAACTTGTTGCCGAAAATAATTTTGACATATTTGGGTTTTTTTAGCCATTTAAAGACTTTATCAAACCAACCAGTCAAATGCAGTCATAACAAACTCGGGAATTTAGGATAAAGCCACCACCAGGATAGCTCACCTACCACTAAAGCGCAAATCCACCACTGCATCTCTCCGCCAACCATGCCCATACCACCAAGCAACATTATTACAATTAATTGTCATATTCAAACGTATCATCTGAATTTAGAAACTGTTTAATTTGGCTCATAACTTTCCGAAGTGTTCCGTCAGTTAGAGGAGGATCATAAATAATGCGTAACACGCTCCAGCCCTGTAATTCCAGCAATTCATCAATTTCTTGGTCACGTTTTTCTGCTTTATTGGTAGAGTGAACTTGGCGGCCGTCTAGGTAAACAATTTTACGTTTTTCAAGCCAGCAAAAATCAGGTATAGTGGATTTTAGGATTATAGGTTTCTGGGTAACCATACCGCCGGTTAGGTTAGCGGTACTTAGGGCTTTAAAGACTTCAATTTCTGCTTTACTCACCATTGGGTGCATACGTTCTTTGTAGTTCAATCGGTTCACAGACATCAGCATGTGCTAAATGCTAATAAAACCTCTATAGAAACTACTTAACCCAGTAGGGGAGGGGTAACTAAAAGTAAGCCTGGCGGATAAGCGACTGTTAACGCAGGGCACAAATCAAAAGTAGTTCCCTCGTTTTTTTAGGGATATTTTAACGGTTTATGCCCAGGTTAACCGCAGACCCGCCAAGCATGGGTGTACCTCTTGGATGGCTATTTCTCGCAAAATAACATGTCTTTACGGGGTATAAATTGCCTTGTGACTGTATACTGTTGACAACAACAAACCGTTGACAGGTAGATAAAAAATGGGTTGTATAAAGCAGGCAACACTAGGGTTTTTTAAACTTGTCACAAGGGATAGCTGTAATTTTTTGGGAGGGGGAGACTGTCTAAAAACTAGAATTTTTCGTGTTTTTGGTGTAAACGGACGGAGAAAAACAGTTCTTTTCTTGTTTTTCTGGGATTTTTGCTATTTTTCGGACAGCCTGGGGGGTCATGTTAGGGTGATATGTAGTGTAATAGCTTCACGAGGGGGTAAAGGGCGGAAAATGAAAGTGCAAATTAGTCGATAAAAACGTTAAAAGCGAAAGTTATAAAAAATGACTTTAGCGTTCTATTGTGAAACTCAATCCATTTAGATTAGAGGGAAAACATCATTTTAGCGACGATAAATTATTTAGTATGCTTGGTTGTCTAAAGTCTCGTTTTTTACCCACACCATATCCCACAAAGCAACCAAAATAGCTGCACTACACAGATAACTCAAAAAATGCCACGTATCAGGAGCAATAATCTGAAACAAATTTGAGCCGCCAACAAAAATAGAAAAAGCACCTACAATTGGTACCCCAAAATAACCAATATAAAACCCATCATGCCGCCAAACACAATATAGACACCCGGAATTTTCTGGTTATTCGTCAAATCAGGTGGGTAGAGTCAATAAGTTTTGTTGCAGTATAATGTTGTATGGAACATAAGGGAGAACATAGGCAAGCTTGAAGGAGGAAGAATGAGTGTACCCACCTAAAATAGCGAAAGGCCCAAAAAACACTTACGCTATACATGAAAATTCTTTTCGGTTGTGAATTCTTTTACCCAGCCGGCAAGAAATTCTACATTGAGTTTAGTCAAATAAAAAAATGTTCTAAAACTTAAATTACTCAGCGCCGCAAAAGGAGTAAAAATAAAACGCGCCGCCATGCGCCGTGCCAATTTGTAGAGTCCAAAATGTCCATAACGCCGATAGGAAATACCAATAATTACATAATTTTTAGATGTTCCCATATGAGTAGCACCCAAAAACGGCAAAACTTTCCAGTGATATCCCGTTTTTTGGACATACCGTTTAAAAACTTGATCTTCGCCAAAAAATAACTTGGGAGGGTTATAGTTTTCCATGAGTTTACGACGAATTATAATGTTGTTTATGTGTGGATTAGTATCAAGTTTACTTAAGTTATATACAGTACCCACTACACGTTCATATGCAGCAGCGTGTCGGTTTTTATGCACTGCAACAGTGCCAATAGCACCAACATTGGGTTCAATTGCCAAAATAACTTTTTGAAGCCAATCAAAGGGCAACAACATATCATCATCAACCATAGCCACCCACTCGGTTTTAGCTGCCAAAACACCGTGCTTTCGTGCCACACTTAGCGGTTTTTCATGGGTGTTAATAATCTGGCCCGCACACGGCATAGTTTTGATTTGGTAGAGCAGGGTAGGGTTGGCTGCATCTCTTGAGGGAACAACAAAATCAACTGTCAGGCTGTCTGTGTGAAGTGACATAAGTTAATGGTTTAGCAAACAGAATAAAAGGTTATCGTACCCTACAAAGCACCCGGCAACAATTGAGAAAAACTACATATTGAGAATTTTAACGGCTTTCTGAGCGGCTCGTTTGTAACTTTTTTTAGTTATCATCCCTTTTTGTATGCCATTTAGGAGTTGCAGTATCATACCTTGTTTAACATGCTCCACCATCTGCTGCTCAGAGACACCCGAAAGGCGCATACAGTTACCAATTTTAATGTTGTGCACCGCTATGTCATATTTTTGGGCTATATCGTAGAGTTTGCTTCCTATGATAGGGTTAGTGATTGACCATGAGATGTATTCAATAAGGTTATCACGCAGACAATTTTTAGCAAATTCAAGTGTGACCTCGACCTCTTTTGAGGTTTCATGTTCAAGGTTTCCATTGGTTTCCCAGGCATTGTAGAGCATAAGAAAACCATAAACTTTGATTTTATGTTTACGCAATATTTCAAGCGTGCGAACGTTATCGGCTTGCGTAGCGTTTTTACCAATACCTCTTAACACCCGATCATTTGCGGATTCTAAACCGATGTGTACCAACCAAACATTGATATCATGGAGCTGTTTGGCTAATTCATCATTTAGTTTATCAGCCCGCAGATTACACTGAAAAGTCATACCCTTTAACTCTAACTTTTTGATTGCATCACAAACCTGCAAACACCATTTAATATCTACATTAAAGGTATCAGAACGCAAATAGATTTCACGTATACCCCGACCATAGAGATAGCGTATTTCATCAGCAATGTTTTCAGGTGAGCGCTGGCGTATCCAAGGCTTGGCTAACTTCCAAACAGGGTTACTACAATAAGTACAGTAGTTGGGGCAACCACGAATTGGCAAAAGATAGGCCATGCGTTTCTTTTTTGACACTGCAACATCGTAATTTTCAAAGTCTATCAGGTCCCATGCAGGGAAAAAATTGAGATCCAAAAGCAAAGGACGCACCCTATTGCTTTTTTGCCTATTTATCGTACCCGCGAGATCAGTTATAGGTAGGTTAGCTTGGATTTTTTGAAGCAACTCAACCATAGTTTCTTCCCCCTCGCCTTGGATGCAGACATCGACAGCGGTGTTTTTGAGAATATCTAAAGGGGCGATGGTTGCGTGCGCACCGCCGGCTATAATGAGCATCGGTAAACCCAGGCCTTTGACTTTTGTAATGGTTTCAAATGAGAGGTCTCGTCGAGGAGTAGTAAAGGAGAGAGCATAAACATCAGGGTTTAGTTCGCTAACTTTTTGAAGATGCTCAGCCATAGAAAGAAAGGGTTCCAGATAAAAAAAATTCACCTCAGGCAGACGTTTTCGTGCGTAACCAATAAGGTAGAGAATGCCCAGGTTTGGTGATTCAGACACTGCTTCACCTCTAGATTCCCGTCCAAATGGCGGGTCAGCAAAAACAACAGTAAATTTCTTTTTTGTAGCAACCATGGTTTCTGTTCACCAAGCGACCATCTTCTAGTCAGCTTGTGCAACGTATATATCTTACTGCAAAACCAGTAGGTCTGAAAGTAACTAGAACATTAAGCTAAATTGTGAGCACTCTCAGGCTACCGATCAAGAGGTCAACAAACATGACTCGCAAATACCCAAGAACCTAACTGGCTTTTCATCTTTTCGCTAACCTTTGCATAAAAACACCTACAGATACCCATCAAACTGTCCAGAACTAGTAAAAATCCCAGAAAGTGAGGAAAGAACAGTTTGTCTCTGTTTGTTTCTGTCAAAAACACAAAAATTCTAGTTTTTAAACAACTCTAACGGTTGACAAATAAAGTATGGTTTCTCTGCAATAGTGAAGCGGGTTGTAGCGTAGAGGTTAAACGCGGAAACTTCTTTAGCCACCATAAAAGAGATAGTAGTATCAAACAAGAGAGACTGAAGTGTTTGGCAACTTTCCTTATCGTTCATCCATATCTTGATATCTATGGCGGAGGCGAGCGTGTCTGTCATGGGGTAATCAAAGCCTTGGTTAATCAGGGGCAAAAAGTGGAGCTGTTAACCTTTGACTTTGACGCGGATAGATACCGCAATATTGTAGGGGAAGATTTTCCCAGTCAGGTAGTAGTTCATTCGTTGGGGCAGCGCACAAAAGAAAAGCCGCCCTTTACTATTTATAAGCGGCATCGTAATTTTGTTAAACTTTTAAAGAAATATCGTTATTTGGAATATGATTATCTCTTTTCCACCCAGTCCAGTTCACCTTTTGAGCCGGTTTTTCTCAACAAGGCCAAAAAAAACATTGCCTATGTTCATTTTCCAGAAATCCATTATGATTATGCAAGGGGAACCTTTAAGCGTAAACTTTATCTGTGGTTGTTTAGGCATTGGGTCGAGCAGGGCATTGGTAAATTGGATTTGGTTTTTTGTAACAGTCTCTACACTAAAGAGGCTATGAGTAAGTTTTGGAAAATCCGGGGAGATCAGGAGCCTTTTGTGGTTTATCCGCCGGTTAATCTTGACAAGTTTTGGTGTGATAAGCCTCTTTTTGAGCGTAAAAAACGTGTGGTGTATGTGGCACGGTTTATCCCGGTGAAACGTCATGAAATTCTAAAGAGACTGGCAAGGGATTTGCCGCAGTACGAGTTTGTCAGTGTTGGTGGTTTAATTGAAGCTGAAAGGCCTTGGTTTGAACAGTTTTCAATAAATTTGCCGCCAAATTATAGTCTTAAACCCAATTTGCCTGGGCCCCAGTTAATAGATATTCTTCAGGATAGCCGGATTTATGTGCATCTTATGGAGGGAGAGCATTTTGGTATCGCGCCGGTTGAGGGTTTAGCAAGTGGATGTGTCACTATTGTGCATAATAGCGGTGGTATGAAGGAATTCATTTCGCGGGAATATCGTTGGGATGATTATGAGGATTTGAAGGCTAAAATTGTTAGCTCTATAGAGCAAGCAGATGGGGGCAATCTCTGGGAAGATAAGCGTGAAAAGCTATGGAAGGCAGTATCGGCTCTAACGCCTCAGACTTTCCAGGATAATATTTGTGGGCAGCTTGAATTGTGTCTCTATAGTAGCTCGGTTGGCAAATAGAGCGTACAACTTTGGATGTGTTTTGAGATATTTTGGTGAAAACAAGAATTAAAGCAACTGAAAAAGAAAGCGATAGTAGATGGTTTTATGTTATGTTTGTCAGTAGCAGGTAGGAAAATGTTGAGGTAGGGTTTATAACTGAAACGGTGTTTCAATAAGTTGGCGGTTAAGCGGCAATGATAACTCTGAGAATCGATGTGGATTATCCGTATGTTTCAAGAGTAAAAAGCTTTCTCTATGTTGCACTGCGTATTAAGAGCACCAAAAGTGAGAGTTATCTTAGAAATTCTCATATCATTGCCCATATGATTAATGAGTCCTCAAAACAGGTTAAGGCTTATTGGTTTTTCACGCCCTACACGATTCCTGATCAAAGAATGTTAGATTTGTTGAATCAAGAGAAGCATGAAGTGGCGTTGCATGTTGCGACCAGACCGTTTGAGGAGTGGAAAACTCTGGAGCAGAAATCTAACCGCAAAATTCAGTATTATACCATCCATGGAACGCAGCGGTTATTAGCTATGCTTTTGTGGGGACGTAAATTAGGTCAAGCCCAAGTAGCCATACCAGAGGATTTTCCTCTCAAATCTTTTCATGAGCGTTCGGAATTAACGATGAGTTTAGACAGAAACCGCTATTTACATGGTTATGAAGCGGTGATTGGGCAAATAGAGGATTGGGTACAGCATGATGTTATCATATCTTTGCATCCTGACTGGCTTTTTAGAACTTCTAAAAAAACTCAAAGAGGCCCCATTTATGATTCACTCAAAACGATGCTGGATGTAGACAGTGACCTTGATACGGTGACCATACGTAAATCGTTATCCGTACGGGTGGCACGGGATTTTCGGGAATACTACAAAAATATTAATCCAACCGACCCCTTTCTTGCAAAGCTTCAAACAAGAGATGTGGACGTTTTTACCTTTGTTGAGCGGAAATGGTGTTGTCCAATAATTAACCCACCGCCTAAGTGGATAAGAGTTCAAGACAATATTGCCCTACTAGAAATCAGAGACTATCAAATATGGTGGAATAGCATTGGAAAAAAAACCCGCAATATGGTTCGTAGAGCAGAAAAAGATGGGGTTCAAGTCGATATTGTTTCGCAGTCAGATAAGCTTGCTGAGGGGATTTGGAGAATTTATAATGAAATCCCGGTGCGTCAGGGCCGGGCTTTTCCACATTATGGTGAATCACGTGAGACCGTAGCAACTAACATGTATAGTGAAGATAATTCTACCTACGTAGGGGCCTACATAGGTGGAGAACTTGTAGGATTTAGTCAGATACTGCATGGGGATAATATAGCTATACTTTCAAACATACTGGCCATGCAAAAACATCTAGACAAATCGATAAACAATGCGCTCATAGCTAAGGCTGTGGAGGTTTGTGCTAAAAGAGGTGAGCACTGGCTGATGTATGGCCGCATAGGCAATCACCCCTCCCTTGATCGTTTCAAAGAAAACAATGGTTTTTCCAAGTTGAACATAACCCGCTACTACATACCGCTCACATCGAAGGGAAAATTAGCGGTTAAACTGGGCCTCCATCAAGAGCTCAAGGATGCCCTGCCTGATGCCATCAAGTATCCGCTTTTGCCAGCAGTAAATTGGGTTAGTCGCACAAAAATGCGGGTGAACATAGCATTTAAAAAGCGTCAGTCAGCAAAAGTTGATGCTTCTGCAATGGGTGGATAGGTATTAATTTTTCAAGAGCCATTGATAGATTAGTCTGTATTTTTCTGTTTGATTTTGCCAGCAATACGTTAAAGCAAGTTCCCGGCATTTAGTGGACATTTCTTTTAGCATTGCAGGGTCGTTAATAATTTGATCGATTTTTTCTTGATACCCCTGGGGGGTTTTTTCTTTAACAACAAAACCGTGAGTTCCCTGTGTGATTATTTCTCCCAGATTTGATTCCTCTGAGACTATTGCGGGCAGGCCGCAGGCTATGGCTTCTAGGGGAACCATCGGAAAGCCTTCATATATTGTTGGGAAAAGCAAAATGTCTGCGGCGCTATAGGCGGTAATTAGATCCTGTTCGGATACTTTGCCCAAGAAAATAGTTTTTCCCGCGGGGGTGCCTGTCATTCCGGCGACTAGGAGCTTTGAGCAGTGTGATTGTTCGACTGCTTTGATGGCTGTTGAGAGTCTTTTGCGTTGAGGATTGCTGCCTACCCAGAGGGCGTAGGTATTTTGTTGGGGTAATAAGAGTTTTTTACGGGCTTCTTTTTTATCGAGGGGGGTAAATTTTTCTATGTTTACGCCATTGTGGATTACTTTGATTTTGTTTGGGGATATGTTGTAATATTGTACAAGTTCGTTTTTTACTGCTTTTGAGCAGGCTACAGCAATATCGCATTTGGCGGCGGCGATTTTTTCAGCGTAAATAAAGGGTTTATCGCGTGGGTCTGTTGATTGCTGTAGCGCTTTTATCATGGTTCCGTGGAAAGTCATCACGAAGGGGGTTTTGTCTCTAAATAGGGAGGAGAAAAAACAGTTATCGCCGTGGCCATGAATTATGTCGTAGGGGCCATAAGTTTTGGTTTTTCGCCAGGTTTTTAGGTTGTATTCGAATTTTCCGTAATGTGGAGGTATGCCTATTCTGGAGTAGGGGCGAATTCCAATTGTTTTGCAGTTATGTCCCGATTCTACGAAATCTTGGTTGCTGCGTCCAAAGATGTTAACAACTATGTTGTGTTTAGTTAGGACTTTGCTTAAATCATCAACTACGTTTTCTAATCCCCCAGAAAATTTTGCTATGCCTGAAATCATACAGATTTTCATGTTTTCATCATCCATATATAATTTTGTGACATTCTCTGAGTAATCAGATACGTAAGAAACAGACCGGATAATTATTTAAGTCTTTAGCGCGGGGTTATTTTTCATTTTCACGTTTTATGGGTGTTTGAGGGTTAGAGGGGGTAAAAATAGTTTGCAACAATAGTTGGGAATTGCAGATTTTCAGCAACCCATCGCACCGTATTTTCTCACCATTTTTTAGGGTAGCATTTTTTGCAACTCTGCAAGCGGGGAATAGTTTAGGCCTAATTTTTTGCAGATAAGCCACCGTACACCTATTAACTCGGCGAAAATTTTGTCTTTGAACATGCCTATGCGAGAAAGATCCTTATGCAGACAAATGCCTCTTAGGTCCGCAAGCAACTCAATTAACAGTAATACAGATCTATTGAGTAATGAAAGGCCCGGTTCACTGCCATATAGCCGATAGAATAGAAATCTATTTTCAGCACAGAGAACAGAGCTTTTTTTGGTATCTTTGATGTGGCGCGATAGCGATTGACCGTGATGTATATGGTAGGCTTTTATATTTGGATTAAAGATAACCCGGTAGCCTTTTTTCCACAGATGCCACCCCAGGTATTGTTCAAAAGTTAAGCCAAGAATCCATGAAGTTGGAAACTGAAACCCCGCACAAGCCGTAGAGGAAACAGACATGTTTGCCCCCTTAGCAAGCAGAGAATTCACTGATTGACCAAACATTTTGTGTACAACATTATAATTTAGAGAAACAAACCCCGCTTTTGATATATAGATCAAATAATCCTCCAACCCCTGCAATGGGCGAGCACCGAGTTTCTGGGCCAATGCATTTTTGGGAGTTTTTGCGAGCACAATTTCTGAGGGGGTATCTTTGAATTCGCAAACCACATCACCCTGCAAAACAACAGGCACCACATCACCGGCAACCCCCCCTATTTCAGGTGTTGAATAAGCCAATATGTAAGACTGCACTAAATTTGGAAAAGGAATCGCATCATCATCTATGAAAACAATGATTTTTCCAGCGGCATTTTTTAACCCAAGATTTAATGCATCAGTAACATAACCAAAATGTTGTAGAACAAGGTTTATTTTTAATCTTTCACGGTATTCCTCGATTACCCGCTCAGTTTTATCTCCACTGGGTTTCACAATTAACAATACTTCAAAATCTTTGTCGGTCTGGTTGGTTAGAGCTTCTAAGACATGATGTAGCAGGTGCCCCCGTTTGTAAGTAGGTATAATAATTGAAACCGCCGGATCTGCCGCTTTTTGGCCCCACAATATTGGATTATACGCCGTTTTAAGCAAGTCCTACAAACCTGTATACCTTGAACTATGTACAAGTATATTACCGCTGCCACCTAAAATCACCCTCAACCACACAAAAAATAAACATAACCCCACACTAAAATCAAAAACAAAAAATAACTAACCAAAATTTAGACAACTAAGAGTTTAGCTAAAAAATCCATAAGAGCCATTTTTGTTTTAAACCCACGAAATATTGCTTTACCACTAGTATAGAGACGAAAAGATTGCCCCTCAAAAGTCAATTCAAAAATTATACCTGCAAGGGCATTTTTGAGTTGAGCTTTTTTCATTATATTGGCAATAACTTCATCTTTTTTTTCGTATTTAAAAGTGACTATAATATCACTTTCTGCACCACAAGTACCCTCTATACGCGAAACATAATCTGCAACCGTAGACATTACGAGTTGAGCTCCTCTATAATTTCTATGAACCGATCGATTTCAGCTTTAGTGTTATAGATATAGAAACTTGCTCTAGCAGAGGAGGGCAGATTGAGGATTTGGTGCAAAGGTTGGGCACAATGATAACCACTGCGCAGAGCAATCCCGTATTCGTTAAACAGTGCCGCAGTTTCATGTGAAGAAAACCCACGCAAACAAAAGGGCAAAATACCACATTTTTGGGATAAATCAGTTGGGCCATAGAGAGTTATGTCACGACATTTCTTTAGACACTCAGTAGCGTATTGAGTTAGGTCTTTTTCATGGTTAAATACATTATCCATGCCCAAAGCTACAAGATAATCTATAGCCGCACCTAGCCCAATTACGCCTGCAATATCAGGTGTACCCGCCTCAAACTTCCAGGGTAATTCATTCCACGACACAACACAGTGGTCTGCACTAAAAGAGACATCTTTTATCATCTCGCCACCACCCTGGAAAGGGGTCATTTTTTGAAGAGCTTCTTTTTTACCATACAAAACACCAACTCCAGTGGGACCAAGCATTTTGTGTCCAGAAAATGCCAGGAAATCAACATTTAAATCTTGTACATCGACTTTCATGTGAGGAACTGATTGGGCGCCATCAATTAGCATCAATGCACCGTTATCATGGGCAACTTTAGCTATACATTTAACATCATTTATGACCCCGGTAACGTTTGAGACATGACTTAGACAACAGATTTTTGTTTTTTTAGTAATTTTACTCATAAAATCTTGGTAGTCTAGGGTGCCATCTTTGTTGACATGACCATATTTTACAGTGAATCCGCGACATTTTGCAATGATTTCCCAGGGCACAATATTGCTGTGATGTTCCATAAGTGAAATCAGCACTTCATCATCGCTACCCAAAGTATCACACCCCAAAGAGTACGCAACCAGGTTGATAGCCTCAGTTGTGCCACGGGTAAAAATAATTTCGTTGGGGGACTTGGCGTTTATGAATTTACTGATTTTTTCTCGGGATTTTTCAAACAGTTCTGTAGCTTCACTTGAGAGAGTATGAATTGCGCGGTGAATGTTACCGTTGTGGTATTGGTAATAGTTTGTTATAGCATCGATGACTGAGTAGGGTTTTTGACTGGTTGCTGCATTATCAAAATATATTAGGGGCTTACCGTTGATTTGACGGTTTAAAATAGGGAAATCTTGGCGAATTGCTTGGATGTTCACGTTACTTTTCGGCCTCAGGGGTTTGCCTCTTTGATAGAGTTTTTGCTAGTTCCTCTTCTTCCAGGGCTTGTTTTTCCTCAAAGGTAAAGTCTTTGGGCAACCAGTCGGGGAGTGCTGTGCCTTTTTGGGTGAGGTATTGGCGTATGGCCCGTTTGATTGCGCCAACAGCAAGAACCCCGCAGTGGAATTTTACACTGGGTAACCCGCCGATTTCTTCAGTAACTTTTTTCCAGGTTATGTCATTCCAGGTCTGCTCTATAGTTAAGCCTTTTATCATCTCGGTAACTATACTTGCAGTGGCGATGTTAGCAGCACAACCATAGCTTTCGAATTGAGCTTTCTCTATGATTTGGGTCGCTTCGTTGATTTTTAGATAAAAAGTAATCATATCGCCACATGCAGGGTTACCTGCGACAGCAATAACACTTGCATCTTCCATCTTGCCAAGATTTTTGGGGTTACGAAATAGTTCCATAACTTTTGGGTTATAGGGTAAGGGTATACGTGACATGTTAGTGTACTCCTGTCGAGCCAACTATCCCTCGAATACGATTAACAGCAGTGGGTAAAACACTAAGTACGTAGGATATATCGTCTTCTGTGTGATATCGAGTGGTTTTCATAAGAATACTACCATGAGCCTCTTCAAAAATACGTCCAATGGCTATTAGTACATGACTAGGTTGGAGGAGTCTGCGGCTACAAGCAGAACCGCTGGACACATAAACACCATTGAGGCTAAGTTCGATAGTTAGGGCTTCGCCTTCCGCACGTAGAATGCTAATGTTGGCGTTGTCGGGGCTACGCTTGTTTTTTGGGCCGTTAAATCGCAGATCCACCAGGTTAGCAAATATACCCTCGACTAGTTTATCTCGGAGTAGGCGCATTTTTGTGGTGGTTGCTTCAAAGTTTTCAAATGCCAATTCAGAAGCTTTGGTGAAGCCTACAATCAGGGGGGTGTTTTCAATGCCTGGCCAGAGCTTTTGAGTGCCAATGGAACCCTCGATAATACGTTCGAGGTTTATGCCGTCTTTTACATACAAAGCGCCCATTCCGCGGGGACCTTGGATTTTAAAGCTACTCACAGTTGCTATGTCCACGCCCAGGTTCTCAACATTTAGGGGAATTCTGCCATAGGCGTCAGAGGCGTCTGTGTGGAAAAGTGTTTGGGGGTTTTTGTCTTTGACTATATCAATGGCTTCTTTGATGGGCTGTATGGTGCCGATTTCGTTGTTTACGCTAGCAATACTGACTAGTATGGTTTCGTTGTCGATGGCCTCGGAGAGTTTTTTGAGGTTTAGGAAGCCTTCGTTGTTTACTGGGATTTTAGTGGTTGTAAATCCGAATTTGCTCATCAACGCGGCTGTTTGTATGACGTTAATGGGTTCGATTTCGGATATGACTATTTTTTTGCCTTTGGTTTTTTGGAGAAATGCGGCGCCCTGGATGGCGATGTTGTTGGCTTCGGTTTCACCAGGGGTGAAAGTGAGTTCTTCGAGGTTTTTGGCGCCTATGTAGCGGCTGATTTTGTTTGCGGCGTTCATGATGGTTTCAAATGCTTCCCAGCCGGGTTTATGGGTTAGGGTTGGGTTGCCGTAGGCTTTTTTGTTCCAGTAGGGTAGCATTGCGTCAAGGACTTCTTGGGGAACTATGCTAGAGTTTTCGTTGTCAAGATACACTTCGTGGGTGAGGTTGTTGTGGAGTTTTAAAAGTTCTTTTACGTTTTCAACCATAGTAGCCACCATAAATTTGTAGATAGATAACTCGCACTTTTGTAATGTATGTTCCCCTAAAAAAACTTAACCACTCTACTTTTTAGGACCTCAGGTGTAGTTTTGCTTGCTTGTGTGTTTTAAGATATGGGCGGATATGCGTGGGAGACTGTTTAGGCAACCTCTAGAAACCCCATTTCAGAAAACCAAGCAACAGAGTTACACGGTTTTCAGCAGACGTTTTTTGGAAAAATATAGGTTTTCAGAAGTCGCCCTTAAAATGTGAGTTGGATCTTTATGTTTGGGGGTGAAAACTTTTTTGTGTAGGTTTAAGCAGACGGTGAGCGTGGGAGACTGTCTAAAAACTAGAACTTTTTGTGTTTTTGGCGGAAACGGACGGAAAAAAACAGTTCTTTTGTTGTTTTTCAAGGATTTTTGTTAGTTTTCGGACAGTTTGTGGGGGATATTTTAGGCGTTGTTTTGTGGTTTGGGGTTTTTGTTGTGTTTTGTGTTTGGGTGTTGGGTTTGGGGTTGGAGTTGTCTGGTTTGTTTGTTAGTGTTTTTGTTTGTTTTTTTGGGTGTGTGTGCTGTTGATTTTGGTTGTGTTGTTTTTTGTTGTGTTTAAGTTATTTTGTATTTAAGTTATTTTGTATTTAAGTTATTTTGTATTTAAGTTATTTTGTATTTAAGTTATTTTG